>DATANT010000354.1:0-31594 GCA_036266115.1 Gemmatimonadaceae bacterium | reverse complement strand
CGCCCCGGCCCTTCACGCTACGGTTGCCAGCTGAGCCCGAACTGGAAGACGCGGCCGGCGTGGTACGACTCGCGCGTCACGGTGCCCTGCGTCTGCAGGTACTCGGAGTCCAGCAGGTTGCGCGCGTCGAACTTGCCGCTGAGCTGCTGCCAGATGGGGAAGCGGAGCGAGAGGTCGAGCACGCCCCGCGGCTCCTCGTACGTCACGGGCAGCGGCGCCTCGCTGGCCGTCACGATGCGCCGACCCACCTGGTTGAAGAGCAGCGTCGCGCTCGCGCGCCCGCTCTCCGAGGCGTAGGTGACGCCCGCGTTCACCACGTACGGCGCCTGGCCCACCATCGCCCGCTCCTCCTTGGCCAGCCGGGCGTCGTCGCCAATGGTGATCTCCGAGTGCATGAGGGTGCCGTTGGCGAACACGGTGAGCGGCGCCAGCGGCGCGCCCAGGAAGCCGAGGTTCTTCCGCGCCTCGAGCTCGATGCCCACGTTGCGCCCCTCCTCGGCGTTGAGGAAGGTCACCAGGCGCGTACCGGAGGTGGAGAGGAACACCCGCTCGATGGGATCCTGGAACCGCTTGGCGAACAGCGCGACGCTCAGCAGCTCACCGGCTTCCGGATACCACTCCCACCGCACGTCGGCGTTCTGGATGAGCGTGCGGTTGAGCGAGGCGTTGCCGATCACGTTCTCCGCGCCGATCACGTCGCGGAACTGCACCGGCGCCAGCTCCCGGTACTCGGGGCGCGCCAGCGTCTGCGACGCGGAGACGCGCAGGTTCTGGTCGCCGGTGAGCTTGTAGTTCAGCGCCAGCGACGGCAGCACGTCGGTGAACTGCGGCGTGGACGACTGCACCGCGCCCACGGTGGGCTGCGCGTTCACCTTCACGTCCGACACCTCCAGGCGCGCGCCGCCCACGAGCTGCAGGCGGTCGGTGAGCGAGTACTCCAGCATCGCGTAGCCGGCGCCGAGCAGGTCGCTCGCATCGTACGAGCCGCCCTGGTTGAGCGGGGTGACGAGGAAGGAGTTCGGGTTGCTGCCGCCGGCCGTGAAGCGGCCGTCGAAGATCTGCTCCGCGCCGAGCTGGCGATCCGCGACGGAGAGGTTGTTGGCGCGGATGCTGTAGACGTTGTTCACCGCGTCGCGCGAGGTGTAGCGCATGAGGGCGCCGAACTTCGCCGTGTGCGACCGCTCCGGGCTGCCGAACGACCAGCTGTAGTCGGCGCTCCCGTTGATGCTCTGCTCGGAGAGATCGCCGAACGTGCGCACCGCGGCCTCGGGGCCGTCCAGCCAGTAGCTGGCGCCGCCGTCGGCGGGGAGTACCCGCACGAACTCGGAGCGATCGGGCTCCAGCCGCGTGACGCCGGACCCGGTCACCGCCCAATCGAGCTTGTGCCGGTCGTCGAGCTGATGCTCGCCGGCCAGCTGGCTCGAGAAGATGCTGCGCTCCACGTAGCGCATGCGATCCACCTGCAGCTCCTGGCCCAGATTCTCGCTCATCCCGCGCTCGCGGCGCGCTTCGTTGTCGGCCGAGCGGCTGTAGGTGTTGTTCAGGCTCAGGCGGCTGTTGTTGCCGAGCATCGTGCTCAGGTTCAGCATCCCGCCCCAGAGCACCGTGGAGCGGCCGGTGGTGCCCTCGAAGCGATCGATCTCCCGCGTGCCGCCGGTGGGCTCGGCGTACGCGCGCACCTCGTTGGCGCGCACCTCCTGCCCGTACGAGTACGTGAAGGATCCGGCGTAGCCGACGGGCCGGCCGAACAGCGGGTCGCTGCCCCCCACGGTCACCGACATCGAGCCGTTGGGCGTGCCGCCCTGCAGGCTCGGCGTCCAGGCGTTGCGGAAGCCGCTCACCATCGAGGCGAAGTCACCGGACGTGGGCACCGCCGAATCGAAGTTGCCGAACGCCGCCACCCGGCCGGGGATGCCGCGGTCGCCGCTGGCGAGCCCGAGCCACTCCATGCCGGCGTTGGGCGCCGAGGGGAGGTCGTGTCCCACCGCCGCGGTGTTCATGCCCAGGGTGGTGGAGAAGGCGATCTGGCGCGTGGCCGGGAACTCCTTGGTGCGGATGTTCACCTGCGCGCCACTGAAGTCACCCGGCTGGTCGGGCGTGAACGTCTTGGACGTCGTGATGCTCTGCAGCATGCCGCTGGGGAACAGGTCCAGCGGCACCACCTTGCGCTCCGGCTCCGGACTGGGCAGCCTCGCGCCGTTGAGCGAGGTGGTGGTGTACCGCTCGCCCAGGCCGCGCACGAACACGTACTTGCCGTCCTGCACCGTCACGCCGCTCACCCGCTGCACCGCCTGCGCGGCGTCGGAGTCGGGGCTCTTGGCGATCTGCTCGCTCGTGATGGACGTGATGATGCCGGCGGCGTTGCGCTGCTGGTCGAGCGCCTCGCTCACGGTGCCGCGCTCGGATTCCGCCGTCACCACCACGGAGGCAAGCGACACCGCGGCGCTGGAGAGAGCGATGTTCTGCTCCAGCGCGCCGTTGGGTGCGAGCATCAGGCCGGTGATGGTCTTGGCCTGGTAGCCGATGCGCCGCGCCTGCAGCGTCACCGTGCCGGCGGGCACCTTCAGGATGGTGAAGCGGCCATCCAGGCCGGACATCGTGCCGATGGTGGTACCCACCACCTGTACGCCGACGTCGGTGAGGCCGGCGCCCGTGGTGGCATCCACCACGCGGCCGACGATGCGGCCGGTGCCGGCCGCTGGCTGCTGCGCCGCGGACGGCGGCGTCGCGGGCCCTTGTGCCGCCACGAGAGGCGCGGCGAGGCCCAGTGCCACAACCGCCAGCGCGGCGCGGCGCAGCGTTGGCAGCAGGCGGCAGCTCGAGTGCAGGACGTTCATGGGTGGTCTCGGGATCGGAGGTCCTATCGTCAACGCATCCCGGCCGACGGCCCTGGAGGCGCACAGATCACAGTCACGCCATGAACGTGCACCGGGCTCGTGTCGGAATTCCCACGGACGTGCAACGAACACGTCACGGCGCCGGAGGACGGCGGCGTGCGGTGACCGGGAGGGGCGGCCCGTGGGCGGCCCCTCCACTCACGCTAGCGGCGCGCGGTCACCCGGGTATGCCGGTGTCGTCACGATGCGGCCACGCCGAGCGCGCCGGCGTGCGGAAACGCGGCCGTGATCACGGTGCCGCGTCCGACGCTGCTCTCTGCGGTCACGCGTCCGCCGTGCGCTTCCACGAGATGGCGCACGATGGACAGGCCCAGCCCCGTGCCGCCGGCCTCGCGCGAGCGCCCCGGGTCTACCCGGTAGAACCGCTCGAAGATGCGCGGCAGGTGGTCGGCCGCGATGCCGCTGCCGGTGTCCTCCACGCCCACCAGCACGGCGCCCGGCGCGCTGCGCGCGAACACGCGCACCGTACCCTGCTGCGTGTGGCGCACGGCGTTGTCCACCAGGTTGCCCAGCACCTGGCGCAGCGCCGTGGGGTCCGCGTACACCAGCTCCGCGCCCGGCGCGATGGTGAGCTCGGTGACCAGCCCCTTGCGCCGCACCTCGTCGGTCACCGCCGCCAGCGCCTCGCTGGCCGCCGCACGCACGGCGGTGGTGCGCGGCTTGGGCACCCAGCCGCCGCTCTCGATGCGCGAGAGATCCAGCAGGTCGTCGACGATGCGCTCCATGCGCGACGCGTTGGCCCTGATGGTCTCCACGAAGCGCCGCCGCTGCTCCTCGGGCAGCGCGTCGTCGGTGAGTGTCTCGGCGAAGCCGCTGATCACCGTGAGCGGCGTCTTGAGCTCGTGGGAGACGTTGGCCACGAAGTCGCGGCGCACCATCTCCAGCCGCTTCACCGGCGTGAGGTCGAAGATGGCGAGCACCGCGCCGCCGTTGGGCAGCGGGCGGGCGGTGAGCGTCACGGTGCGATCGCCCAGCGCGAGCTCGGGCACGTCGCTCGCCTCGCCGGCGAGCGCGGCCTCCAGGGCCTCGCGCAGCGTGCGGTCGCGCGGCAGGTGCTCCGCGGGAAACGGCACCGGCGCGCCGACGTCGAGCAGCAGGCGCCCGGTGGCGTTGATGCGCACCACCTGCTTGCGCGGGCTCACCGTCACCACGCCCTCGGCCAGCGAGTCGATGAGTGCCACGCTCAGCGCCTCCTCGGCCTTGAGGGCGTCGAGCCGGCCATTGAGCTGCTCGGCCAGGCGGTAGATGGCGCTCGCCAGGTCGCCGACCTCCCCCGGCGCGCTGAGCGCCGGGCGGCGCGTGAGGTCGCCGGCGGCCAGCGCCTGGGTCACCTCGCGCAGCTCCACCACCGGACGGGCCACGAGGCGCGAGAAGGAGAGCGCGAGCACCACCGCCACCGCCATGGCGAAGGCGCCGGCCGCGAGCAGCGCGCGGCGCGCCGCGGCGAACACCTCGCCCATCGGGCGCATGTCCGCCACCACCCGAACCACACCGGGGCCGGCGCGCACCGCCACGCGCAGCTCCTCCGCCTCCACCGGCTCGCCGGTCGTGGGCGCCCAGCCTATGGAATCACGCGCGGCCGCGACGATCTCCGGCAACTGCGCGAGCCCGCTCCATCGTGCCAGCTCGGCGCGGGGCAGGTCGGAGTCGCCCGCCACCGTGCCGCTCGCGGTCACCAGCGTCACGCGGCGGCCCAGCAGGACGGCCGCCGCATCGGCCAGCGAGTCGGCGTCCATGCCCGAGCGCCACCGCGCGCCCACCGCCCCGGCCTCGCGCGCCAGCTCCGCGCGCGCGTTCCCCACCAGACCGGCGCGCAGCGGGTGCTCCACTGCGAGGAGCACGAACACCACCAGCAGGCCGATCACCAGCAGCGACGCGAGGAGTAGCCGCTGAGCGAGCCTCATGGGCGTGGACGCATCAGCACCGGCGGCTCCGGCCCGATGGCATGCGACGCGGGTGGTGGGTCAGGCGCTGCGCGACTGCGTGGCGCGCAGTCGGTACCCGAAGCCGCGCACCGTCTCGATGGACTCGCCGGCCACGCCCAGCTTGGCGCGCAGCCGCTGGATGTGCATGTCCACCGTGCGCGTCTGGATGTCGGGCGCCGCCTCCCATACGGTCTCCAGCAGATGCCCTCGTGCCTGCACGCGGCCGCGCCGCTCGGCCAGCGTGAGCAGGAGCTTGAACTCGGTGGGCGTGAGCTCCACGTCCTGTCCATCCACCTGCACGCGGTGGGCTCCCCGGTCGATGGACATCGTGCCCACGCGCAGCACGTCGCCCTCCACCTGCGGGGCCGCGCCCACCCGGCGCAGGATGGCGGCGACGCGCAGCACCAGCTCCTGGGGGCTGAACGGCTTGGTGAGGTAGTCGTCGGCACCGAGCGAGAGCCCGCGGATGCGGTCCGGCTCCTCGCGCCGCGCCGTGAGGAGCAGCACCGCCACGCCGTGCGTGGTGTCGTCGGCACGGAGCTGCTCGAGCACGTCGAAGCCGGACATGCCCGGCAGCATGAGGTCGAGCACGATGAGCGCCGGACGCTCCTGCCGGGCCAGGGTGACCGCGTCGCCGCCCGAGGACGCGGTGGAGACCCGGTAGCCCGCCTTGGCCAGGTGGTAGGCCACGAGGGCGACGATGTCTGGCTCGTCGTCCACTACGAGGACGCGGTCGGGAATGACGGGGGGCGGTGTCATGGGCGCTCGGGATGCCGCTGGGTCTGAGCTTGCAGGCGACGCTGGATCTTGGCGACGATCATCTCCACCGCGACGGCGTTGTGGCCGCCGCGCGGGACGATCACGTCCGCGTAGCGCTTGCTGGGCTCCACGAACTGCAGGTGCATGGGCTGCACCGAGGCCAGATACTGCGTCAGGATTTCCTCCAGCGGCCGGCCGCGCGCCGCCATGTCGCGCCGGATGCGGCGGATGAGCCGCACGTCGGCATCTGCGTCCACGAACACCTTCACGTCGCACAACCGCCGGATCCGCTCGTCCACGAAGAGCAGGATGCCGTCCACCACGATCACGTCCGCCGGCTCCACCCGCTCCGTCTCCGCGCCGCGCAGGTGCGTCACGAAGTCGTACACGGGCTTGTCGATCGCCACGCCGGCCACCAGCTGGCGCAGCTGCGCGGTGAGCAGGTCGGCGTCCACGGCATCCGGGTGGTCCCAGTTCACCCGGCGGCGCTCCTCCAGCGTGAGTGCCGCGTAGTGCTGGTAGTACGCATCCATGTCGATGAACGCCACCGACGAGGCCTTCCGCAGTGCCTCGGCTACCCGATGCGCCACCGTGGACTTCCCGGATCCCGATCCGCCGGCGATGCCGATGACGAGCGGGCGGTGCGCGGGTGCCGATCTGGCCGGCATGTCTGCCGTGGATGTTGCCGAGTACGTCATCAAAAGAGAAGCGCGGGAGCTGTCACGTTCTGGTATCGCCATGCCCGAGGCCACCGCGGCGGGGCGGAGCTTGCGGGTGCGCCTGAAGGTTGTGGCGCTCGCTGCCCCGCCGTCAACGCCACGGCTGGCAACGCCGGCCGCCGGGATGGCCGGAAGGGTGGCGCCGTCGGGTAGCGGGGAAGGATGGGGCGAGGCGCAGGGGGGCGCGCACGTGCCGCCGCGGACGCGGGCGCGTTAGCTTCACCACCATGCCACTCCAGCCTGGTGGTGGGCTCGCTCACGCCGGTGCCGTCTACCGGACGCTCCAGGCGCGCCGCGGCGGCTGCCGCGCGTTCCATTCGCGTCCTGCCATTCCGCTCCCCGCCGCATGCCCGTGATCGACCGCGCGCTCGTCCGCCGCCTTCCCAAGGCGGAGCTCCACGTCCATCTGGATGGCTCGCTGCGGCCGTCCACGCTCGTGGAGCTGGCGCGCGAGGACAGCGCGCCGCTCCCGCACTGGGAGGCCGATGCCCTGCGCCGCCACATGCGCGTGGACGACGCGCGCCATCTGGAAGACTACCTGGCCCGCTTTCACCTCACGCTCTCGGTGATGCAGCGGGCCGACGCGCTGGAGCGCATCGCGTACGAGCTGGCGGAGGACGCCTGGCACGACGGCGTGCGCTATCTGGAGGTGCGGTATGCGCCCATCCTGAACGTGGAGCGCGGCCTCACGCTCCACGAGGCGGTGGAGGCGCCGCTGCGCGGGCTGCGTCGCGCCGAGCGGGACTTCGGGATCGTCGCCCGCGTGATCGTGTGCGCCATGCGCAACATGGCGCCCGAGGTGAGCATGCAGATGGCCGAGCTGGCGGTGCACCATCGCGATCGGGGTGTGGTGGGCTTCGATCTCGCGGGCGGCGAGTTCGGGCACCCGGCGGCGGCGCACGCGGCGGCGTTCGCCTATGCGCGCTCGCACGATCTCGCCTGTACCTGCCATGCCGGCGAAGGCGACGGCGCGGGCTCCATCCGGCAGGCGGTGCACCTCTGCGGCGCGCATCGCATTGGCCATGGCACCCGGCTGGACGAGGACGAACGACTGTTGCGGTACGTGAACGACCGCCGCATCCCCATCGAGATCTGCCTCACGAGCAACGTCCAGACGCGGGTGGTGGCGTCGTACGCCGAGCATCCGCTGCGCCGCTACTACGACGCCGGGCTGCCGGTGGTGCTGAACACCGACAACCGGCTGATGAGCGGCGTCACGCTCACCGACGAGTTCATGCTGGCGGCCGAGCACCTGGGCTTCACGCTGGACGAGCTGGGCGAGCTGGCGCTCATGGGCTTCGAGCACGCCTTCCTGCCCTGGGCGGAGCGCCAGCAGCTCCTGGCGCGCATGGAGGCGGAAGTGGACGCGCTGCTGCGCACCGCGGAATGACGGACGTCGTGGCGCGCCCGGAGCTCTCGGCGCCCCGCGCGCCGGCGTACGGCGCGCCGGCGGCCCGGCAGGCCGCCGGCGTGATCCGCGACCGGCTGGGCATCGGGGAGCCGGTGGCGGGCATCATCCTTGGCTCGGGGCTGGGCGGGCTGGCCCACCAGCTCCAGCACGCACGCAGTCTCGCGTACGCCGAGATCCCGGGGTTTCCACCGGCCACCGTGGAGGGGCATGCCGGCACGGTGATCGCCGGCACGCTGGCGGGGCGCGAGGTGGTGTGCCTGGCCGGGCGGTTCCATCTGTACGAAGGCCACGCCGCCACCGTGGCCGCGTTCCCGGCGCGCGTGCTGCACGCGCTGGGCGTGCCGGTGCTGGTGGTGTCCAACGCGGCGGGCGGCGTGCGCCGCACGTTCGTGCCCGGCGACCTGATGGTGATCGCGGACCAGCTGAACCTCATGGGGCGCTCGCCCCTCGTGGGGCCGGTGGAACCGGGCGACCGCCGGTTTCCGGACATGAGCGACCCGTACGACCCGGCGCTGCGCCGGCTGCTGCACGACGTGGCGCTCGCCCGTGGCATTCCGCTGGTGGAGGGCGTGTACTGCGGCCTGCTGGGCCCCTGCTACGAGACCCCCGCCGAAGTGCGCATGCTCGAGCGGCTGGGTGCCGATGCGGTGGGCATGTCCACCGTGCCCGAGGTGATCGTGGCGAGGGCGCTCGGGCTGCGCGTCGCGGGGGTGAGCCTCATCACGAACGCCGCCGCGGGCTACGCCGGCGTGCCCCTGAGTCACGCCGAGGTGATGGAGGTAGGGCGGCGGGCGGCGGCGCGCTTCGAGGGGTTGGTGGGTGGACTGGTGGGTGCGTTGTGAGCGAGGGCGTGTCCGGCGCGGAGCGCCGCCGCGGGTAGCGATGGGGTCTCGGCCGTGATCGGGGACACGGCGTAGGGCGCGGCCCGAGTGCGAGGGCCGTTCACCCGAGACCGCGAGCTCCACCCACGGCACTCGCCCACGACTGCGACCAGGCCGCCGTCGCCCGGCACCCGCGCGTCACCCCGCGGCTGCCCCCCCGGCGCCCCCCACGAAGTGATTCAGCGGGCCATGCCCGCCTCCCAGCCCCGGCGCCGCGGCGATGGCCGCGTGCACGAACGCGAGCCCCCGCTCCACCGCGGCCCACAGCGGATCGCCCAACGCCAGCCGCGCCGCCACCGCCGCCGAGAGCGTGCACCCGGTGCCGTGCGTGCTGCTCGTGGCGATCCGCGGCCGGCGGAACGCGCGCAGCTCCCGCCCGTCGTACAGCACGTCCACCGTCTCGGCGCCCGCGAGGTGGCCGCCCTTCACCAGCGCCGCCCGCGCCCCCAGCTCGTCCACCAGCCGGCGCGCCGCGCGCTCCATTCCCGGCACGTCGTGCACGGCGTACCCCGCCAGGATCCCCGTCTCGTCCAGATTGGGCGTCACCAGCGTGGCGAGCGGCAGCAGCTCGCGGCAGATCGCCTCCACCGCGTCGCCCGCCAGTAGCGGGTCGCCCGAGGTGGCGACCATCACCGGGTCCAGCACGTACGGCGTGAGCGCGTGCGTCCGCAGCCCGGCGGCCACGGCGCAGACCACGTCGGCGTCGGCCAGCATGCCGCTCTTCACGGCGGCCGGGCGCAGGTCCGTGGCCACGGCGTCCAGCTGCGCCGTGATGAGCTCCGGCTCCATCGCGCTCCACCGCGTGACGCCGAGGGTGTTCTGCGCGGTGACGGCCGTGATCACGGACGTGCCGAAGAGGCCGAACTGGTGGAACGTCTTGAGGTCCGCCTGGATCCCGGCGCCGCCGCCGGAATCGGAACCCGCTATGGTGAGTGCGATGCGCATGGTGCTAAACATGACCCGCCCCGGCGCGCTGTGCACCGGGACGGGTGGAAGAGAGGGTGACGCCGGTGCGTGGCTCGCTCAGCGGCTGGACGTCGCGGGCGCCGCGGGAAGCGCCATCAGGCGGCGCTTGAAGCTCTGGAAGGCCTGGTCGTCGGTGCGCAGCCCCTGCCGGCGCTGCGCCGGGATCTGCTGGATCTGCGCCGTGGTGCTGGCGATGCGATCCTCCTCCAGCGGGTGGGTGGCGAAGAACTGGTTCACCGACGCCGGGGACGAGCGCCGCTCGTCCAGCAGGATGCGGAACATCTGCGGCACGCCGCGCGGGTCGATGCCCGCGCTCACCACATGCTGGATGCCCACGCGGTCCGCCTCGTTCTCGTCCGAGCGGCTGAAGCCCGCGAACACCGCGCCGCCGGCCACGTTCACCGCGGTGGCCGCCACCTGGCTCTGGCACACGTTGGTGAGCACGCACATCGCCGACACGCCGACGTTGGCCCGCTCGGCGTCGCGCATCTGCTTCATGGAGTGGCGCTGGGTCACGTGCGCGATCTCGTGCCCCAGCACGCCGGCCAGCTGGCTCATGTTCTGGGAGCGCTCGATGAGGCCGCGGTTCACGTAGATGAAGCCCCCCGGCACCGCGAACGCGTTCACCTCGCGGCTGTTCACCACCTGGAACTGCCAGGTGAGGTTGCGGTCGTCCACGTGCTTTGCGATCGAGTTGCCGAGGGCGTTAATGTAGCGCACCACTTCGGCGTCGCGAACGATTGGTAGCTGCTGGTTGATCTGCGCCGAGTACTGCTGTCCCAGCGCCACCTCCTGCTGCGTCGAGGCCATGCAGCCCGTGAGCGTCATCGCCATCAGGCCACCGGCCATCAGACTCACTGCGCGTCCTATCACGTCGACTCCCGCGTCGGTGAAATGCGATATGATCCTGCGTGGAGATCGTGCACCCGGAAAGGCAATTCCCGTTCCCACCTCGTACCCCGCCATGCCGCCAGGTTCTCGCCGCCGGAGCTCCGATTCGTGAGGTTGCTCACGCTCGCCCGCGATCTGCGGCGCCGGAAGGCGCGTGAGCGCCAGCAGCTGTTCGTGGCCGAGGGCCTGCGAACGGTGGAGGAACTGCTCGACGCCAACCTAGCGGTGCACGGCGTGCTCGCCACCCCCGAGCTCGCGCGCTCCCCGCGCGGCGCGGCGCTGCTCGCCGCCGTGAACGCGCGCGGCATTCCGCACCTCGAGGTGAGCGACGCGGAGTTCGCGTCCGCGGCCGACACCGAGACGCCGCAGGGCGTGCTCGCCATCGCGCCGGTGCCGGCGCGCACCCTGGAGCAGCTGACGCTCGGCACCCCCGCGCGAGTGCTGGTGCTGGACGCCGTGCAGGACCCCGGGAACGTGGGCACCATCCTGCGCACCGCGGCGGCGCTCGGCGTGGCGGGCACGGTGGCGCTCCCCGGCACGGTTGACCTTTGGAACGCCAAAGTCGTCCGTAGTGCCATGGGCTCCCTCTTCCGTCATCACGCGCTGGCGTGCCCCGCCGAGGCGCTCGTCGCCTGGCTGCACGCGCACCATACTCCTCTCTGGGGCGCCGACATGCACGGCGACCCGGTGCCCGCTACCGGCGCGCCCGACCGCCTGGCGCTGGCCGTGGGCAACGAGGGCGCCGGCCTCACCGCGCCGGTGCGCGCGGCTGCCGCGCGCCTCGTCTCCATCCCCATCGCGAGCACCGTGGAATCGCTCAACGTCGCCGTCGCCACCGGCATCCTCCTCCACCAGCTCCGCCCATGATCGGCCTGGAGGCGGGCGGGCTCGACGCCGTGCTGCTGGGCGCCATGACGTTGCTCGTGGGCGCCGCCATCGGGTCGTTCCTCAACGTGTGCATCGCGCGCTGGCCGGCCGATCTCTCGGTGGTGGCGCCGCGGTCGCGGTGTCCCAAGTGCGAGCGGCCCGTGCGCTGGCACGAGAACATCCCCATCGCGAGCTGGCTGCTGCTCGGCGGCCGGTGTCGCGGATGCCGTGAGAGCATCTCGGCGCAGTACATCGTGGTGGAGGCGCTCGTGGCCGCCGGCTGGCTGGCGGCACTGCTCGTGTGGGGGCCCACCTTCATGGCGCTGCGCGTGGCGGTGCTCGGCACCGTGCTGGCCGGCATCGCCATCACCGACGCCCGGCATTATCTCATTCCGGACGGCTTCACGGTGTTCGGCCTGCTCTGGGTGCTGGCGACCGCCATGGTCGCGCTCGTGCTCGGCGAGCCGTCCACGCTGTTCGCGGCGCCGGCCGACGCCCTGCTGGGGGCCTGCGCCGGCGCCGGGCTCGTCTCCATCGTGGGCTGGCTGGGCGAGGTGGCGCTGAAGAAGGAGGCCATGGGCTTTGGCGACGTGACGCTGATGGCCGTGGTGGGCGCGGCGGTGGGGCCGTGGCGGGCGATGCTCACCGTGTTCGTGGGCGCGGCGATCGCGGCGGTGTGCTTTCTCGCCATCGTCTACCCCATCACGTGGTGGCGCTGCCGCCGGCGCGGGGTGGCGTTCGAGCCGCCACTGGTGCCGTTCGGCGTGTTCCTTGCGCCAGCCGCGTTCCTCACGTTGCTTTTGGGTAACGACCTCATCGCCTGGTACCTGCAATTCCTCTCGCCCGCCTGACGCTTCGTCGCTGCTGATGCTGCGCCCCCAGGATGGTGTGCTCGCCCGCTTCACGCGCGACCTCACCGCAGAGGCGCGCGCCGGTCGGCTGGAGCCCGTGCGCTGCCGTGAGCCGGAGATCGACCGCGTGGTCGACATCCTGCTGCGGCAGGGGAAGAACAACCCCGTGCTCGTGGGTCCGGCCGGGGTGGGGAAGACGGCGATCGTGGAGGGGCTCGCCTATCGGCTGGTCACCGGCCCGGCGCCGCTCGCCCTCCGCGGCGCGCGCATCCTCTCGCTGGATCACGTCGCGCTGCTCGCCGGCACCATGTACCGCGGCCAGTACGAGGAGCGGCTCCGCGGCCTGGTGGCCGAGACGAGCGCGGCGCGGGACGTGATCCTCTTCGTGGACGAGCTGCACAACCTGATGGGCCAGGGCACGGCGATCGGCGTGGCGATGGACGCCGCCAACATGCTCAAGCCGGCGCTCGTGCGCGGCGAGTTCAGCGTCATCGGCGCCACCACCGACGCGGAGTACGAGCGGTGGATCCGCGCCGACGCGGCGCTCGAGCGGCGCTTCCAGCGCGTGCTGGTGCGCGAGCTCACGGCCGACGAGACGCTCGACATCCTGAAGGCGCGGCGCGAGGGGTTGGAGCGGCACCACGCCGTGGCCATCGCGGACGACGCGCTGCTCGCCGCCGTGCGGCTCACCGATCTCTTCGAGCCCGATCGCCACCGGCCCGACCGCGCCATCGACGCCCTGGACGAGGCGTGCGCCCACGCGCACGCGGTGGCCGCCTACTCGCCGGCCGCCGAGCGGCTGATCCTGGCGCAGCGAGCGCGGGAGCGCGGCGCCGCGCCGGCCGCCGAGCGCGCGGCGCGCGAGGAGGCGGAGGCGTCCGGGCTCCGGCCCGAGCGCGAGCGGTTGGACGAGGGTCTCGAGGACGACGACGCCGTGCAGCGCATGGCGCGCGACGGCCTGGCCGCGCTCGAGCGGTTCGGCGCGGAGATCGAGGCGTTGTTCGGCACGGCGGCCATCGATCTGCCGCCCTCGGACCGCGGGGTGCGTGAGGACGCCGCCCGCGAGCCGCGTCCCGCGGCGGCGGAGCGGCCGGCCCGGCACGCGGCGCAACCGTCGGCCGTGCCCGCGGCCCAGCTGGCCGCGGAGCTGCGGGCGCGTCTGATGGAGGAAGGGGTGGTGGTGCGCGGGCACGACGTGGCGCGCGTGGTGAGTCTGGCCTCTGGCAAGAGAGTGACATGGGTGGAGTGACGTGGACGCGGGTGCAGGGACTGGGCGCAGCGCTGCTGCTGCTCGTGGGCGCGGCTGCCTGCCGCGAGCGGGCGTCGTCGGTGCAGTACGACGGCCCCTACGCCAAGGAGGTGCGCGACGCCATCCCGCGCATCGAGCAGGCCTCGGGGCTGCGCTTCAAGCGCCCCCCGACGGTGGAGGCGCGCAGCCGCGACCAGGTGCGCGCGTTCCTGGAGCGCAAGTTCGAGGAGGAGCAGCCGGCGCAGGAGCTGCTGGCCCAGGGCGCCGCGTACAAGCGGCTGGGCCTCCTGCCCGATACCATGGACGTGCGCGCCACCATGCTCGACCTGCTCGGCGAGCAGATCGTCGGCTTCTACGATCCCGACACCAAGGTGCTCTACGTGGTGGAAGGGTCGGCGCCGGAGATGCTCACCACGATCATCACGCACGAGCTGGTGCACGCGCTGCAGGACCAGTACGTCGCGCTCGACTCCATCCAGAGGCTCACCGGCGACAACGACCGCGCGATGGCGGCGCAGGCGGTGATCGAGGGGATGGCGGTGTACGACCAGATGCAGGCCATGCTCGGCGGCGGCGACATCGCGTCGCGGCTGCCCGGGGGGTGGGATCGCATCCGCGAGACCATCCGCGACCAGTCGGCCACCATGCCGCAGTTCGCGAGCGCGCCGCTGCTGCTGCAGGAGACGCTGCTCTTCCCGTACCTGAGCGGCGCCGAGTTCGTGCGCCGGCTGGACGCACTGGGCGACAGTGCCATCCTGCGGCGCATGCCGCAGTCCACGGAGCAGGTGCTGCACGCCGCGGCGTACGATGCGCCGGCGGACCCGCCCACGCGCGTCATCCTGCCCGCGCCGCGCGTGGGTACCACGGCGTACGAGAACAACCTGGGGGAGTTCGAGACGCGGCTCTTCATCTACCAGCACCTGCGCGACCTGGGCATCGCGGCCCGGGCCGCCACCGGCTGGGATGGCGACCGGTACGTGCACGTCACCACGCCGAGCGGCGACGGCATCGCCTGGGTGGTGGTGTTCGACAGCCCGTTCGATGCCGGCGAGTTCTTCGACGCGGTGGACCAGGTCATCATGCGCCGCGAGCCGCGGGCGCGTCCGGGCGCGCAGCGCGAGACGGATCGCAGCTACACCGGCGGCGGGCGCACGCGCCGCGTGGTGGCCGCCGACGTGCAGGGGCGGCCGGCGGTGATGTACGTGGACATGCCGGCGGGGACCAGCACCGACGTGGTCGATCTGGGGCGGGTGCGGCTGGAGGAGGCACCGCCGGCTTCGGGCGTGGCGCCCTGAGGATCGCGGATGGCGCAGGAGACCGTGCGCGACGCGGCCGCGCCGCCCGCTGAGCCGGTGACGGCGGGCGCGCCGCTGCCGCCACTCGTGCCGGCCCCGCCGCCGGGTAGCACGTGGGCGGCGGACGAGGGAGTGCGCCGCCAGCGGCTGGTGAACATGAAGCGCCGCGCCAGCGGGCTGCTGGCGATCATGGCGGGCGTCTTCGTGGTCACCGGGCTGCTGCAGGGCCGGTGGCCGTGGCTCGCCTACGTGCGCGCCTTCGCCGAGGCGGCCATGGTGGGCGGCGTGGCGGACTGGTTCGCCGTCACCGCGCTCTTCCGGCACCCCATGGGCGTGCCCATCCCGCACACCGCGATCATCCCGTCGCGCAAGGATCGCATCGGCCGCTCGCTCGGCGGCTTCGTGCAGGCCAACTTCCTGGCGCCCGAGCTGCTCGCGGCGCGGCTGGCCACCCTGCGCCCCACCGAGCGGCTGGCGCGGTGGATCTCCGAGCCGGCGAACGCGCGCATCATCGCGCACCACGCCGCGCGCGCGCTGGCCGGCGCGGTGCGCGTGCTCAAGGACGAGGACGTGCAGGCGCTCATCGACCGCAATCTCGTGGAGCGCGTGCGGCGCACCCGCGTGGCGCCGCTGCTCGGCAACGGCCTGGCGCTGGTCACCTCCGGCAACCGGCACCAGCGGCTGCTGGACGAGGTGATCCGGCTGCTCGCCACGGGGGTGAGCGAGAACGACGACCTCATTCGCGAGCGCATTCGCGACGAGAGCCCGTGGTGGCTGCCGGACGCGGTGGACGACCGCATCCACGACAAGATCGTGACCGCCATCGAGCGCACGCTGCAGCAGGTGCGCGACGACCCGGTGCATCCGCTGCGCCTGCGCTTCGACCGGGCCATGGACGAGTTCATCGAGTCGCTGCGCACGTCGCCCGAGGTCATCGCGCGCGCCGAGGAGATCAAGGACGAGCTGCTCGAGCACCCGGCGGTGCAGCAGTTCTCGGCGTCGCTCTGGGCCGACGTGAAGGCCAAGCTCCTGCGCCGCGCCGACAACCCCGACGCGGCGCCCGGCGCCATCGAGCACGCGCTGGAGACCGTGGGCCACACGGTGCTCGCCGATCCCGCGCTGGTGGAGAAGGGCGACCGCGCGATCACCGCCGCGGTGGGCTACGTGGTGGCCGAGTACCGCCACAACGTGGGCCACTTCATCGAGACCACGGTGCAGCAGTGGGACGCCGTGGCCACCACCGACAAGATCGAGCTCGCCATCGGCCGCGACCTCCAGTTCATCCGCATCAACGGCACGCTGGTGGGCGGGCTGGTGGGGCTGGCGCTGTACGCGCTGGGGCGCTGGTTCTAGGGGCGCACCCCAGCGCGGGCGGTCAGGCCGTGGTGTCCACCGGCACCGGCTCGCCGATCTGGTTGTCGGCCACCGGGGCCGCCGGCTGCACCGGGCGGTCGGCCAGCCCCGGCTCGACCGCCGGGAGGAGGGTCAGCCGCAGCACGTCGTCCATGGACGTCACGAACGTGAACACCATGTTCTGGCGCACCTCGTTCGGCACGTCGCGCAGGTCCTTCTCGTTGCCCTTGGGCATGAGGATCTCGCGCAGCCCGGCGCGGTACGCGGCCAGCACCTTCTCCTTCACGCCGCCGATCTCGAGCGCCTTGCCCCGCAGCGTCACCTCGCCGGTCATCGCCACGTCGCGGCGTACCGGACGCCCGCTCAGCACGCTCGCGATGGCGAGCGTCACGGCCAGCCCGGCGCTCGGGCCGTCCTTGGGCACGGCGCCGGCGGGGAAGTGCACGTGCAGGTCACTCTCCCGGAATGTCTCCTCGGCCACGCCGATGGCCGGCGCGCGCGAGCGCACGTACGAGTAGGCCGCGTCCACCGACTCGCGCATCACATCGCCCAGCTGGCCCGTCACCGTCATGCGACCGGTGCCCGGCATGCGCAGCGCCTCGATGAGCATCAGCTCACCGCCCGTGGACGTCCAGGCGAGCCCCGTCACCACGCCCACCTCCGGCTCCTTCTCCGCCTCCTCCGCCTGGTAGCGCGGCACGCCCAGCACCTCTTCCACCTTGGCCAGGTCGATGATCCAGGCGCCCTCCTCGCCCTCCGCCTTGCGCTTGGCGCGCTTGCGCATGATGGCCGCCATGTTGCGCTCGAAGTTGCGCAGCCCGGCCTCGCGGGAATAGCGGTTGGAGATGAAGCCCAGCACCTCGTCGGTGAACTGGATGTCCTTGTCGGTGATGCCGTGATCCTCGAGCAGGCGCGGGATCAGGTAGCGCCACGCGATCTCGACCTTCTCCTCGATCGTGTAGCCGGCGATGCGGATGACCTCCATGCGGTCGCGCAGCGCGGGCGGGATGTCGAACAGGTTGTTGGCCGTGCAGATGAACAGGCAGCTCGAGAGGTTGAACGGCAGGTTCAGGTAGTGATCCACGAACTCCTTGTTCTGCGACGGGTCCAGCACCTCGAGCATGGCCGCCGTGGGATCGCCCGACGGGCCGCCGCTCGTCATCTTGTCGATCTCGTCGATCATGAGCACCGGGTCGCGCACCTGTACGCGGCGCAGCGCCTGGATGAGGAGCCCCGGCATGGCGCCCACGTAGGTGCGCCGGTGGCCGCGGATCTCGGCCTCGTCGCGCACGCCGCCCACCGAGATGCGGTAGAAGGCGCGGCCGATGGCGGTCGCGATCGCCTCGCCCAGCGAGGTCTTGCCGGTGCCCGGCGGGCCCACGAAGCAGAGGATGGGGCCGTGGGGATCGCCGCCGCGCAGCTTGCGCACGGCCAGGTACTCGAGGATGCGCTCCTTGGCCTCGTTCAGGCCGTAGTGCTTGACGTCCAGCGCCTCCTCCACCTTCTCGAGCGAGATGCTCTCGTCGCCGCTGCGCGCGTGCCAGGGCAGGGAGAGGATCCAGTCCAGGTAGGTGCGGATGACGTGGTACTCGCTCGACGCCGGCGAGAGCAGCCGCATGCGCTCGGTCTCGCGCCGCGCCTCCTGGCCCACCCGCTCCGGCAGCTTGGCCTCCTCGATGCGCCGCAGCAGCTCCACCGATTCCTTCTCCCCCGGATCGGTCTCGCCGAGCTCCGCCTGGATGGCGCGCAGCTGCTGGCGCAGATAGAACTCGCGCTGGTGCTGCTCGATCTTCACCTCGGTCTGTTTCTTCACGTCCTCCATCACCTGCGCGCGCTGCACCTCGCGCTCCAGGCGCTGCAGCACGAAGGCGATGCGCTGACCGATGTCCAGCCGCTGGAGCACCTCGTCCTTGTCCGAGATGCGGAAGTTCATGTTCGTCGCCGCCAGGTCGGCAAAGCGGCCCGGGTCGGAGACGTTCATCTGGAGGATCTGCGGCACCTCGTCCGGAATGCGCTCCACCAGATCGGCCAGCGTCTCGGCGGCCGACACGGTGCGCGCGATCAGGTCGTCGAGCTGGTCCGCGTCCGGCGGAATCTCGCGGGCCGCCTCCACCCGGGCGATCGGGAAGGGGTGCGTCTGGTCCACGCCCTCGATCGTGATGCGGCGCAGCCCCTGGAGCGTGATCTGCACGGTGTCGCCCGGCAGGTTGATGCGCTCGTGCACGCGCGCCGCCACGCCCACCTTGCCCACGAACTTGTGCGGGTCGGGCGGGTCGTCGTGCTCGCTGTTGGCCACCACCAGCGCCACGATGAGTCCCGTGTCCTCGTAGGCCCGCAGCAGGGTGAGGTTCTCGGGAGCCCCCATCTGCACGGCGATCGTGCCCAGCGGGTACACGATCGTCGAGCGAAGCGCCATCAGCGGAAGCGATGGCGGGAGCTCGGCTTTGAGGATCTCGTCCTTGCGTTGGGTACGGGCCATGAACTTCGATGGTGGCGGAAGGCGGGAAGGAGCGGCCGTCAGGAGTCTAGCGGCCGGGGGGAGCTACGGCCAGCGCGCGGGCCGGGCGACGAGCCCTAGACGCTGGCGGCTCAACCCTTTACGTTCCGAGGCTATGTTTGACGATCTGAGCGAAAAGCTGGAAGCGACCTTCGCCCGCCTGCGCGGGCGTGGGGTGCTGACCGAAGCCGACATCAAGGAGGCACTGCGCGAGGTGCGGCGCGTGCTGCTCGAGGCCGATGTGAACTTCCAGCTCACGCGGGAGTTCCTCGAGCGCGTCGAGCAGAAGGCGGTGGGCGTCACCACCCTGCGCACGGTGTCGCCGGCCCAGCAGATCGTCAAGATCGTGCACGACGAGCTGACGGCGATGCTCGGCGAGCGCCGCGAGCCGCTCAAGCTCAGCTCCGTGCCGCCGACGATCGTGCTCATGGTGGGCCTCCAGGGTTCGGGCAAGACGACGACCGCTGGAAAGCTCGCACGCAAGCTCAAGGCCGAGGGCCGCCCGACGCGGCTGGTGGCGGCCGACGTCTATCGTCCCGCCGCCATCGACCAGCTGGAGACGCTCGGCCAGCAGCTCGACGTGCCCGTCTACGCCGACCGCACCACCACCGACGTGGAGCGGATCGCGCGCGCCGGGCTCGATCAGGCGCGGCGGGCCCGTGACCGCGTGGTGATCATCGACACCGCCGGCCGGCTGCAGATCGACGACGAGATGATGCGCGAGCTGGTGCGGCTCAAGGAGGCCGTGCGCCCCGACGAGATCCTGCTCGTGGCCGACGGCATGACCGGCCAGGAGGCGGTGCGCATCGCGCAGGGCTTCGACGAGGCGCTCGGCATCACCGGCGTGATCCTCACGAAGCTCGATGGCGACGCCCGCGGCGGCGCCGCGCTCTCCATCTACGGCGTCACGAAGAAGCCGATCAAGTACATCGGCGTGGGCGAGAAGCTGGATGCGCTGGAGGATTTCTATCCCGAGCGCATGGCCGGCCGCATCCTGCAGATGGGCGACGTGGTCTCGCTCGTGGAGAAGGCGCAGGAGGCGTTCGACGAGGGCGAGGCCAAGAAGCTCGAGAAGAAGGTCCGCAAGCAGGGCATGGACCTCGAGGACTTCCTGACCGCGATGCGGCAGATGCAGAAGCTCGGCCCCCTGGAGGGGCTGCTGAAGATGCTGCCGGGCGTGAACAGCAAGATGCTGAAGCAGGCGAACATGGATCCCAAGCGGATGAAGCACGTGGAGGCCATCGTGCTCTCCATGACGCCCGCCGAGCGCAAGAATCCCTCCCTCCTCAACGGCTCGCGCCGCGCCCGCATCGCCAAGGGCTCGGGACGGCCGGTGATGGAAGTGAACCGCCTGCTGGACCAGTTCCGCGACATGCAGAAGATGATGAAGAAGGCGGCGAGCGGGAATCTCCGCATGCCGCCGGGTATGTTTGGCATGCGCTGAGCGCGTCGCGTTCGGTGCGTGCAGGACCGGGTGCGGCTCGGAATCACCGAGTGCGCGAGGAGCCCGGGTGCAGGACCCTCACCCCCTGTTCGGGAGCAAGTCATGGCCGTCAAAATCCGTCTCCGCCGCGTGGGTCGTAAGAAGATGCCGGTGTACCGCATCGTGGTCGCCGACTCCAAGAGCCCGCGCGACGGCAAGTTCATCGAGATCGTCGGGCAGTACGCTCCCCAGCAGAAGGAGATGGGGCTCGCGGTGAAGCAGGACCGCGTGACCTACTGGCTGGACAACGGCGCGCAGCCCACGGACACCGTGCGCTCGCTGCTCCGCCGCGTGGGCATGCTCAAGAGCCGCCACGAGGCGCGCCTGGGACGCAAGCTCAACGCGCAGGCCGTGCCGCTCACCGAGCGGCCCGAGAGCGAGAGCGCCGCGGAGTAGCGTGCCGGCGCCTGACTTCTTCATCGTCGGGCGCGTCCGCAAGGCTCACGGGCTCACGGGCGAGCTCGTGGTCGAGGCGATCACCGACGCGCCGGACGCGATCTTCGCGTCCGGCCGTCGTGTCTTTGCGGGCACGCACGACGGCAACCTGGCCGCGGACCGCCAGGAGCTGCACATCACCGGCGCGCGCCCGTTCAAGGGCGGCTACCTGGTGATCGTGCAGGAGATCACCGACCGCACCGCGGCCGAGGCCTGGCGCGGCCGCTACCTGCTGCTGCCGGGCAGCGAGGTGACCGGGCTGGCCGAGGGCGAGGTGTACCTGCACGACCTGCCGGGGCTGCGCGTGGAGCTGCCGGCCGGCGAGCTGCTCGGCACCGTGCTCGACGTGTACGAGCTGCCGCAGGGCGTCGTGCTCGACGTCAAGCGGGAGCAGGGGAGCGTGATGATCCCGTTCCGCGACGAGGTGGTGGTGCGCGTGGACATCGCGGCCGGCCTGCTGGTGGTGGATCCGCCGGCGGGGCTGCTCGATTGAGCGACCAGGCGGGCGAGGCGCCGCCGCCCGACGGGCGTCGTGAGCCGATCGCGCACGGTGAGACTCCCGACGCGCGGCCCGACGCGCCGCGCGTCCCGCTCACGATCAACATCGTCACCATCTTTCCCGAGTTCTTCGCCGCGCCGCTCGCGCTCAGCATTCCGGCGCGAGCGGCGGCGGCCGGCGCGGTGGTGTACCGGGTGGTGGACCTGCGCGACCACACCCACGACCGGCACCGGACGGTGGACGACTACCCGTACGGCGGCGGCCCCGGCATGGTGATGAAGCCCGGGCCGTTCTTCGAGGCGGTGGAGGCACTTGGCGCGCGCGCGCCCATCGTGTTGCTCTCCCCGCGCGGCCGCCGCTTCGGCCATGCCGACGCCGAGCGCTTCGCCGCCGGCACCGAGCTCACCCTGCTCTGCGGCCACTACAAGGACGTGGACCAGCGCGTGGCCGACCACCTGGCCACCGAGGAGCTCTCGCTGGGAGACTTCGTGCTCAGCGGTGGCGAGCCGGCGGCGCTCGCCATCGTGGACGCCACGGTGCGTCTGCTACCCGGCGCGATGTCCGACCTGGACAGCGCGCGCACGGACTCGTTCTACGGTCGCGGCCTGAGCGCGCCGAGCTACACGCGCCCACCGGTGTTTCGCGACCACGAGGTGCCGCCGGTGCTGCTCTCCGGGAACCACAAGGAGATCGAGCGGTGGCGGCGGGAAGAGGGGGAACGGCTCACGCGCGAGCGCGACGAGCCGTAGGCGTCCCACGTGCGGCCGGGCGCGGCGGACGGGCGCTCGCGGGCGCGCCCACTCCGTACGGCTGGCGTCGGCGACGGCCTCCCATTATGTTCCGAGTCTCATTCAGCCAAGAACCCCCTTCCGGGCCTCTCGTTGGCCCCGAGCGTCTCATGCATCCGTTCATCGAAACCCAGAAAGAGTACCTCCGCGCCGACGTCCCGCCGTTCCGCGCTGGTGACACCGTGCGCGTCAACGTGCGCGTGAAGGAAGGCGAGAAGGAGCGGCTCCAGGCGTTCGAAGGCGTGTGCATCGCGCGGCGCGGGAGTGGCGTGAGCGCCACGTTCACCGTGCGCAAGATCTCGAACGGCGTGGGCGTGGAGCGCATCTTCCCGCTGCACAGCCCCATGCTGGGCGACGTCCAGGTGGTGCGCCGCGGACGCGTGCGTCGCGCGAAGCTCTACTACCTGCGCCACCTCACCGGCAAGGCGACGCGCATCAAGGAGCGCAAGGTGCGCGTGCCCGGCGCCGGTCAGAGCGCCAAGGCGTAAGGCCGATGGCGGCGTCCCGGCGCTCGGCGTCGGGCGCGAGCCGCCGGTGGAGCGCGGTGGAGCGTGATCTGCGCCGCGCCGGCGCCACGCTCATCGCTGGAGTGGACGAGGTCGGACGGGGCCCCCTGGCGGGCCCCGTTGTCGCGTGCGCCATCGTCATGCCCCCGGGCGCGCGCGGCATCCCCGGCGTGGACGACTCCAAGCGGGTGGCGCCCGCCGAGCGCGTGCGGCTGGCGGCCGAGATCCGGCGCCGCGCGCTGGCCGTGGGCATCGGAGCGGCGTCGGTGCGCGAGATCGATCGCCTGAACATCCATCACGCCACCGTGCTCGCCATGCGCCGCGCGCTGGCGCGGCTCCGGGTGGCTCCCGACCACGTGCTGATCGACGGCCGGCCGCTGCGCACCCTGGGTGTGGCGCACACCGCCGTGGTGAAGGGCGACTCGCGCTGCTACAGCGTGGCCTGTGCCTCCATCGTGGCCAAGGTCGTGCGGGACCGCCTGATGGCGAGCCTGAGCCAGCGCCACCCGGCCTACGGCTGGGAGCGGAACGCCGGCTACGGCACGCCGGAGCATCTGGCGGCCCTCGTGCAGAGCGGCCTGTGCGCGCATCATCGTCGCAGCTTTCGCGCGGGCCCGCAGCTCTCGCTCGACCTGTGCGCCGACCCGCCGCTCGGCGCACCCCCCTTTCCCGGAGCGCCTCATGCCTGACACCACGCCCACCGCGCCGTCCGTCACGCCCACGGCGGCCATCTTCCGACCGGGGCTGCTCGACGGCCAGGTGGCGCTCGTCACCGGTGGCGCCAGCGGCATCGGCTTCGGGATCGCCGAATCGCTCGCGTCGCTCGGGGCACACGTGGTGCTGGCCAGCCGCAACCAGGAGCGCCTGGACGGTGCCGTGGCCCGATTGCGGGACGCGGGCTGGAAGGCGTCGGCGCACGCGCTGGACGTGCGGCAGCCGGAGCAGGTGCAGGCGGTGGTGGGCGCGGTGCAGGGCGAGCTGGGACGGCTGGACGTGCTGGTGAACAACGCGGCCGGCAACTTCTACGTGCCGTCGGAGTCGATGTCGGCCAATGCCTGGCGCTCGGTGGTGGAGATCGATCTGTACGGCACGTTCTTCTGCTCGCAGGCGGTGCTGCCGGTGATGCGCGCGCAGGGCGGCGGGCGCATCGTGAACGTGTCGATGACGCTGCACTACCGCGGCTGGCCGCAGATGGCTCATGCCACGGCCGCCAAGGCGGGGATCGATGCGCTCACGCGGACGCTCGCCGTGGAGTGGGCGGGCGACCGCATCCGGGTGAACGCCGTCGCGCCCGGCCCCATCCCCACCGAGGGCGTGCGCAAGGCCTTCGCGCCGCCGCCCGGTGGCGGCGCGGCCGACGTCTTCGCCGTGGAGCGCGCGATGGGTGACTACGCGAAGCAGCACATCCCGGCGCAGCGCTGGGGCACGCCCACCGATATCGGCAACATGGTGGCGTTCCTCGCGTCCCCCGCCGGCGACTGGGTCACGGGCTCCATCTTCGTGGTGGACGGGGGGGAGTGGCTGGCGCGCGCGCCGCGATGAGGGGCGAGCACCGCGGATAGGGATCGGCCGCGAATCGCGGTCGGATGTCGGGGGACGGCGCGAGCCGCCGCGGCCATCGAACACCCATCGCACGTCGGCGTACCGCAGCCCCACACCGCGGCCGACGGCAGCGGTCCCAGCAAATGCGTGACTCCCGTCACACGCCCGCCGACAATCTCGTGGCGCGCGTGATGATGGTCACACGCCGCACTCCCGGGCCGGTACACATTTCGCCTTAACTCGTGGCCAACAACTCGCTGCGGTGAAGTCGAACGGGACCATCCCCCAACTGGAGTTATCAGCATGCCATTCAATATCCGTACGATCGGCGTGGGTCTCATGACCGCGACCCTGCTCTCCGGCTGCGCCACCAAGGGCGCGCTGCGCCGCGGGCTCGATGCGCAGACGCAGGCGCTGGCGCAGGAGCGCTCGGAGCGCATTGCCGGTGACGAGGCGGTGCGGGGCGAGGTGGCTGGCCTGCGCACGGAGCTGCAGGGCATGCGCACCGAGTTCGGCGCCAAGATCACCGCGCTCGAAGAGGGCATGCGCTTCGCGCTCCCCGTGAACTTCGCCTTCAACGACACCAACGTGCGCCCCGAAGACCAGGCCGCGCTCGACCGGTTCGCCGACGTCGCCTCCAAGTACTACGGCGGCTCCGAGATCACCGTCGCCGGTTTCGCCGATCCGGCCGGCTCCGCGCGCTACAACAAGCAGCTCTCCGAGCGCCGCGCCGAGGCCGTGCGGGATTACCTGGTGACCAAGGGCATGGATGGCTCGCTCATCCGCACCGTGGGCTACGGCGAGAGCCGCCAGGTGGTCGAGGGCGCCGTGCGGGACGAGCCGGGCGCCGAGAAGAACCGCCGCGTCGTGTTCGTCGTGGAGACCAAGAACACCACGGCGGTGCAGCCGACCGTGAGCATGGCGCAGTACTAGGCCGCTCCACGCACCACCCCGTGTGAGGCTCGCCTCGCACGCCAAACGGGGCCCCGGCGACTGCCGGGGCCCCGTCGCGCGTCCGGACCGGTCTCTCACACGTGCAACCCTGCAACCCTGGCCGGGGACAGCCCGTAGGTCTGGAGGAGCCGCACCGGTCCTCCTGCCCCATTCCGACCCCACATGCCGTCGCTCATCACCGCGGTCCGCATCGGCCTGGACACGCTGCGCGTGAACCCCCTGCGCACCGCGCTCTCCACCCTCGGCATCATCATCGGCGTGGCCTCGCTGGTGGCCGTCCTCGCGCTGGGCGACGGGATGGAGGCGTTCGGCCGGCGCGAGGTGGAGCGCACCACCGACGTCCAGGCCGTGGGCATCGCCTCCCGCACCACCGAGGAGATCGACGGCCAGGTGTATCCGCGTCACGACTACCCGGTGTTCACCGAGGCCGACGCGATCGCCGCCTCGCGCGACATCGCCGGCGTGGCGGCCGTGCACCTCGTGGCGGGCGGACGGAGCAGCGTGGAGTGGCCGGTGAGCGGCAAGCGACGCATGGCCGACGTGAGCGCCACCCTGGCCACGGCCGCGGACTTCCTCCACCTGCGCTTCGCCGAAGGCCGCTACTTCACGGACGTCGAGGCGTCGCGCAACGCGGCCGTCGTCATCGTCTCCCACCGGACGGCCGCGGAGCTCACGCCGGGACGGCATCCGCTCACCCTGCTCGGCCGCGAGGTGCGGGTGGGCGGCACGCCGCGCACCGTGATCGGCATCCTGGAGCCGTACGAGGCCGAACGCGGCTACAGCGCGTTCGTGCCGCTCTCGGCGGCCGCCACGGTGTTGGGGCCCACGGTGGAGTCGCGTCCGCCGCAGTTGATGGTGAAGGCGGCCAGCATGGAGGACGTGGAGCCGCTACGGCGGCGTGTGGAGGACTGGCTGGGTACCCGTTATGGCCGCTGGGAGCCGCGCGTGCAGGTCACCACCTCACGGCAGCGGCTGGCACAGGTGGAGCAGGGCATGCTCGTGTTCAAGGGCTTCATGGGTGCCATCACCGGCATCTCGCTGCTCGTGGGTGGCATCGGCATCATGAACGTGCTGCTCGCCGCGGTCACCGAGCGCACGCGCGAGATCGGCGTGCGCAAGGCGCTCGGCGCGCGCCGCCGCGACATCCTGCTGCAGTTCCTGGTGGAGTCCGTGGCCATCAGCGGTGCCGGCAGCGCGGCCGGCGTGGTGCTGGGGCTCGTCGGCGCCTTCGGCCTCACGGCGCTCATCCGCTCCTCCGCGCCCGACGTGTACATGTACGCGGCGTTCTCGTGGGGTACGGTGCTGGTCGCGGCGCTGTCCGCGATCGCGGTGGGGCTCATCTTCGGCACGTACCCGGCGCGGCGCGCGGCGCGGCTCTCCCCCATTGACGCCATCCGTCACGAATGACGCACGGGTGCTGGCGACGGCGGAGGAGCACGACCGGGGCTCGGCGCGCATTGCCCGTGGCCTGGCCCGGCATAGTATTGCAGCACCACCGCCGGGCGGTGCGCTTCCGCGCCGCCGGCTCCGCTCGCGCTCTTCGAGGCCCATGCCGAACGCCGCGTCCCGATCCCTCGCCGTGATCCATCGTCGCCGCGCCGGCCGCGCCACGCGCCGGCTCGCACTCGCGGGATGCGTCGTGGTGGGCGCGCTCACCCTCGCTGCCTGCGCCGGCGACGCGCGCGCACCCGCGGACAGCGGCGCGGCCGCGCTGCCCGCCGATGCGCGCGCCGTGACGTCCGCGGCGGCGGACAGCGGATGCGTGATGACGGCGCCCTGGCGAGAATGCGCACTGCTGAAGCGGCTGGAGAGTGCGGGGCTCGCGCCCGCGCGTCTCGCGGAGCCGGTACGGCAGCCGCCACTCGAGGCCCAGGGCACCGCCTATCGGGTGGGGAGCGCCGAGGTGCACGCCTTCTTCCTTGCCGATTCCGTGGAGGCGGCGCGCGCCGCCGCAGCCATCGATCCCGCGTCCGCGGCGCCGCCGGCGGATGATGTGACCTACACCCTTCCTCCGCTCGTCATCTCGAACGGCAACCTGGTGGCGGTGCTGTTCGGCCGTACGGAGCGACAGCTCGAACGGCTCGAACTCGCGCTCACCGCCGGATTGCCGGCGCAGAACGACCGCTGAGCAGGGCGATTCGTCAGTGTTTTGCGCGGTTTTGCGCGATTGCCCCGTTGCGCGTGCGCCCGGTTTGCCACAACGTTCCCGGCGAGCGTGCCCCATGGGCCGTGCACCGTGCGACCGCAGTTACCACTCCCTGGAGATCGGAATGAACCGAGCAGAGTTGATCGACGCGCTGGCCGAGCGGACGGAGCTCACGCGTAAGGATGCCACCGCGGTGGTGGGCCATCTCTTCAATCCCAACGACGGCATCATCGCCAAGGCCATCAAGAAGGGCGACAAGGTGGTGCTCACCGGCTTCGGGGCGTTCACGAGCCGCAAGCGCAATGCGCGCAAGGCGCGCAACCCGCAGACGGGTGAGACCATCAAGGTCGCCGCGACCAAGGTGCCGGCATTCAAGGCCGGCGCTGGGCTCAAGGCCGCGATCAGCGGCAAGGCGGCTCCGGCAGCGGCCAAGAAGGGCGCGGCCAAGAAGGGCGCGGCGAAGAAGGGTGCGGCCAAGAAGGGCGCGGCCAAGAAGGGTCGCAAGTAGCCGCGGTCGGATCGCTCCACCGGATCACTCCATCGCCGCACCCGCCGTCCTCCGCGACGGCGCACGCGCCCCGGCCGTCCAGGCCGGGGCGCTCGTGCATGCGCCCGCCGTGCACCGGGCTGCGCGGAGTGGCGCGCTGTCACCCTGTCCGGTGGCGATTTAGATTCTCCTCGCAGCGCCTCGATGTCCGGGGTCGCCGCAGCACCAGACCCGGTAGCTCAGTCGGTAGAGCAACGGACTTTTAATCCGTAGGTCCTGGGTTCGATCCCCAGCCGGGTCATCTCGCCACGCGCGCGCCACGCGTTCTGTGGCCGCTCCGCCACAGTCGTGGTTGCTCCGGGACGATGGGCCGTGTACCTTGGCCTCCCCGCTACTCGCGCTGGCCGTTGGTGTTACGCTGGCCGCATCCGCGTGGTCTCCGTCTTGCCCTCGATACGAGCCAACACGGAACCCACACCCGGAACTGCACATGGCTGAGCCCCTGTTCGTGAACGAGCTCCACGCCGGCGCCACCTCGCCGTCCGCGTCCGATGCGTTCTCCCCCGCATCGCTCAACGTCACCACGGTGCTCGAGTCACCGCTCCCCGACGTCCTCACCGAGCTCGCGGAGCGTGTCGCCCGGCTCGCCGAGCGGGATGAGCATGCCGGGCTGTCGCACCGTCCGCTCGTCTGGGCTGGCGTCCGCTTCGGACGGGGGCTCTCGGATCAGGGCGCGGCCCACGAGACGCTGGAGCACGGTCTGGACGTCGTGCGCGACGCCGCGCTGCAGACGCTCGAGGGGCGCGTGGCGTCCAGCGCCTGGACCGCGAGCGAGCAGCGTCTCACCGAGGTGGTGGTGATCGCGCGCCGCGCCGCGCGCCTCGGCTTTCACGCCCGTATGCTCGAAGAGATGGGCGCGTGGGACAGCGCGATGCAGGAGCTGCTGCGCCAGGCCACCCCGCCCGCCGCCATCCCGCAGCTGCCGGCCTGACGCCCTCGCCGCGCGGGCAGCACACCGCGCGGCGTGCCCGACGCTCAGTCCCGCTGGTGGTGCGCGTACACCAGGCGTGAGATGTCGGCGATCAGCGCCGTGGCCACCGCGCCGTCCGGGATGTTGCCGGTGAGCACGACGAGCACGTACGGCTTGCCGTCGGCCGGGTACACCACGGCCGCGTCGTGCAGGATGCCGGTGATGGATCCCGTCTTGTGCGCCACGCGCGTGCCGGCCGGCAGGCCGGCCGGGATCTCGTCGTTGAAGGCCTGCCGCAGCAGGATCGCGCGCATGGAGTCGGACGACGCCGGCGAGGCCGCCTGGCCGCGCTCGATGGCCGCCATGAGGTTCGCGAGCGCGCGCGCCGTGGTGGTGTTGCTGAGCCCCCGGTCGTACGCCTTCTGATCCTCCACGCCGCGCAGCACCGTCATCCCGCTGGCGCCCAGGGCATTCGCGGTGCGCTGCACCGCCTTCGCGCCCACGCGGTCGATCACGGCGTTGGTGGCCAGGTTGCTCGAGTGTGTGATCATCCGCTCGATCAGCTCGCGCATGGGCACGGGCTGACCCACGAGCTGGTACACCGTGCTGTCCGAGTCATCCGACGCGTTCAGCGAGTACGGCGAGCCGTCCACGATGGACGCGAACCGGTTCCACAGCGTGTCGGCACGGTCCAGCGGCAGCGTGCCGGCGTCGGACTGCCGGAACGCCTCGATCATCACCGGCACCTTCATGGTGCTCGCGGCGTGGTACGCGGTGTCCGCCCGCAGGTACAGCGTGTCCGCGGGGCGGGTGAGCTCCTGGTAGGCCACCGACACCCGCGCGCCCGGCACCTGCTGGATGCGCTCGAGGATGCGGGCCTGCAGGGAGTCGTCGCCGGCGGCCGTGGCCGCGAGCGCGGCCAGCAGAAGGGTGAAAGGCATGCGCGAAATGTGCAGACGCGCCGGAACGACGGCAATCGGTGAAGAATGTCACCGATTCGTGGTTGCCTCCGTTCGCGTCGTGCGTATATGTATCGGTACCCCACGTCAACCCCCGCGGCTCCGACACGCCCGAGCGACCGGCCACCATGCACATAGCGGCTCACGAACACGATCTTGGCGCCGACTCCGGCGGCAATCAGTCGCACTCCTCGCGCGAGCGGCTTCGCCTCGTGGACTTCCGCTTCACGCGCTCGCAGTCCGGGCAGGCGGTGGCGGAGGTGGATCTGGAGTGGGCAGTGGACCAGCGGGTCACCGGACGCGCCACGGGCGCCTCCAGTCCCACCGGCGATCTGCGCATCAGCGCCGACGCCGCCCTGCGCGCCCTCGACCAGTTCACGCAGGGCAACTTCAAGTTCGACCTCGTGGGCGTGAAGTCGCTGCGTGCCTTCGACGCGACGGTGATCATCGTGGCCGTGGGCTTCGCCCACACCCCGTCCGAGCACCTGCTCGGCTGCTATCTCTCCACGCACGACCCCATGCGTGGCGCGGCCGTCGCCGTGCTGAATGCCACCAATCGCGTGATCGGGAACAGCATCGCGACATCCTGACGGACCCACGTTCCCACGGGGCTCGCGTGCGTACACCCGACCGCTGAGCCTTCCGGCCGTCCCACCTCCACGGGGGCGCGCCCACTCCCCGAGCCCGCCGAGCTGCACCTGGCCGGCGTCCCAAGAGGAGAACTGCCCCTCGTGAAAGTGAACCACGCGCTGGCGCTCGCGCTCGCGGCGGTGCTGCCCGCCTGCATGCCGTCGCACCGCGCCGCCCCCGCGCTCACGGCCCCATCGCCGATTCCCGAAGCCGCGCCCCTGGACCCGCAGACGAGCGCGCGCGTGGCCGCGGAGGTGGCCGCGATCTTCGCCGCCCTGCCGCCCGAGCCGGCGCCGGCGGACGCGGTGGAGACCGAGGTCTCCTGGGACATCGACGTGGCGTCGTACGACACCCACGACCGCGTCGCCCACTACCTGCGGCTCTTCCAGGGCGGCTCGCGCGACTACCTGGAGTCGCGCCTGCGCCGCGGCACGCGCTACGACGCGATGATCCGCGCGAAGCTGCGGGCCAGCGACCTGCCCGAGGATCTGGCCTACCTGCCGTTCGTGGAGAGCGGCTACGACCCCAACGCGTACTCGCGCGCCGCCGCCGTGGGCATGTGGCAGTTCATGGCGACCACGGCGCGCGCCGTGGGGCTGCGCGTGGACTGGTGGGTGGATGAGCGCCGCGATCCCGTGCGCTCCACCGACGCCGCCACGCGGTACCTGCGCGATCTCCGCCGCCAGCTGGGCTCCGTCTATCTCGCGGTGGCGGCGTACAACGGCGGCTCGGGCCGCATCTCGCGCGGGCTGGCCAAGTACGCCGACGATCTGGACGGCACGACCGGGGACGACCTCTTCTTCGCGCTCGCCGAGACCGGCCACCTGCGCCGCGAGACGCGCGAGTACGTGCCCCAGCTGATCGCGGTGGCCATGCTGGCCAAGGAGCCGGCGCGCTACGGGCTCGAGGTGGGCACCGTGGAGCCGTTCGCCTACGACTCGGCCACCGTGCCGGCAGCCACGCCGCTGGCCGCGGTGGCCGCCGCGGGCAACACCACGGTGGACGCCATCCGCGATCTCAACCCGCACTTCCTGCGCGGTCTGACGCCACCCGGCGCCGCCTCGCAGGTGCGCGTCCCGGTGGGCGCCGGCGCCGGCTTCGCCGCGCGGTTCGCCGCCCTCCCAGAGCAGGATCGCAGGGGCGTCACCCGCGTGTCCACCACGAAGGGCCAGACCATGGCGTCCATCGCCCGCGCGCACGATCTGGCGGAGCGGCGGCTGGCCTGGTACAACCCCACCGTGCGCCGCGCCAAGCCCTCGGGTCGGCTCGTGTCCGGCCAGACCATCCTGGTGCCGAGCGCCGCCGTGGTGCGTGCCGCCGTGGACGTGCCCGATCCGTCGATCGAGCGCTATGGCTCGTCCACCAAGCCGGCCACCCGCACGCACACGGTCCGGGCGGGCGAGTCGCTCAGCGTCATCGGCCGCCGCTATGGCACCAGCGTGGCGCAGCTGAAGAAGGCCAACGGCCTCCGCTCCGACCGGATCAGGGTCGGACAGCGGCTGGTGGTCCCCGCCCAGTCCAGCTCGGATCGCGGCGCGGACTGACCCCTCGAGCCGGACGGCCGCCCCGCGCGGGTGGCACGCGTCGCCTCGGCGCATCGGTCTGCGGGATGCGTGCGACACGAAAACGGCGGG
>DATANT010000353.1:0-2967 GCA_036266115.1 Gemmatimonadaceae bacterium | reverse complement strand
GAACGGGGACGTCGGACATCGTGAGGCCGTTGCCAAAGCTCACCGCGCGCAGCGACGCCGCCGCCGCCGGCAGCGCGCCGACCGCGATGTCGCGTTCCACATCACGCCGGTATGCGACCAGCACGGCGTCACCGCCGCGAGTGAGCGCGAGCACGGCGTGCGCCGCGGTGTCCACCGGCACGCCGCGCACCACCAGATCGGCCAGCACCGAGAGCGGCACGGTGAGCGACGCCTGGTGTGGCCGCTCGCGCCGGATGCCGGCCAGCACGGCGGACGACGCCCCGGCCTGCAGCGCGCTGGCCCCGGCCTCCACCTCGGCCGGCGAGGCGCTCGACCCGAGCGCCCGGCGCGAGGCGCCGAGCGCCGTGCGCAGGCGCCGGACGGCGCTCAGGATGCGGTCGTCGGGGGCCCGCTTGCTGGCGCCCTCCAACGCCCGCTCCACCAGGGCGTCGGTGGGGAGCCCCTCCGCGCGCGCCGAATCCACCAGTGGGCTCAACTCCTGGCGCAGCGGCTCGCTCACGCGGCCCGCCAGGCGGTCGGCGGCGCTCCGGCCCTGCGCGTGCGCGGCGGCCGGCAGCAGCAGCAGCGCGCAGGCCATGGCCAGCGCGGGCATCATCAGGTTCAGGGTTCGCATCGGTCTCACGTGATCCTCCCCGGCATCGAGGCACTCACCGTCACCACGGAGCTCGGCTGCCCGAAGTCGTCCCCCGGCGCCGGCGGCGCCACGGGATCGGGCAGCCACTGCTCGCCGTCCACCACGAACGCATAGCGATGCCGCCCCGGCGTGAGCGGCACGTCCACCACCCAGGTACGCCCCTGGGCCGTGGCCTGCAGGGGCGTGGCACCCAGCTGCCAGTCGTTGAAGTCGCCCACGAGCGACACCGAGGCGGCGCGCGGCGCCACGAGCACGAACCGAACCGACTGCGCGTCGTTGGCGTCGTGGACCACGTCCGATACCACGGCGCCCGGCGTCATCGCGACCGCCGCGGACTCCCGCTCGCTCCGGAGCGACGGCTGCCGCGCCGCCTGCACCGTGATCATCACGAAGGCGAACGCGGCGCCGGCGAACGCCAACCCGCCCAGCGGCGTGAGGGTGAGGTTGCGCGGCCGGCGCAGCCATGCCCAGCACGCGGCCAGCGCGGACTGGCGCCGATGCCCCGCCCTGATCTCGGCCATCACGCGCGCATCCAGCATCGGGTTCATCGCCACCGGCCGGCGCAGCTCGCGCACCACGGCGTCGACCAGCCCATCGCGCTCCCATTCAGACACTGTGAACCTCCTGCAATAGCTCGCGAAGCCGCGAGCAGGCGCGCTTGACGCGCATCTTGAGCGCCGACACCCCCACCCCCGTCAGCTCCGTCATCTCCTCGTAGCTCAGATCTTCCACGTGCTTGAGCAGGAACGCCTCACGCTGCGTGGCGTCCAGCTGCGCGAGCGCCGCGTCGATCTCCTCCCGCCAGGCCGCCGCGTCCTCGCCGTGGTCCTGCGAGGCGTGCAGCATGGCCATGGGATCGCTCACGAACGTCCGCTCCCGCCGGCCACGCCGCGCGCCGTGCGTGCGACACCGGTTCACGAGGATGCGGAACAACCAGGCGCCGAACCGCTCCGGGTCCTCGCAGCGGGCGAGCGAGCGGTACGCCCGCACGAACGCGTCCTGCAGCGCCTCCTCCGCGTCGTCCGAGCTGCCGAGCATGTGCACGGCAAAGCCCGCATATCGATCGCGGTAGCGCCGTACGAGCACGGCGTAGGCGTCGGTATCCCCGTTCAGGACCCGGGTAACGATGGCGGCGTCGGTCAGCTCCACGGTGAATCAGACCCGGGCAGCCGCGGGCCGGTCACCGGCAGCTGGCGCGCCCGCGGCCACCGGGTCGCTGGCGGGGGCGGTGCGCACCCGGTGCAGCGCCCAGGCCAGCGCCAGGTGCGCCGGCAGCGCCAGGGCCACGAGCTCGCCGTTCACCTGCCGCAGGCCGGGGAGCAGCACGTGGAGCACCGAGCCCAGGAGCGCGATGCCGGCGATGGCGGCGGCCAGGCGCGCCGGGCCCCGCCCACCCCGGCCGGCCACGTAGCGCGGCAGCAGCACGGCCAGCAGCAGCGAGAGCGGCTGGAACAGGAAGAGGTTCTCGTTCTGGTACATGAAGGTGTGCCGGGTGCCCAGCCACACGTACACCAGCAGCGAGCCGGAAATGCCGGCCACCAGGCTCCACGCGCTGCCCAGCGCGGCCAGCGTCCGCCGCGCCGCCCGGCCGTTCCGGCGCGCCCGCTCGGCCAGCCCGGCAAGGAGGGCGGCGAGCGCCAGGCCACCCACCAGGTAGCCCCACTGGAAGCCCGGCGGCTCGGCCGGCTCGGGGGGGCGCGTGGACGCGAAGTAGGGGCGCTCCGACTTCACGAGCGGCACCGGCGCGCCGTCCGCTCCCCGCACCGTCACGGCCCGCAGCGCCACCTGCATGCGCACCGGCAGGAACATGTCCTCCCACACCGTGATCGGCCGGTCCGCCGGGTTGCCCAGGGCGAGCATGATGCCGGCGTAGGTGAGGGGCTGGTCGCCGGTGAGGCGGCGCGTCTCCTGGCGGAACGTGGTGGCGGTGACGACGGTGTCGGTGGCCGCCCGGATCTGCCCGCCCAGCACGCGATCGATGGCGTCGCGCACGCGCGTGGAGCAGTTGTCCAGATAGTAGTCGTAGCGGTAGTGGCGGTTCTCGGGGCGCTCGTTCCAGCGCACGAACGCCAGCAGCTCGCGCTCCTGCGCCGGCGTGAGGTTCAGCTCCTGCAGCACGATGTCGCGATTGTCGGACGCGTAGTAGTCCAGCATGCGCTTCGCGTCCATCCCTTCCATCCAGTAGCGCCACTCGCCCCGGATCAGGCGCGGCAGGAAGTCCACCGCGTCGAAGTCGAAGACGCCCCAGTTCCACGCGGTGGCCTGGCCGGTGCCGCGGTCGCGGATGATGAGCGCATTGTGGCCGAAGCGCT
>DATANT010000352.1:0-3532 GCA_036266115.1 Gemmatimonadaceae bacterium | reverse complement strand
TCCGCGGTAGACGATCCGCCCCGAGGGCAGCGCCGCCACCGCGCCGTAGCCGTCCGCCTCGCCGGTCCGAGCGAGGTACGCCACGTGTCGGCCATCCGGTGCAATCGCAGGCGCTGTCGGCTCCCACCAATCGGCTGGCGTCGGAAGGCTACGGACCTGCCGGCTTCGCGAATCGTACGCGAAGAGCCCCTCGGCCAGATCCCCGTCGGCGCGGATACCGTAGACCACCTCGTCCGGGCCAACGACCGGCGCCTTGGCGACCAGGATGCCCGGCAGGGTGTCGGCGTGCTCCCCGGCGCGCACCACCACGCGCCGCAGATGGCCGCTCCACATCTCGTTCTCGAACGGGATGGAGTCCGCGAGGATCACCGCAACCGTTCCGGCGGCGCTCCCTGGCGCCGATGCGCCGGGCTCGGCGCCGTCGGGCGAACGGCCGCAGGCGGCGACGCAGAGCGCGAGCACGCTGGCGCGCACGAGCGTGAAGGTTGCCGGGATCCCGGTGGCGTCGAGTCGCTTCATGCCACGGCGCTATCTTGTTCCATTCGGTTCTCTACGAAGTGGCGACGGAATCGAGGACCATCATGTCACGTGCATTTCTGAGAGACGACGCGGAAGGGGAGATGCCCCGCCGCAACTACGGCCTGCCCGAACGGGATGACCCGGAGTTCGATCGGGTCGCGGCCCGTGCGCTGCTCGAGGCAGCGCGCGTCAACGAGACGCAGCTCGCCGAGCGCGCGACCGGTTTCTACTGGGGCGAGCCCTCGCTGCGTCCGTACGTGGAGGAGATCCTCGTGGAGGCCGAACGGGCGCAGGACGAGCGACTGGAGCAGGTGGCGCGGCGGTTTCTGCGCTGACCGCGCGCCCGGAGCGCGCCAGCAGTTCGCCGGATGGCGCCGATCCGCCATTGGGACGCATCGGATCTCAGCGGATGTAGTAGCCGACCACGCGCCACTCGCCGGCCGCATCCTTATGCAGCGTGAGGGTCTCGACCACGGCGAGCCGCGCGTCGTAGACGCTGTGGTACTGCAGGACGACGTACTCGCCCGGCGGCGCATCGGGCAGCGCGTGGAGCCGTTGCGCCACGGCCTCCACGCGCGACGTCAGCGGCCCGAGCGGAGCACGCGCGGCCCGGAGCTTCTCACTCCACGCATCCGCGGTGGCCGCCGCCTGAAAGACCTGCCCCGCGGCCTCCCAGGTGGCGCGAGCGTCACCCGCGTCGGCGAGCGCCAGCCACCTGCCCGCCTGCTCCCGAGCATCGGCGTCGATTGCAGCAACCATGGATCGCGCTCCGCTGAACCGTATCGATGGCCGACGCGCACGCTCGGCCGCGAGTGGCTCGAATAGAGCTCCCGAGGGCGCCCGACGCCAGCGGCGTCGCGTGAGCAATGTCGCGTCAGGCCGCTGATGCTCGCGCAGCGGGAGCACCAGCGTCCGACGGCGGCGCGTCGCCCTGCCGGAGACGCCGGACGAGGGCGGCCACGTGCAGCGCCGTGGTGTCGAGCGCCGGGATGTCCGCGATGACCGGGGCGGGCAGGAGCAATGGCAGCTCGGTGCCGCCGAGGATGACTCCTTCCACGCCGTCGTCATCGCGGAGACGGGTGACGAGCGCGACGAACTCCCGGCGGGTGTCGTCCCGGAACTCGCCCCTGAGGAGCTCCTCCACGTACCGCTCGTGGACCCAGGCCCGGTCCGCGTCGCCCGGCGGCACCACGGTCACTCCGTAGCGGGCGCACACCTCGGGGTAGAACGGCGCCTCCATGGTGAACCGCGTGCCGAGCAGGGCCAGCCGCCCCAGCCCGCGCCGTCTCGCTTCCTGAGCGCACACCTCGACGATGCTCACCAGCGGGATGGGTGAGCGGGCCGTCAGCTCGTCGAACACGATGTGGGGCGTGTTGGCCGTCATCGCGGCGAAGTCCACTCCGGCGCCGGCCAGCCGCCGCAGCGATGCCAGCAGATACTCCACGAGCGCCGGCCGGTCCCGTTCCACGAGGTGCAGCGCCCGCCGAACATCGAGGCTGTCGATGACGATGGACGGAGCCGTGCCTGGCTCGTCGCGCTCCCACGCCTCCAGGATGCGACGGTAGTAGTCGATGGTGGACTCCGGGCCGAGTCCGCCGACGATGCCGAGTGTCGTCATGTGATGGCCGTCGTTCGATTCGTGTCGCGCCGCATGCGGAGCATGGCGTCGTACGATGGCCGGGCGACGACGCCCGCCGCAACGGCGCGTCGGCCGGCGCGGCCTACCGGAGCGCTCTCGCCAGTGCTGTCGGTCCCTCGGCGCGGTAGATCGTGGCGTGCGTGAGATCCGGCCTGGGCGCGTACACCAGCGCGAGCCCCTGCGGCGGCGCGGTGCGCAACAGTTCCGCGAGCCGCGCGGTGCCGGTGGTGATCTCCGGGACGTTGGAGGTGGCCAGGTAGAGCGTGCGCGGCGCGGAGCCGAGGGCCGCCACGCGCGCCGGCGCCGAGTCCACGAGGGCGCCGCCGTTCCACCACACGCTCGGGTCGAGCGCGACGTAGTGCGCGAACAGCGCCGGATCGGCCAGGAACGTCTCGACGACGAACAGTCCAGCGAGCGACTCACCCACGATCGCCCGCTCCTCGGTCGTGCGGTAGCGCTCCTGCACCGCCGGGATCAGCTCGTCGCGGAGAAAGCGCCGGAAGTCGGCCGAGCCGCCCACCCGCGGCGCGATGGCGCTGTCGGCGGCGACGCGCGTGGGCCCCGTGAGGTCGCGGCGGCGCTGCGTGTTCGGGATGCCCACGACGATCACCGGGCGGATCGCGCCCTGGGCGATCAGCGAGTCCACGGTGCGCACCACGTGCGGGAAGTCCTCGTCCATGCCACCGTCGGGCATGTAAAGTACCGGGAACCGGGCCGCGGGTGCCGCGTCGTAGCCCGGTGGCGTGTGCACGTTCACCAGCCGCGCCTCGCCGAGCGCTCGGGAGGCGACGGTGAAGGTGTCGTGCGCAGGGACCGGGTCCGCGGGCGGCGTGCCCTGCGCAGCGAGCGGGGTCGCGAGCAGCGCGAGGGCGAGCACGGGTCCGAGCGATGGCCGGATACGCGAGACGTGGCGACGTGTGGTCATCGGTGGGTGCGTGTCGGCGAGAGGCGTGGTGGCCGGGAGGAGTGCGTGGTGAGCCGCAGTGTCATGTCGGCACCGTGCTCTCACGGCTCACTCGGTGCGGGGCGTGGCCCCGTGGTGATGAAGACCACACCGTTGCCGGCACGGGCCCCATACCGCGCTGCCGCCGCTGGACCACGGAGGATGTCGATGCTCTCGACATCCTCTACGTCGAGCTCCGTGACCACTTCACTCGGCGCCATCTCGCCATCGAGCACGAATAACGGTGACCCAGAGTGCCCAGAGTACGGCCACGAGCCCAGCGTGACAGGTGGTGGACGATGTGGCCATGTCTTTCTCCGCCACCGCTGCCACGCTCTGGCCGACGCGTCCGACCGGCCCACCCCGATGCCACTCGGCGCGATCGGTAGCGGTACGATCATGAGTCGGGGTGGCGGAGCTGGGACGTGGAC
>DATANT010000351.1:0-7026 GCA_036266115.1 Gemmatimonadaceae bacterium | reverse complement strand
GATGCGGAAGACGCTCGAGCGCTCGCCGCGGCGCAGCGCGAGCACGCGCTCCAGGGCGTCGCCTTCCACGTACAGCGTCCGGTGGCTCTTCACCACGCCCACCGTGCACTCCGCGCTGGCCACCACCTCGCTGCCGCCCGTGCCGCCGTCGATGCACAGCGGGAGCCGCTCCAACCGGCACCACGCCTCGGCCAGCGTGCGCTCGGCCCGCTCGCGGTGGCGCTGCACCAGGTGCACCGCGCGCTCGAGCAGCGAGAACGGGTGTCGGGACGGCACCACACCGGCGTCGTCCGGCTGGGTGATGTCGATCACCTCGAAGCCGCGGCTGGCGTAGTGGTCGGCGAGGGCGGCCGGCACGTACGCGGCCGGCAGGTAGATGCGATGGTGCACCTCGGGGCCGCGATTCCAGGTGAAGAGGCGCCGGTTCACGCGCACCCGCACCACCGCCGCCACCGTGCCGTAGACCAGCGGCAGCCCCGCGTGGTAGCCCACCACGCGGCTGCGCTGCGTGCCGTCGAGGAAGGCGTGCAGGCCCACCTCGGGGTCGCCCTCCACGCGGCGGGCCCGGAGCGCGTGCCCCTCGATCACCTGGGCGGCGATGAGGCGCGGCGCGTCGGCCACCGCGGGGAGCGCCTCCAGCGACGCCGCGCCGTCCCCCAGCGCCGGAGTGCCCGGCGCCCACTCCTGCATGCACCGCTGCGCGGCGCGAAAGCTCGAATCCATGCCGTCCGGGGTCAGCGTGGCGGGGCGGTGGCGGGACCAGTGGCCGGGTGGGGTTTTACGGCGGTCACCGCTCGGGCGTCCTGATCACGAGGGCCCCGCTTCACCCCGTGGAATCGAGCATCGGATGAGATACCCCAGACTGGTCGCGAGCCTCCTGACGGTGGTCACGCTAACGGTGGTCACCGGCTGTGACAAGGCGCGCGCAAACGACCTGGCCGCGCTGGCGGCCGCAGACTCCGCACGCCGCACCGACTCGCTCCTGATCGCGGACCACCCGAACATCCTCTACCAGGTGTTCGGCGAGCGCGACTCGCCGCGGCTGCTGCCCGTGGCGGCCATCAAGGACGGCAACCTCGTGCCGCTCACGCTGAGCGAGGACGGGTGGCGGCGCTTCGACGCGCAGTACAACAAGCCCGGCACGCAGTACACCATCTATCAGGATGGGCGCGAGGCCGGGTGGGCCCGCATCACGAAGTCGATGTGGGACGGCGACCGCGAGCCGCTCTACAAGCTGCCCGGATGCGCCGTGGCCACGCCGCTGGCCGCGGCCGACGTGAAGGCGCCGCCGCCGGTGGGCTACATGGTGGAGCTGCTCGCGTCGGACGCCAAGTTCGTCACCAACAAGCCGCACACCCGCAGCGGCGCCTACGAGAGCATCTCCAAGGCCCGCGCCGTGGTGACGACCGTGGCCGACGCCGCCGGCATCAGCCGGTCCACCCTGGACGCGCTGGACTTCCGCGCCATGGCCATCACCACCGGCGCCACCAGCGATCCCACGCTCGTGGTCTCGCTCGTGGACCCCTCGCAGGGCGGCGAGCAGTCCACCCAGGCCACCCACCTGTTCGTCCTGGCCGACCGGACCGGCAAGACGTACATGCCCAGCTACAGCCGCATCGTGCGCGGCTCCAGCGCCAGCACCCAGTACCGGCGGCTGGTGGACCACCTGGACCTGAACGGCGACGGCGTGGACGAGCTGCTGCTGGAAGGCTGGTCGAGCGGCCGCGAGAGCTACCTGCTCGTGCTGAGCTTCAAGGATGGCCGCTGGGAGGAGACCTACAAGGGCCGCTCGAGCTGGTGCATCAGGGCGCAGTAGCGCGCCCCGGCCCGCGGCCGGCCGGCGCGCCTACTCCACGCCGATGTCCCACGCCTGCTCGAGATCCTTCTTGGAGTACGCCCGGAAGGCGGTGAGCGTCTGCGTGCGCTCGATGCCCGGCACGCGCGGGAAGTCCTCGGTCACCACCCGCGCGATCTGGTCGTACTCGGGCACGCGCAGGATGGCCACGAGGTCCCACTCGCCGGACACGGAGTAGACGTCGCTGACGCCGTCGATGCCGGCCAGCTTCATGGCGCACTCGGGGATGCGCTGCCGGTCGGCCTTGATGAGAACGATGGTCGTGATCACGTCGTGGAATGGGGAGAGGGAGGGACGTTGAGCAGCCAGACGCCGGAGACGCGCAGCCGGTCGTCGAGCTCGAGGAGCACGTCTCGCGCGATGCGCACGGTGCGCGCCGGTCGGCCGCGTCCGAGCAGGAAGTGAAAGGAGTGCTCGGCGTCGTCGGCCTCCGCGGCCACCGGCGCCGACACCTCGAAGGCCACGATGTCGCCGGGATCCCCGGCGCCCGCGAGGGCGGCATCGGCCGCCTCGGCCACCGGCGGCGGCGTGAGCGAGCGGCGCTTCTTCACCGTGGGCCACACGGCGACCTGCAGGCCGCCGATGCACCCCGCCACGACGTCGAGGGTGAGCCAGGAGCCATCGGCACCCTGCACCTCCACGGATCCCGAGGCGCCGCCGCGTTCGGGCGGCGGCGCCAGCGTGACCGTCAGGATGTCGGTGTCCGCGTCCCACTGGTACCGCACGTCCGCGAGCGACGCGGTGGGCTGCACCTGCACGGCCATCGTCATGAGCCGCCTCCGGCTGGGAATGGCCGAAATCTGGCTCGCGCGCCCGATTCGCGCGAGGACGTTCGCGCGCCGCTCGGTGCGCGCGACCGCGGGATGCGCGCCACCGACCAGCTACGCCACCGTGGCGATGATGCGCTCCACGCCGGCGCGCACCTGGTCGAGGCTGGCGGCATACGACACGCGGATCCACTGCGGCGTGCCGAACGCGCTACCGGGCACGACCGCCACGAGATGCTCGTCCAGCAACCGCCGCGCGATCACGGCCCCGGCATCCTCGGCGCCGGGGGCGGCGTGGGCAACGTCGAGGTAGAGATAGAAGGCGCCGTCGGGACGCACGTAGCGCACGCCGCCCTGGTCCAGCAGCCGCACCGCCACGTCCCGGCGCTCGGCGAACGCGCTCACCATCGCGCCCACCGCGGCATCCGACTCCTCCGGCCGCGTGAGGGCGGCGAGGGCCGCGTGCTGCGACACCGCGGCCGCGTTGGACGTGACGTGCGACTGCAGCGCGGCCATGGTGGCGGTGACCGCGCGTGGCGCCACCGACCAGCCCAGCCGCCACCCGGTCATGGCGAACGCCTTGGCCACGCCGTCCACGAGCACCAACCGCTCGCGCGACTCCAGCACGTCGAGCACCGAGGGGGCCGGCGACGGATACGCGACGCGACGGTAGATCTCGTCGGCGATCACCCACCAGCCCCGCGCATCGGCGAGCTCCAGGATGGCGCGCAGCTCGTCCGCCGAATACACCGCGCCGGTGGGGTTGGTGGGGGAGTTGAGGATCACCCCACGGGTGCGCGGCGTGGCGCGGCGCGCGAGGTCGTCGGCCGTCACCTTGAGCCCGTGCGAGGGATCGCCCATCACCGAGACGGCGTCCGCCCGCGCGAGCATGATCATCTCGAAGTAGCTCACCCAGCCCGGCACCGGGACCAGCACCTCGTCGCCGGGGCCGAAGAGCGCGAAGCAGGCGTTGAAGAGCGCCTGCTTGGAGCCGGTGGAGACCAGCACCTCCTCGGGGGCGATGGCCGTCGCGCGGGAGCGCCGGTTGGCCTCGTCGGCGATGGCCCGTCGCAGTGCCGGGATGCCCTCGGTGGCCGTGTAGCGCGTGGCGCCCTGCTCCACGGCGGCGGCGGCGGCGGCGCGGATGAAGGGCGGCGTGTCGAAGTCCGGCTCCCCGGCGGCCAGGTCGATCACCGGGCGCCCCTCGGCCCGCAGCTCGCGGGCGCGGGCCGCCACGGCCAGGGTAGCTGACTCCTGGAGTCGGGCGACGTTGGCCGACGGCGCGAACGCGGACGGCGTGCTGGTGGCGGCAGAGAGCACGAGACGGAGATCGGGGCGCGGTGGCGCGCAGTGGCCGGACTCTGGCTATACTTCGTGGCTCGAACGTACCCTACGTTCCGGATAGCTGAAGCTAGCGGCCGCGGGCCCGCCCGCGCCATTGACAATTAGAGAGGATTCCCCGTGGATCAGGACGAGCGTCCCGCCGCCCCCGTGTCACGCAGTTCGAACGTCGTGCACGTCATGCCGCATGACTGGGGCACCATCCGCCATTTCCTCGCGCCCGCCCTGGAGCGCCTGGACCGGGCGACCGCGGCCACGCAGCTGCTCGTCGTGACCCCCGACGCCGAGACGGCGCTGGCGATGGCCGACGCGGCCCGCGCCGCGCGACCCGATGCGCCCGACGCGCTGCTCGTGCCCGTCACGGCCCCGCGGCGCCTGCAGCGCCAGGCGCACCAGCGCGTGCCGCTGGGCGTGGCTGGCACCGCGGCCGCGCTCGCCGAGCTCCTGGAGAGCGCGACCCTCAAGCTGGATACGGTTCGCACGGTGATCATCGCCTGGGCGGACGACGTGCTCGCGCACGGCGGCGAGGACGCGCTGGCGACGGTGCTCGCCGAAGTGCCCAAGGACAGCGTGCGCATCGTGGTCACCGGTCAGCTGAGCGAGAAGGTGGAGGCGCTCGTGGAGCGCTACGCGCGCCGCGCGCGCCTCAGCGCGCCAGCCGCCAGCGACCAGCCGAACGCGCCGGACCTGCGCATCGGCTACGTGGGGGTGGGCGCCACCGGGCGCTCGGCCGCGCTGCGCCGCCTGCTCGACGCGATCGACCCGCCGTCGGCGGTGGTGGTGGCCGGCACGCCCGAGGCCGCGGCCGAGGCGCGCGCGACGCTCCAGACGCTGGGCTATGGCGCCGATGACGCGCTCGTGCGCGTGGCCGACACCCTGACGGAGCCGGTGGCGCTGGCGGTGCTGTACGACCTGCCCGCCGACGCCGGCACGCTGCGCGCCGTGGCCACGGCCCGGCCCACGCAGGTGATCGCGCTGGTGCAGCCGCGCCAGGTGAGCGCGCTCCGGCGCCTGGCCACCGGCGCGCGGGTGACGCCGTGGACGCTGCCCGATACGCTGGACGCGGCCCGCTCGCGCGAGGAGCGCGTGCGCGACCTGCTGCGCGCGGAGCTGGCCGCCGGCGCGCCGGCGCGCGAGATGCTCGCCCTGGAGCCGCTGCTGGACGAGTACGACGCGCTCGAGATCGCGGCGGCGCTCCTGCGCCAGCTGGAGGCCTCGCCCCGTCCTCGGCGCGCCATCGCGGAGGCGCCGGCCGAGGTGGTGGCGGCTCCCGCGCCGCGTGCCGCCGAGCGTGCCGCCGAGCCCGCTGCTGCCGCCACCCGGCCGGCCGCACCGCGCGCCACGGCGCCCGGCGCCAAGGTGCGCATCTTCCTGAGCGTGGGCGGCCAGGACGGCGCGAGCCCGGGCGACGTGCTGGGCGCGGTCATCAACGAGGCGGGTATCGAGCGCGATCAGGTGGGGCGCATCGAGCTGCGCGATTCACACACCCTGGTGGAGGTGGACGCCGCCGTGGCCGACCAGGTGGTGGAGCGGCTGGCCGGCACCGCCATTCGCGGCCGGCACGTGGCGGCGCGGGTGGACCGCATGCGCGACGCCTCGCCCCGCGACGAGCGCGGCGCGCGCGGCGACCGGCCGCGCGGTGGCGGCTTCGGCGCCCGCGAGCGCACCGGTGGCAACGACCGGCCGAAGAGCGGGAGCTTCGGCGCCCGGGAGCGCACCGGCAGCGGTGAGCGCTCGCGGGAAGGGCACTTCTCGCGGCAGGCACGCGCCGGCGAGGGCGACCGCACGCGGCCGAGCGGCAGCGGGTATCAGCGCCAGGAGCGCACCGGCCCCAGCGACCGGCCGCGGAGCGGTGGGTTCGATCGCCAGGAGCGGTCGGGTGGGTTAGACCGGCAGGACCGCCCGGCGGGCGGGGATCGGCCGCGGAGCGGCTTCCAGCGGCAGGACCGGACGAGCGGTGGCGGTGGCGGCTTCGGCGGGCGGGAGCGCCCGGCGGGCGGCTTCCAGCGTCGCGAGCAGAGCGGCGGCAGCGAGCGGCCCGCCGGCGGCTACCCGCGCCGGGAACAGAGCGGTGGCAGCGAGCGGCCGGCGGGCGGCTACCCGCGCCGGGATTCGGCCGGCGGCGATCGGCCGCGGGGCCGCGTGTCGCCCGCCGAGGAGCGCAGCGCCAGCTACGGGCGCTCGCAGCGGGACGAGCGCAGCGAGTGGGCCAAGCGCGGCGAGCAGATGCGCAACGCGCGCCCGCCCCGTCGCTCCGAGAGCTGAGCCCTCCAGCCGTAGACGATCGTGAACGATGGATTCCAGACCTCCGGCGGTTGGATCGAGGTGATCGCCGGAGTGATGTTCAGCGGCAAGAGCGAGGAGTTGATGCGGCGCGTGCGCCGCTCCACCATCGCCCGCAAGCGCGTCCAGGTGTTCAAGTCGCACCTGGACGCGCGCTACGGCGGCGTGCTCCGCCTGTCGAGCCACGATGGCCGGATGCTGGACGCGATTCCGGTGGACACCTCGGCGCAGATCGCGCAGCGCATCGACCCCACCGCGCAGGTGATCGCGGTGGACGAGGCGCAGTTCCTGGACGACGGCATCGTGCCGCTCGCGACCTCGCTCGCCGAGCGCGGACGCCGGGTGGTGCTGGCCGGCACCGATACCGACTTCCGGGGCGAGCCCTTTGGCCCCATGGCACGGCTGCTCGCCGTGGCCGAGGTGGTGGACAAGCTGCACGCCATCTGCGTGCTGTGCGGCGCGCCGGCCAGCCGCAATCAGCGGCTCATCGACGGGCGCCCCGCGCCCTACGACTCCCCCACCATCATGGTGGGTGGCAGCGAGACGTACGAGGCGCGCTGTCGCGCGTGTCACCAGGTGCCGCGAAGGGACGAGCGACAGACCACGCTGCTCTGAGGTCGGCGGCGCGGCGCGTCAGAGCACCGAGCGGCCACCCAGCGCCAGACGAAGGAACTCGTCGCGCGTGCGGGCCTCGCGGCGGAAGGTGCCGCGCACGGCGCTCGTGATGGTCTGGGAGTGCTGCTTCTCCACCCCGCGCATCATCATGCACAGGTGGGCGCA
>DATANT010000350.1:0-7050 GCA_036266115.1 Gemmatimonadaceae bacterium | reverse complement strand
ACGCCTGACCGGCATCGGCGCGCGCACGGCGCGCGCCGATGCCGTTCCGTGCAGGCGAACGCGGGGGTCCGTCGCTCGGCGGCCCCCGCGCCCTCGTTCAGCAGTCCCTCAGGCGATCAGAACGCTGCTTCCGAGCCGCCCCCGCGAGTCGACGTACCGCGATCCATGGGACGTTCGCCGCCCCGTGCACCGCCCTGCTCGCGCTGGCGCTCCCCGCTCGAGCGGCGGGCCTCTCCTCCCATCCCCTCCCGGCTCACCGAGAGCGAGACCTCCCGGTCGCCGGACCGTGTCGAACCCTCGTCGCGCGACCCGCGCTCGGACTCGGCGCGCTGCCGCGCCATGCGGGCGCTCTGCCCGCGGGCTTCCCCGCCTTCGCGGCCGATGGCCGCCATGTGGGCACGGTCACGGCTCACCGTCTCGCCGCCCTTCCGTCCGGCTACCCTGGCTTCGTCCGAGCTCCACTCGTGCGCGGTCCCCTTGGCGTGGGCGGCCCGGCCGCCCTTGCTGGCGATCTCACGTTGACGGGACGCGTCCATCGACGCGAAACCTCGCCGGCTCTTTCCGTTGCTTGCCATTGCTCCTCCTCGACGTCCTCGCTGGCTTCCATACGGCGGACGGAACCGTGCCCGCCATCCTCCCGATTGCTCCCGGCCCACCGTCGAGCCGGACCGCGTCGAGCTGTGCAAGCCGTGCGCCGAACTCTGCTGGAACGATCGAGTCTCGTCGTTCCATGGCTCTCCCCACCACCTCGCTGCCAGCGAGCGCCTCAATACGGGGGCTCGCGAGCTGAACCGTCAAGAGGGAATTGACGGTTTTCACCGTGCTGGCGGCAAAAACCTGATGCCGGCGCGAGCGGCGTCCACATGCTCACCGGAATCCGGGCTCGCTCGCAGCCCGCATGCCACAGGCGGTCGGGCGACGCCAATAGTCGAGTGTCCCAGCCACCTTCGAGCCAGTTTCGTCGATGGGGGCGGCGGGCCGAGCCGGATATATTGCGCCCATGTCGCTCTCGATCCGATTCCTCGGCACCGCCGCCTCACGACCCACCGTGGAGCGCAACGTCTCCGCGCTCGCGCTCACCCGCGAGGGCGAGACCCTGCTCTTCGACTGCGGCGAGGGCACCCAGCGGCAGATGATGCGCTACGGCGTGGCGTTCGGCCTGGGCGACATCTTCTTCACCCACCTGCACGCGGACCATCTCCTGGGGCTGCCGGGCCTCCTGCGCACCATGGCGCTCCAGGGCCGCACCGACGCCATTCGCCTGTGGGGCCCGCCCGGCTCGAGCCGCACGCTACGCCGCGTGGAGACGATGGGCGCCGAGCGCCCGTCCTTTCCCGTGGAGGTGCGCGAGCTGGCGGACGGCGAGGCGGTGCGGCGCGACGGCTACGCCATCGTCCCCTTCGCCGTGGACCACCGCGGCGCCGCCTCGCTGGGCTATGCGCTGGTGGAGGAGGAGCGGCTGGGGCGCTTCAACCCGGAGCGCGCCCGTGAGATGGGCGTGCCCGAGGGCCCCCTCTGGGGCCTGCTCCATCGCGGTCAGTCGGTCACGCTACCCGACGGCCGGACCGTGGAGCCCTCCGCGCTGGTGGGCGCGGTGCGGCCGGGGCGACGCGTGGCGTACAGCGGCGACACCCGCCCCTGCGCGGCCACCATCGCGGCGGCGGCCGGCGCGGACCTGCTGGTGCACGAAGCCACCTTCGCCGACGACGAGGCCCCGCGAGCGAGCGAGACGGGACACGCCACGGCACGCGAGGCGGCGGAGGTGGCGCGCGCCGCCGGCGTGAAGCGGCTGGTGCTCACGCACTTCTCGGCGCGCTACACGCGCGACACCAACGATCTGGAGCGCGAGGCGCGCGCCGTGTTCCCCACCACGACGGTGGCGCGCGACGGGATGGAGATCGACGTGCCGTACGAGGAGAGCTGACGGCGCTCCGCGCCCCGCGAGTGGACGCGCGCGATCAGTAAGCGGTGGTGATGGGCGCGGAGCGGCGGAAGAGCGCCAGCAGATCGCCGTCGCCCAGGGCATCCATGACCTCGTCCTTGTCCAGTCGCGCGGTCACGTTGCGGGCTTCGGCACCCTTCCACTGATACGTGGCGTACCGGTCGTAGCGCGCGGTGCCGCCCGCCGGATGGTGGAACACCACCAGCGCGCTGCTCGCGCCCGGCGTGCGGATCTCGATGCGCCAGCGGGTCCCGTCGGGCGCGACGTACTCTTTCTTGGCCATGCGGCGTTGGGATGGATCGTGAAGTGGCGCGAGCGCGCGGTGTGCGGCACGAGCATGGTGCGCCGAGCGACCGCCGGTGGCGGTCAGCGCAGGAAGCGGTGCGACGTCACGCCACCAGGCGGCGCAGCGACTGGCGTCCGGCCACGCCGGCGTTCACCTCGTGCCAGTACTGCACCGCCGGCTCGCCCAGCCGCCAGCAGAGATAGATGGGGCGGCCGTTGGCCTCGGACGGGAAGTCCACCAGGCCATCCTCGTAGCCCTTGAACTCCACGCCGAGCTGCTCCAGCTCGCCCACGAAGCCCTCGATGTCCACGGCCAGCCGCTGCGCCTCGCGCTGCAGCCGATCGGCGTCGGCGTCGGGCGACTCGGCGGTGCTGCTGGCGGTCGCGAGCTCGAAGTCGCGCACGAGGGCCTGCCAGCGCCCATAGCCGTCCACGATGTCCTGCACGATGCGACGCACGAGGGGCAGCGTGCGGTCCGCCTGCTCGACGGTGAAGCGCCGACGGGTCATACCGTGGCCTCGCGCTCGGCGTTGCGCTCCTCGAGGCGCCGGCGGCGGCGCGCCTCGGCGGCGTGATGGCGGCGCGTCTCCTCCTCCGACTCGGGCACGAGCTCGGGCACCTCCACCGGACGACCGTTCCGGTCCACCGCGACGAAGGTGAGATAGCACGAGTTCGTGTGACGGCGCACGCCGGCGATCATGTCCTCCGCCTCCACGCGCACGCCGATCTCCATGGAGGTGCGGCCGGCGTAGTTGACGCTCGCCTTCATGATCACGAGGTCGCCCACGTGGATCGGCTCGCGAAAGTCCACGCGATCGATGCTCGCCGTGACGCATGACGAGCGCGCGTGGCGGATGGCGGCGACGGCGGCCGCCTTGTCCATCATGGCGAGCACCACGCCGCCGAACACATGTCCGAGGATGTTGGCGTCGGTCGGCATCATGAGCTCGGAAGTCTCGTGCTGCGTCTCCTTCACGGTACGCTTGAGACGCGGGCGGGAGGGCGCGGTGGTCATGGGGCGGAGCTCGGGGCGCGAGACGGAGAAGGTGCAAGGGATCGAGCGACGAGCGTGGCCATCACCTGGGGGCCGCCGCGCCCGGACGGATCGGCCGCCTGGCGCACGTCCTCGCCATAGAGCTGGGCCTCGTCGAAGGCACGGGCCAGCGCGCGGCGGGTGGCGGGGTCCACCGGTGGGGAGTCGAGCCAGAAGAGGCGCGAGGCCGGTGCCGGCAGGCGGCCCACGGCCCACTGCTCCCGGCCGGCGCGCAGGATGAGGTCCAGCTGCTCCTCGCCACGGTCGTAGCGGGCCAGCACCTCGTAGCCGGCGCTCGACCAGCGGTCCTCCTGCGCCTGCTCGCCAGCCTCCGGAAGCTCGCGGCGAGCCTCGGGCCACCACGCGCCCTGCGGGGCGGCGATGGGCGGCAGCGGCACGGAGAGCCCGCCGGCCTCGCTGCCGTGGCCGGGCACGAGGAACGCCACGCCGGGCTGCCGATCCACGCTGGTGAGCGCGAAGCTCCGCTCGTCGAATGCGAAGCCGCGCAGCGCGCGCTGGGCACGGCGCCCCTGGGCATCGCGCCGCGCCAGCACGGAGTCGAACATCTCGTCCAGCGCGGTGCGGCCAGCGGCCCGCACGCGCGCGCCGGCCGAGTCGCCGAACAGCGCGGCCAGCGTCACCGGGCGGCCGGAGCGCAGGTCCACCACGCCACGCCGCACCTCGTGCACCTCCAGGCCGTCCTCGGGATGGTGGTCGGCATAGCTCTCGTACGTGACGTAGGGCCCCACCACGTCCACCACCACCACGTCCGAGGTGGCGGTGGCCACCGGGTACTCGGCCTCCTCCTCGTCCACGCCCAGCGGCCGGGCGTCCGGGTGCCGGCGGCCGTAGTCCGTGGCCAGGCGCTCCACGGCGGCGTCCTCGAACACCACCGAGGAGTCGTTGCTCAGCAGGTCGCGCCGCCAGAGGCGCTGGCTGACGAACACGGCGTCGTAGAAGGAGCGATCCGCGTCGGTGACATAGAGCTCGTAGAAGCGGCCATCCACGCGGGCGAGCGTGAGCGGGGCACGGCGCAGCTCCAGGCCGGCGGGCCCGCTGGTCACCCAGAAGCTCGAGTCTCCGGCGGCCACCACGAACTCCGCGGTGGGCGGTGGCGGGGCCAGCTCCGCCTCCCGGTCACAGCCGAGCAGGAGGGAGCAGAGCGCCGCGGGCAGGGCGGTACGAACGAGGCGAGACATCCCCGGGGAATATAGCAGGGCCCCGGGCCCGCTCGAAGCGCGGTGACGGTACACAGGGTGGATCGTCGCGCCATTACATTTCCCGGCCCGCAATCCGCGCCACCTCCCACGTCGGCCCGTCGCCGTCCTCCTGACATGATGTTCCGCCTCCCGCTCCTCGCCCTGGCCCTGCTGGGCTGCGACACCGGCGCCGCCCAGCGCCCGGACTCCACCGCCGCCAGCGCCGGCGCGCGCACCGCCGCCGACACGGCCGTGGTAGCCGCCGACACGGCCCTGGGCGCCGTCCGCTCCGATACCCGGGGCGTGGACCTGCGGAGCGACACCGCGATCGTGCGCGCGCTCTACGTGAACCGCTTCGCGGCGCAGAGCTCGCGAAAGATGCGCAAACTGATCGGCATGGCCGACTCCAGCGAGATCAACGCGTTCGTGATCGATCTCAAGGACGAGTTCGGGCTGAACTACAAGTCCGCCAACCCGGACATCCAGCGCAACGCGGGCAACGCCGGCACCATCCCCAACCTGCCCGCCTTCCTGGACACGCTCAGGGCGCACGGCATCATGCCCATCGCCCGCCTGGTGGTGTTCAAGGACTCGGTGGCGGCGCGCATGAATCCCACCGAGACCATCCGCAAGTCGGACGGCTCCACGTGGCGCGACAAGCAGGGGCTCGCGTGGGTGGACCCGTACAGCCCGAAGATCCGCGAGTACAACATCGCGGTGGCCGAAGAGCTGGTGCGGCTGGGCTTCGAGGAGATCCAGTTCGACTACATCCGCTTTCCCGAGCCCTACAAGAGCCTGCCCGCGCAGGTGTTCCCCGCCAGCAAGGGCGTGAGCAAGCCGCAGGCGCTCGCCGACTTCCTGCAGCAGGCCCGCACGCGCATCAACGCGCTGGGCGTGCGCAGCACGGCCGACATCTTCGGGCTGGTGACCACGGTGAAGGGTTCGCTCGAGATCGGGCAGGAGTGGGAGGTGCTGGCGCCGGTGACCGACGTGCTGCTGCCGATGGTGTATCCGTCGCACTACCCGCCGGGCTCGTTCGGCATCGCGCGTCCCAACGCGGACCCGTACCAGGTGGTGTACACGGCCATCAAGCGCGCGCGCGAGCGCGACGCGGCGCTCGGCATCACGGCCCAGGGTCACGTGCGCCCCTGGCTGCAGGCCTTCTCGCTGGGCCAGCCGAAGTACGGCGCCGAGCAGCTCACGGCGCAGAAGAAGGCGGTGTACGACTCCGGCTACGACGGCTGGGTGCTGTGGAGCCCGGGCTCCAACTACGACGTGTACGTGCCGGCGTTCGAGAAGACGCTGGTGTCGCGGCGCACGGTGGCGGCGACGCCCTGACGCTCGAGGGAGACTGACCGGCCGGCGATCGGCCGGTCAGTCCCCCTTGCGCCTGGGCACGATGGAGATCCCGCCGCTCTGCTCCACCACCGCGTAGCGGACGTCGTCCAGGCTCATGAGCCCCTGCTGCTCGCGGGCGGCGACGAGGATGTCGGCTTCGTCCACGCGCTCCTCGTTCATGCGATCGTGATGCAGGCGCCCGTCCTCCACGACCACCACCGGCGTGCCGTCGAGCAGCGACTCCGCGCGCGCCGAGCGCTGCTTCACGAGCGAGAGCGCGATGTTCATCCCCACCAGGGTGAACACCACGAGAAAGGCGTTGGTCACGGAGTTGTCGTTGTCGAGCAGCGCCTGCTGAATGGCCTCGCTGATGATGAGCGTGAGCACCAGGTCGAACGTGGTGATGGAGGCGAGCGAGCGCTTGCCCGCGATGCGGAAGACGACCAGCAGCACGACGTAGACCGCCGCGGCACGCATCACGCTGTCCATGGACGGATCTCCCCTCAGGGGTAGACGAACTGAGTGGCGGCGAGCGTGGGACCGTCGGTGAGCCCCACGCGCAGCTCGCGGCGCCACATCGCATCGGGCCGCAGGGCGAAGCGGATGACGCTCGCTGCCGTCGCGCTGCCCACCTGGAACTCGTAGACCAGGCGATCGCCGGCGACGATCACGCGCTCGGGGACGGGCTGGATGTCCTCCACGTCCGCGCCGTCCACCCACTCGCGATCGAGCCAGACGCGCGCCACGCCGTCGGATACGGCCGCCGGCCCGAGGTGCAACCGCAGCTCGCTCTTGGCGCCATGGCGCGCGAGTCGGTCGTACTCCACGCGCAGCGGCCCGCCGGGCGTGCCAAGCGTGGCGTGCGCCAGCGGACCGCGACCGAAGGCGCCACCCAGCGCGAGCACGAGCACGAGCCCCATCACCCACCAGCCGAGGCGCTGGACACGCCACTCGCGCCGCTGGAAGTCCAGATCCTGGTCGATCTGGAGCTCGCCGACATGTCGCCCGTCTCCCATGACGTCTCCCTCGCAGGGTGGCCGGAGTGGGTTCCCGGTGCCGGGTGAGAGGCGCCGGCCCGCCGGCGGCGCCGCCGCCCAGGATCACGACGGATGTGGGCGCGGTCGATTGGTGGGGCGTGCTCGCGCGCGAGGGGCTACCCTCGTGGTTGGGGGGGGACCCCCGCGCCCACGCGCTCGACGCTCCGATCGTCTCCTCCCTCCCCGGGCCCGCAACCCTCCGCTCCCGCCTTCCTC
>DATANT010000349.1:0-10790 GCA_036266115.1 Gemmatimonadaceae bacterium | reverse complement strand
GGCCCCGGCGAGATACGGGTCTACGCGCGGAGCTGGCGGGTGCGGCGCGTGACGCCGGACAGCCGGGTGGACGTGAGCACGGGCGATCTGCGCACCAACGTGTTCCGCGGCTTCTTCGGCAAGCGCTGGCGGCACGGCGAGCTGCTGCAGGTGGGCGGGCAGCAGTACAGCACCACGAACCCCAATAACACCGACGGTGACCAGCTCTCCGTGTTCGTGCGGGGCGGCCTGGCGCGAGACCGATGGAGCGTGGACGGGTTCGCCCTCACGACGAGCCGGCTGCGCAACGCGCAGGTCAATTTCCTGGATCAGCCTCCGCTCTCGCCGCTCGACTCGCGCAACCTGCTCTACTATCTGCGGGCCGGCATCGGCGATCCCTCGGCCGGCGGTGCCTGGGCGCAGGTGATCGCCAGCTCCCAGCGCTTCGACGAGCGCACCGAGGATCCGGCGGAATCCGGAGGAGGCGCCACGTTGCCGCGCGACACCGTGGACACGCTGGTGAAGCGGGCGCAGTACGTCGCCACCGGCGGCTACACCAGCGGCCCGCTGCGGGTGAGTGGTGCGCTGCGGCTGCGCACGCCCGAGAGCGCGACCCTGCTCTCGCCCTCCGCGCGCGCCGAGTGGGCGCAGCGCCTGGTGGCCGCGGCGGCGTTCGTGGAGCGGTCCGCGGAGGACAGCACGCTGCGCGCCGAGGCCACGGTCCGGGTGCAGCCGGTGCCCTTCGTGAGCCTCGTGGGCGCGGCCAGCCAGGCGGCGCCCTTCGATGACCACGGCGAACGGAGTACCGTGAACAGCCTGCGCGTGGAGGCGGGGGTCCAGGTGAAGGACCTCTGGCTCTCGGGCGGCGTGCTCTCGCGATCCAGTGCGCCCATCCGACCGCCAATCGTCTACGACACGGCGCTCGTGGGCGGCACGCGGCAGACCACCGGCGCGTTCGCGCGGGTGACCGGGCGCGTGTGGCGGGACGTGAGCGCCGCGGTGGTGGGCACGCAGTGGGACGAGGACGCCACCCTCCTGGGCTATCTCCCACGCCAGCAGGTGCGGAGCGAGATCACCCTCGACACCCGATGGCTGAGCCGCTTTCCGCGCGGCAACTTCGGGCTGCGGGCCTCCTTCGCCCACGAGTACCGCTCGCAGGTCGTGTTCCCGCTCGTCAACGAATCCCTCGTGTCGCCCAGCCACTCGCTGTTCTCCGGGCTGCTCGAGATCCACATCGAGGACGCGGTGCTCATGCTCCAGGTCCGGAACCTGAGCAACGTGCAGTACTTCTCGGTGCCCGGGTACCTCATGCCGCCCACGACGCTGATCTACGGCGTACGATGGCAGTTCTGGAACTGAGCGCGGTGGGCCGGGGAACCGGGTCGCAATTGACGAGACCGTTGTCACGCCGTAACTTGAGCAGCTTGTGATGATCCAGAGCATGACCGGCTACGGCACGGCGGACGGTGAGGTGGGGGGCGTTCCGGTAACGGTGGAGATCCGCGCCGTGAACCACCGCTTCTTCAATCCGAGCGTCAAGCTGCCGTCGCGATTCGGGGCGTGGGAGGGCGACGTGCGCGAGGCACTCCGGCGGAGCATCTCGCGCGGACACGTCACCCTCACGGCGCGTATCGGCGTCCGCGAGGCCACCGCCGTCGCGCTGGCCGTGGACGAGGCGCGCGCCGCCGCCTACGTGGCGCAGCTCCGCGCGCTGGGCGAGCGCCTGGGCATCAGCGGCGACGTGGACTTTCCCACGCTGCTTCGGCTGCCCGACGTGATCGCCATGCCGCAGGAGCTCGACGCCGGCGGCAGCGCGTCGGAGCTGCTGGCCATCGTGGAGCGGGCCGTGGACGCGCTCACGGCGGCGCGCACGGCGGAGGGGGAGCGGCTGGTGGCATTCCTGCAAGAGCGGCTGGCCGCCGTGGCCGCGGCGGTGGACCGCATTGCCGAGCGGGCGCCGCTGCGCGTGGTGGAGCAACGCGACCGGTTGCGCGCGAACGTGCGCGAGCTCGCCGACGGCGTGGTGGTGGACGAGCAGCGCCTGGCACTCGAGATCGCGATCCTGGCGGATCGCCTGGACGTGCAGGAGGAGCTGGAGCGCTTCCGCTCGCACCTGGCGGCGTTCCGCGAGGCGCTGGCGACCGATGGCGGCGGGGAGCCGGTGGGCAAGCGGCTCGGCTTCCTGCTGCAGGAGCTGCTGCGCGAGGCCAACACCACGGGCAGCAAGGGCAACGACGTCGCCGTCGTGCGCGACGTGCTGCTGATCAAGGAAGAGCTGGAGCGCCTGCGCGAGCAGGTGGAGAACCTCGCGTGATGGGCACCACGCCGTTCCCGATCATCCTCTCGGCACCATCCGGGGGTGGCAAGACCACCATCGCTCGCGCGCTGCTGGCCAGCCGGGTGGACCTCGGATACTCGGTGTCGTGCACCACGCGCGCGCGGCGCGGCCACGAGGTGGACGGGCACGACTACCACTTCCTGAGCCCGGACGAGTTCCAGGGCCGGGTGGCGCGCGGCGAATTCGCCGAATGGGCGCACGTGCACGATCGCATGTACGGCACGCTGCGCAGCGAGGTGCGGCGCGTGCTCGAGTCGGGCCGGAACGTCGTGATGGACATCGACGTGCAGGGCGCGGAGCAGTTCGCCGCGGCGTTCCCGGATTCCGTGCTCATCTTCCTGCTGCCGCCATCGGCGGCGGTGCTGCGCGAGCGGCTGGCGCAGCGCAACACCGAGAGCGCGGAGATGCTCGCGCTCCGGCTGCGCACGGCACGCGAGGAGCTGAACGCCGCGACGCGGTACCAGTACGTCATCGTCAACGACGATCTCGATACGGCCATCCGGCGCGTGTCCGCCGTGATCGACGCCGAGATGTCCCGGCGATCCCGTTGTCCCGCGCTCGAGTCGCGCGTGCAGGAGCTGGTGGACGAGCTCTCGCGCGCACTCGACGCAACCACCCCTGTCTGAGGATCATCCCGATGCGCGTTTTCACTCCCCTGGAGGTCGCGGAGCACGCGGCCAACAAGTACCTCGGCGTGCTGGTGGCGGCCAAGTACGCCCGCACGCTCAACGAGTTCCCGCGCGATCGCTCGGGCGTGGAGAAGAAGCTCACCACGCGCGCGCTCGAGGAGCTCGCGAGCGGCAACGTGGCCTATCGCGTGGTGCCGCGCCGCCCGTCGTCCGGCGCGTAGGTCGCCGTCGTTCCCTGCGGGCGCCCGTGGCGAGTCGCTACGGGCGCCCGTTTCCACCTCCCGGCACGAGCCTCCAGCCCCCAGCCCCGTGCGTCCCTTTCACGGCAAGCGCGTCCTGCTCGGCGTCACGGGCGGCATCGCGTGCTACAAGTCGGTGCTCGTCGCGCGCGAGCTCACCCAGGCCGGCGCCAAGGTGGACGTGGTGCTCACGCGCGCCGCGGCGGAGTTCGTGGGTGCGGTCACCTTCGAGGCGGTCACCGGCCGCGCGGTGCACACGGCGCTCATCGCGGCGGGGCACGCGCTGGACCACATCCGTCTGGCGCGCGCCGCCGACGTGGTGGCGGTGGCCCCGGCGACGGCCGACTTCCTGGCGCGCGCCGCCCATGGCCGCGCCGACGACCTGCTGAGCGCGTGCCTGCTGGCCACCGAGGCGCCCGTGCTGCTGGCGCCGGCCATGAACGACCGGATGTGGGCCCACGCGCAGACGATGCTCAACGTGGCGCACCTGCGCGAGATCGGCTACTTCGTGTTGGACCCCGACGTGGGCCCGCTGGCCGTGGGCGAGGGCAGCGGGCCGGGACGCATGCCGGAGCCGCCGCAGCTCGTGGCGCACATCGGCCGCCTGCTGGAGCCGGTCGGTGCGTTCAGTGGCCGGCGCGTGGTGGTCACCGCGGGCCCCACGCGCGAGCCGCTGGATCCCGTGCGCTTCCTGTCCAACCACAGCAGCGGCCGGATGGGCGTGGCGCTCGCCGCCGCCGCGTGGCGCCGCGGAGCCCAGGTGACGCTCGTGCACGGCCCGCTCGCCGTGCCCCTACCCACGGCGGTCCACGCCGTGGCGGTGGAGACCACCGAGGAGATGTGCGCCGCGGTGGCCGGCGCGCTGGCCCAGGCGGACGTGCTGGTGATGGCGGCGGCACCGGCGGATTTCGCGCCCGATGCGGCCGCCCCCGAGAAGCTCAAGAAGGCGAGCGCTCCGGACGCCATCCAGCTGCGCCGCACTCCGGACATCCTGAAGTCCACGCGCCACCAGCGACGCCCCGGCGCGGTGGTGGTGGGCTTCGCGCTGGAAACCGAGCGCGCGGTGGAGCAGGGGCGCGGCAAGCTGACCGACAAGGGGCTGGACATGGTGGTGGTGAACGACGCGCGCGAGGCGGGCGCCGGTTTCGGCGTGGACACCAATCGCGTGACGCTCGTCCACCCCGATGGCGCCGACGAGGTGCTACCGCTGGCCTCCAAGGCGGAGGTGGCCGACGCCATTCTGGATCGCGTGGAGCGGCTGCTGGAGCAGCGGGGCGCCGATGGACGCTAGGGAGCGGCTACGGCGCTACCTGGAGCAGCGCCGGGATCTGGGCGAGGCCGAGCTGGTGCTGGACGGCATGGCGGTGAGCGAGGTCATGCGCCTGATCGGTGCGTTGGGCACCGGCCAGGCCACCGAAGAGCCGGCGAGCCGGGCGGCCGCCGCCGGCGCCCAGTCGGACCGGCGCATCGAGCCGGTGCCGGCGGCGCGCCCGCCTCTTGCGGAGGCGGATCGTGCGCTGGACTGGCGCGAGGCGCTCCGGGCGGCCGGCAACGCGCCCACTACCAGCCCGCGGGTCGCGGAGCCGCGGCCTTCCGCTGCCGACAGCGAGGACGATGCGATGGCCCGAGGCAAGTCTGCGAAAGGGCGTGCGACGGACCGTCAGCCCGCCGAGAAGCGGGAGCCGACGGCCACCAGCGCCGCCGCGACCGGTGACGCGCCAGCGGGCGATGCGGCAGAGCGCCCGAACGCGCCGGCCGGCTCGCCCATCCCCCCCGAGATCGCGCGCCTCGCGTCGCTCGACGCCGTCGCGACGATGGTGGAGGGGTGCACGCGCTGCCCGCTGTACGCCACGGCCACCCACGCCGTGCCGGGCGAAGGCGATCCCAACGCCGACTTCGTCTGCGTGGGCGAGGCGCCCGGGGCCAACGAGGACGCCACGGGGCGGCCGTTCGTCGGCCAGGCCGGCCAGCTGCTGACGAAGATCCTCGCAGCCATTAACTTGACCCGCGAGCAGGTCTTCATCTGCAATGTGCTCAAGCACCGGCCACCGGGTAATCGCAACCCCGAGGCGAGCGAGGTGGCCGCGTGCAGCCCGTACCTGCGCCGGCAGCTCGAGCTCCTCAAGCCCAAGGTGATCGTGGCCTTCGGCACCTTCGCGGCGCAGACGCTGCTCGACACCAAGACCCCCCTCGGCAAGCTGCGCGGCACGGTGCACGAGTATCACGGCATCCCACTCGTGGTCACCTACCATCCGGCCGCGCTGCTCCGCAACCCCTCCTGGAAGCGCCCCACCTGGGAAGATGTCCAGCTCGCCCGTGGAATACTCGATAGCGCCCGTTCGTGATCCGTACCGCGACCGGCAGCCACCCTACTCGGCGGAAGCCGAGCAGGCGGTGCTGTCGGCCATGCTCATGGACGCCGATGCCGTCATGCGTGCCGCCGAGCACGTGGACGACACGATGTTCTACCGCGAGGGGCACCGGCGGATCTTCCGGGCGATGGTGGCCATCAGCGAGCGCGGCGACGTGGTGGACCCGCTCACGCTGGCCGACGAGCTCGGTCGGCGCGGAGAGCTGGAAGCGAGCGGTGGGCGCGATTACGTCGGCTGGCTCCTGGACGCCGTGCCCACCGCGGCGAACGTGGAGTACCACGCCAAGATCGTGCGCGAGAAGGCGCTGCTCCGGCGCCTGATCGAGACGTCCACCGGCATCGTCACCGAGGCGTTCGAGGGGCAGTCCACCGCCTCGCAGCTGCTGGACGACGCCGAGTCCAAGATCTTCCAGATCTCGCAGTCGCAGGGCGGGCGCGGGTTCACGCGCATCAAGGAGCTGCTCTGGCCCGCCATGGAGCGCATCGAGGCGCTGCAACGCGGTGGCCAGACGCTCACCGGCGCACCGAGCGGCTTCACCGACCTGGACGAGATGACGTCGGGCTTCCAGCCGGCGGATCTGATCATCATCGCCGCCCGCCCGTCGATGGGGAAGACCGCGTTCGTGCTGAACATCGCGCAGAACGCCGCCATCAAGAACAAGGTGGGCGTGGCGTTCTTCTCGCTGGAAATGAGCAAGGAGTCGCTGGTGCAGCGCATGCTCACGGCCGAGGCGATGATCGACGCACAGGACCTGCGCCGCGGGCGCCTGCGCGACGACGACTTCCCGCGCCTGGCGCGCGCCGCCGGCATCCTGAGCTCGGCGCCGGTGTTCATCGACGATCAGCCGGGCATCACCCTGCTCGAGATGCGCTCCAAGGCGCGCCGCCTCAAGGCGGAATCGGACATCGGGATGGTGATCGTGGACTACCTGCAGCTCATCCAGGGGCCGCCGAGCTCGGAGAACCGCCAGCAGGAGATCAGCCAGATCTCGCGCGGCCTCAAGGCGCTCGCCAAGGAGCTCAGCGTGCCGGTGATCGCGCTGTCGCAGCTCTCGCGTGCGCCGGAGCAGCGCGCCGGCGACCAGAAGCGGCCGCAGATGTCGGACCTGCGTGAGTCGGGCGCCATCGAGCAGGACGCGGATCTCATCATGGCGATCTACCGCCCCGAGGTGTACGCCGAGCGCGGCGCCGAGGCGGGGCCCGCGAAGGACAAGGACGGCAACTCCATCGAGGGGCTGGCCGAGATCATCATCCTCAAGCAGCGCAATGGCCCCATCGGCACGGTGAGCCTGCACTTCCACAAGCAGTACACCCGGTTCGAGAACCGCGCCAACAGGCCGGGCGCGTAGTGGCCAAGGCGCGCACGGTCTACCGCTGCACGGAGTGCGGGGCCGAGCACCCCAAGTGGGCCGGGCGTTGCGACGTGTGCGGCGAGTGGAACACGCTGGTGGAGGAGGTGGCCACCACCAGGCCGTCGGCGGCCAAGGGCGCGGCGCGACGCCAGGCCGGCAGCGCATCGTTCGCCGACGGTGGCAGCGTGGTGGAGGCCACGCGGTTGCGCGACGTGAAGGGCTCGGAGCGAGAGCGATGGGCGAGCGGCATCGACGAGTTCGACTTCGTGCTGGGCGGCGGCGTGGTGCCGGGGTCCATGGTGCTCGTGGGCGGCGAGCCGGGGATCGGCAAGAGCACGCTGCTGCTGCAGGTGGCCGCGGAGCTGCAGCAGGCCGGCCACGCCGCGCTCTACGTGAGCGGCGAGGAGTCGCCGCTGCAGGTGAAGCTCCGCGCCGATCGCCTGGAGACCGCCGCCGGCGACGTCTCGCTCATCGGCGAGACCAATCTGGAGACGATCCTCGCCAGCGCCGCGGCGCGCGCGCCCGCGGTGCTCATCGTGGACTCCATCCAGACGGTGTTCACCGCGGATCTGGACGGCGCGCCGGGCAACGTGGGCCAGGTGCGCGAGTGCGCGGCGCGTCTCATGCGCTTCGCGAAGGAGTCCGGCACGGCGGTGCTGGTGGTGGGGCACGTCACCAAGGGCGGTGGCATTGCCGGCCCCAAGACGCTGGAGCACATCGTGGACACGGTGCTCTACTTCGAGGGCGAGAGCTCGCTGGACCACCGCGTGCTGCGCGCCACCAAGAACCGCTTCGGCAGCGTGGACGAGATCGGCGTGTTCCGGATGACGGAGCGCGGCCTGGTGCCGGTGGCCAACCCGTCCGAGCTGTTCCTGGGCGATCGCGAGCTGGCCGCGAGCGGCAGCGCCGTGACGGCGCTGCTCGAGGGCACGCGGCCGGTGCTGGTGGAGGTGCAGGCGCTGGCCGCGAAGGCGGGATTCGGCACGCCGCAGCGCGTGGCCACCGGCTACGACGGCCGGCGCCTCGCGCTGCTGCTCGCGGTGCTCGACAAGCGGGCTGGGATCTCGTTCGCGCAGCTCGACGTGTTCCTGAACGTGGTGGGCGGCCTGCGCATGCAGGAGCCGTCCGGAGACCTCGCGGTGACGGCGGCGCTCGCGTCGAGCGTGTACGACCGCTCGCTGCCCACCGGGGCGCTGTTCGTGGGCGAGGTGGGGCTGGGCGGAGAGGTGCGCCCGGTGTCGCAGACAGAGCGCCGCCTGGCGGAAGCCTCCAACCTGGGTCTGGGCGTGGCCTACCTGGCGGAGCGCGCCGTGCCGCGGCGCGCTCCGGCCGGTCTTCAGGTGATCGGCGTACGCACCATCGCCGACCTGTTCGCCCGCCTGTTCGCGTGAGCGCCATCCGGCGCTCGGCTCGCCTATCTTTGCAGGATGTCTGATACGATTCCCGACGTCGGCGTGGTGGTGGTGGCCGCCGGCTCCGGCACCCGCACCAACTCGGCGGAGCTCAAGCAGTTTCGATGGGTGGCCGGCAAGCCCATGCTGCTGCACAGCATCCAGACGTTCCAGGCCCGCCCGGACGTCGCGCTCGTGGTGTGCGTGCTACCGCGGAGCCATGTGGGCGACCCGCCGCCCTGGATGTTCCAGAGCGACCTCGATCGGCTGGCGGTGACGGTGGGCGGCCGCACGCGCGGCGAGTCGGTGATCGCGGGCCTGCAGGAGATGCCCGACGAGGTGCGCGTGGTGCTGGTGCACGACGCAGCCCGGCCGCTCGCATCGGCCGCGCTGATCACCCGCGTGGTGGCCGAGGCGCGAAACGGCCATGGGGCGATCGCCGCGCTACCCGTGACCGATACGCTCAAGGAAGTGGACGCCGACGGACGGATCGTGCGCACCGTGCCGCGCGAGCGGCTCTGGCGGGCGCAGACGCCGCAGGGCTTTCCGCGCGAGATGATCGACCAGGCGTACTTCGCGGCCCGTGAGCGGGGCGAGCTGGGCACCGACGACGCGTCGGTGTGCGAGGCGCTGGGCTATCCGGTGGTGGTGGTGCGGGGCAGCGAGCGCGCCATGAAGGTCACCGAGGAGGCGGACTTCGCCCGGGCCGAGGCACTGTTCCCACTCGCCGAATGACGGGGAGCGGGCAGTGAGCGCAGCACCGTCGCGCGCCGCCGTCGCGGCATGATCCGCGAGATCACAGCGGTGCCGTTCTGGTCGCCCGCCGAGGTCGAGGCGGCGCTCACGCGTACGATCGAGCATCTGCGCGCAGGAATGCTCCTGGCCTATCCCACCGAAACGGTATATGGGTTCGGCGGAAGCCCGGAGCACGCTGCCGTGGAAGCCCTGGTGGCGCTCAAGCAGCGGCCGCCGGGCAAGCCGTTCCTCCTGCTCATCGCCGACGTCGCCATGTTGCACCGCCTGGATCTTCGACTGCCGCCCGCGGCTGGCCGACTGGCGGCGCGGCACTGGCCGGGCCCGCTCACCCTGGTCCTGCCCGGTGGGGAGCGCCGGGTGCCGGACCGGCTGCGAGGACCCGAGGGCGGCGTCGCCGTTCGCTGGACGCCGCACGAGGGGCTGCAACGGCTCATCCGGGCGTTCGGCGACCCGATCACCTCCACGAGCGCCAACCGGCCGCGGCAGCCGCCCGCGACCTCGGCGACGCAGGTACTGAGCGACTGGGCGGACCAGGTGCAGCGCGGGACGCTCCGCGTGCTCGACGGAGGGCGGCTCGCTCCTTCCGAGTCGTCCACGGTGGTAGACTGTACGGGGCGCCATCCGCGGGTCATCCGGCGCGGCGCGATCTCTGCGACCGTGCTGCGAGAGAGCGCCCCGGATCTCGTAGGGGACTACTAGGACGCCGCCACGGTGCCGAGCCGGCGCTCGGCGCTCGGGCGCGGCGTCGGACCGATCACCGCAGCCTCATGCTGGGCTCATCATGAAGATTCTCTTCGTCTGTTCTGGCAACACGTGCCGCAGCCCGATGGCCGAGGCGATCGCGCGCGCGCGCATCGCCGAGCGCGGCCTGCCCGGGCTGGATGTGGCGAGCGCGGGCACCGGCGCCCTGGACGGCGCCGCCGCGTCCGATGGCGCCCTGCTCGTCGCGTTGGAGCACGGCGTGGACCTCTCCATGCACCGCTCGCGGCTGCTCACGGCCGACATCGTGCGCGACTCGGACGTGATCCTCACCATGGCGCCCTCGCACCTGGACGCTGCGCGCCGCCTGGGTGCCGGCGAGCGCGCGGAGCTGCTCACCACGTTCGCGACCCGCGGCGCGGACCACCGGGCGGTGCGTGATCCGTACGGTGGAGATCTGGATGCGTACCGCACGACGTTCGAGGAGCTGGAGGAGTTGGTTGGCCGGGCGCTGGAGCGCCTGGCCGCCGACCGGAACGCGAAGTCGTGACGCCGAGCGCGCCTCCCGGCACCCTTCCGTCGCGACTGGTGATTCTCGGGTGGCCGGTGCGCCACTCGCTCTCGCCCACGTTTCAGAACGCGGCGCTGCGGGCGGCCGACGTGCCGCTGCACTACGCCGCGATGGCCGTGCCGCCGGACGAGCTGCGGGAGACGCTCGCGCTGCTCGCTCGCGAGGGCGCCGCGGGCAACGTCACCATCCCGCACAAGGAAGCGGCGTGGCACCACTGCGCGACGCGCACGCCGGTGGCGGAGCGCACGGGCGCGGTGAGCACGTTCTGGACGCGGGATGGTGCGCTGCACGGGGACAACACCGACGTCGCGGGGTTCTCCGCGCTCGCGCGTAGTGTGCTGGGCGCGGAGCCGGCGGCGGCGCGCGTGCTGCTGCTGGGGGCGGGCGGCGCCGCGGCCGCGGTGCTGGCCGCGCTGGAAGCGTGGACGGATCGCAGGGTGACCGTCGTGGCGCGCTCCCCCGAGC
>DATANT010000348.1:0-4017 GCA_036266115.1 Gemmatimonadaceae bacterium | reverse complement strand
CGCACCCAGGTGGCCGTCTCGCGAGCGAGATGCGCGCGCCCCAGGTCGGTGACGTCGTAGTAGCGCGCGCGCCGGTTGTTCTCGGTCACGCCCCAGTCGGCGGCGATCAGGCCGCGTCCCTCGAGGCGGTAGAGCGCCTGGTACAAGCCGCTGTCGTCCAGGGCGAGCGCGCCGCCGGAACGAGCCTCGAGCCAGGCGGCCACCTGAAATCCGTGCATCGGCCCCCAGGCGAGCGCCCTGAGCACGAGCACGTCGAGCGTGCCTTTGACGACCGCCAGCCGATCCGACATGGGCTCTATCCAGAGTTTAGATAGAGCCCATGATGTCGGCCACTGCCTCGGCTGTCAAGCGGGAACGCCCGCCTCGCGCGGAGGGCGAGGCACGCCGATACGGAGCATGGGGGCGCGCCGGCTGGCGCGCCCCCATGCTCCGTCACTTTCAGCAGCGTGCCCCGATCGCTTCAGCTCGCGGCCAGCACCGGTGCCAGCGCCCGGGCGGGCGTGAGCCGCGCCTGAGGCGACGTGCCGGGTTGCGGCAGCTCCTCGAGCCGAAACGTCCCCACGAGCCCCGCCATGTGTTGCGCCGCGCCGGCGAGCGCGCTGGCGGCGGCGGCGATCTCCTTCGTGCCCGCGCTCTGCTGCTCGTTGGCGCCGGCCATCTGGTGCATGGAGGACGCGAACGCCTGCGTGTCCCGCGCCAGCCCGCTCAACCGCTGGGTGATGTCGCGCACGAGCGCCGACGAGCTGCTGGCGGTGCGCTCCACGTTCATCGTCCACTCGTCGGCCGCGGCCACGGCGTCGTCCATGTCGCGATACGATGTCTGGCTCTCGCGGGTCTCCTGCTCGAGGGCCCGCACGGTCTCCAGCGCGCGGCCGGCGAGGGCACGCGACACGGCCACGCGCTCCACGATGGTGGCCACGGCCGCCTCGGAGCGGGTGGCGGCATCCGCCGAGCTGGCGGCCAGGCGCCGGACCTCGGTGGCCACCACCGCGAAGCCGTCGCCCTGGTCGCCGGCGCGCGCGGCCTCCATGGCGGCGTTGAGGGCCAGGAGGCGCGACTGCTTGGCCATCTTGTGCACGAGCGCCACGAAGGCCTGGATCTCCTCGGACGCCGCGGCGAGCGCGTCGGCCGCATCGGCGGTCTCGCGCACCTCGGCGCCCAGGCGGGCCAGCTGCTCGAACGCCGCGTCCAGGCGGGCGCGGTTGGTCTCGGCGAGCGCCCGCAGCTGCTGGTTGCGGGCCACGCCGTCCTGGGTGCCGGCCGCCGCCTGATCCACGATCTGCGCCAGGCGGCTGGCGTCCGCCGCCATGAGGCCGATGTCCGTGGCCATGCCCGTGGCGCGTGCGTGGAGCCCGGCCGACGCGGCGGCGGTCTCGGTGGCGCGGGCCGCGATGCGCCGGGTGCTCGCCGTGATCTGGGTGACCAGGCCCGTGGTGTGGTGCGCCGACTCGCGCATGGCCATGGCCAGGCGCCGCAGCGCCTCCACCGTGGTGCCGAGGCCGCGCCGCAGGCGGCTCAGCTGCCCCTTCCCGGAGTCCGGCCGGAGGCGCACGGTGAGATCGCCCTCCGCGATCGCCTCGGCGGCGGCGGCGAGCTCCGCGGCCGGTACGCTGACCAGCGGGGTGATGACGAGCTTGAGGAAGACCGCGCCCACGAGGAGCGCCGTGATCACCCAGAGCGCGACGGCCAGGATGAAGGCGTCCTGCTGGACGATGGCGGCCAGGGGCACGCGTCCGAGCCAGAGCAGCGCCACGAGGCCGATCGTGCCGCCGAGCAGCACCCGGTTGGCGAGCCGCTGGTAGAACGAGGCGGCGCGGGCGTCGCGCTGTTGGCTCGCGGCGGACGGCGGACGGAGGGCATCGGTGGGCATCGACATGGCGTTCTCGACCTGGGGCGCTTCGGTTAGATTCATACGCTTCAACGTCTTTCGTCCTCCCCGCCAATGACCGCTCCGAACCTCCAGCAGCCGCCCGAGGGCAGTGCCCCGGCCTACGATCCCACCGCAGTGGAGCGCAAGTGGCAGGACCGCTGGCGCGAGCGCGGCACCAATCAGACCGACCTGGTCGGGGGCGAGCGCCCGTTCTACGCGCTCATGATGTTCCCGTACCCGTCGGCCGAAGGGCTGCACGTGGGCAATCTGTTCGCGTTCACGGGGAACGACATCTATGGACGATTCCAGCGGCTCCAGGGGCACACCGTGTTCGAGCCGCTCGGATACGACGCGTTCGGCATCCACTCGGAGAACTTCGCCCTCAAGATGGGCGAGCATCCGATGCGGCTCATTCCGCGCAACATCGCGAACTTCCGCCGCCAGCTGGACCGCGCCGGCCTGATGGTGGACTGGCGGTATGAGGTGGACACCACCGATCCGGACTACTACCGGTGGACGCAGTGGGTCTTCCTGCAGCTGTACAAGCAGGGGCTGGCGTACAAGAAGACGGCGGCGGTGAACTGGTGCCCGTCGTGCAAGACGGTGCTGGCCAACGAGCAGGTGGTGGGCGGCGAGTGCGAGCGGTGCGGCACGCCGGTGGAGCAGCGCGAGCTGGAGCAGTGGTTCTTCCGGATCAGCGACTACGCCCCGCGGCTGCTGGCCAACCTGGAGTGGCTGGACTGGAGCGAGACGACGAAGACGGCGCAGCGGAACTGGATCGGGAAGAGCGAGGGGGCGCGGATCCGGTTCGCGGTGGCGGCGGGAACGGGGGCGGGAGCCTCCCCCCACGACCAATCTGCCATCGCGTCCGCCCCCGACCAGCAGCATTCCCACGCCACCACCATCGAAGTCTTCACCACCCGCGCCGATACCATCTTCGGCGCCACCTACCTCGTGCTCGCCCCCGAGCACCCGCTGGTGGACGCCGTCACCAGCCCGGCGCAGCGCGCCGAGGTGGAGGCGTACCGCACGCGCACGCGGCGGCAGGACCTGGTGAGCCGCAAGTCCACCAAGGAGAAGACCGGCGTCTTCACCGGCGCCATGGCCGTCAATCCCGCCACCGGGCAGCCGATCCCGGTGTGGATTGCCGACTACGTGCTCATGGAGTACGGCACCGGCGCCATCATGGCCGTGCCGGGGCACGACGAGCGCGACTTCGAGTTCGCGCAGAAGTTCTCGCTGCCCATCGTGCGCGTGGTGGCCGCCGCGGAGCACGACGCCGCCGCGCCGCTGGCCGAGGCCTACGTGGGCCGTGGACGGCTGGTGAACTCGGGCGAGTTCGACGGGCTGGACGTGGACGACGGGGCGCGCCGCATCGTGGAGTGGCTGGCCGCGTCCGGTGCCGCCGAGGCGGTGGTGAACTATCGCCTGCACGACTGGACCATCTCGCGGCAGCGGTACTGGGGGCCGCCCATCCCCATCGTCTACTGCGACGCGTGCGGCACCGTGCCCGTGCCGGAGGACCAGCTGCCGGTGGTGCTGCCCGACGTGGAGGACTTCCGCCCGGACGACTCGGGCATCTCCCCGCTCGCCCGGCACGAGGACTGGTACTACACCGACTGCCCCAGCTGCGGCGGCAAGGCGCGACGCGAGACCGACGTGTCGGACACGTTCCTGGACAGCGCGTGGTACTTCCTGCGCTATCCGAGCGCGAATCGCGACGACGTGCCGTTCGACCCGGCCATCACGAAGAAGTGGCTGCCGGTGGACTCCTACATCGGGGGCAACGAGCACGCGGTGCTGCACCTGCTGTACTCGCGCTTCGTCACCATGGCGCTCAAGGACGGCGGGCACCTGGACTTCGAGGAGCCGTTCACCCGCTTCCGCGCGCACGGCCTGATCATCAAGGACGGCGCGAAGATGTCGAAGAGCCGCGGCAACGTGGTGAACCCCGACGAGTTCATGGAGCGGTGGGGCGCGGACGCGTTCCGCACCTACCTCATGTTCCTCGGCCCCTACGAGCAGGGCGGCGACTTCCGCGACAGCGGCATCTCGGGCGTCAGGCGGTTCCTGGACCGTCTCTGGAGCTCGGTGCACGACGCCACCGGCGACGCCGGCGTGACGAGCGCCGAGGCGCCGGACAAGGC
>DATANT010000347.1:0-12040 GCA_036266115.1 Gemmatimonadaceae bacterium | reverse complement strand
GTCCTCCCGGTTGCCGATCGTGTACCAAGGCCAGCCGTAGAAGGCACCATCCTCTACGCGCACCATGTAATCCGGCACCATGTTCGGGCCGAGATGATCGCGCTCGTTGACGACGCACCACAGATTGTCCGTGCCGGGCTGCATCGCCAGGCCCGAGCAGTTGCGCAGGCCCGTGGCGTAGTTGCGAATGTCCCTTCCGTCCGGATCGAACACACGCACCACGGCGCGATTCTCTTCCTCGCCCCACGCGGCGCCGCGCCCGTGCGTCGCCTCGAACTGCCGGATCTGCTCGGGCGTCATATCGGGCATGCCACTCGCCCCCAGGTTCGACGCCGAGCCGATGGACACGAACAGGCGCGTGCCGTCCTGCGACACCGCGAGGTCCCGCGTCCAGTGCCGCTTCGTCGGGATGTCGGGGACGATCACCTCGGCTGGCCCGCCGGCCTGGAGGGCCCCGGCCCGATACGGATAGCGGACCACCTGGTTCGCCGCCGCCACGTAGACCCACTGCGGATTGGCGGGCGGCAGGAAGGCGATGCCGTAGGGCCGGTCGAGGTTCGCGGCGAAGACGTGGGGCGTCGGAGACGCACCGCCCGTGTCGCTCGCCTGGAAGACGAGGACGCGTCCAGTGCCGCTCTCCGACAGGAAGACGTCGCCGTTCGGCGCGACGCGCAGGCGGCGCGGCTGATCGAGCCCCCTGGCGAACACGCTCACGATGAAGCCGTCCGGTACTCGGGGCGCCGCGCCCTGCGGCGGTTCGACCACGTCCGCGAGCCTGGCGGTCGACGCTTCGGGGTCGGCGTCCGTCATCTCCGGCGTCGGCAGGTCGGATGGCCTGATGTGATAGCGGGTGCCGGGGGCGTCACCCCTCCAGTCACTGAAGACGCGAGCTCCGGTACCGGTGTCCCGAGCGGCCGGGGCACCGGTATCCCCTGCGGCTCCCGTCCGCGTGTCCCCGGTGTCCCTGCAGGCAAGCGAAACCAGCAGGACCGGCAGAAGATGGACGCGAAGCGTCGATAGCGTCGAAGCGCGCATGTTGTCCTCGAGAGATGATCTCCGGTGTTGCTCCTGGCACAGCGCGTGGACGTTGGCCTCGCCCGTCCTTGAACCACGCCGCCGTCACGCTGCCGCCGGCGTAGATGCTGAAGGCGTCGTGAGGCCCGGCATGTCGTACGCCTCGAACACAGCGCCGCGCTCTTTCGACTCGCGACCTTGCGCTCGATTGCGTCGACCTGGCAGCGCGCCGGGCGCGCCCTGGAGGTGCCGGCATTCGGCGTCGGGTTGAGGAGACACGCCGTGCCCTTGCCGAATGCGTATACCACCGCGCAGCCAGGCAAACTGCAGGCTTCGGGCGCCGCAATTCCGGTGCCGATCAGAAACCGTGGCCGCAGGAATTGTTACAGGGCGGTGCGATCTCGTGCGAGCTCGATGGATGGGTGTCAGCCGCAGCCTGCGAGAATCTGGCGGGCCCTCGCCCCTCGTCTGAGCTCGGGCTCGCACTACTTCGCCACATCGCCGTCGCGCTGCAGTTCGATCGCCCAAAACTATCGCGGTAGGCTGGGGCGTCGTGCTACAGGAGTGAGTATCGGGACACCCCGTTCGAGCGGCTCGACGTGATCCCCTGGGCACGCACGTACGACCAGGCCGGTGCGTGACAGGTGGGTGTGGTCGCGCACCTGTTGCTCCGGGACGAGGGAGTCACCACGCCGGGAGAGGCTCCCGAGGCTGGTGCCTGAAGGCGCCTAGCTCACCGGTCGGGCGGCGCAGGCTCGGGGAGCGGGATGAAGAGCGAGCGGCGCGACCGGCCGTCCGTCGTCCGGGTGCGATGGCCTCGCCCCGAGGTGTCCTCCAGCAGTAGGAGGTCACCGCCGGAGAAGTCCCGCTTCTCCCCGGCGCTCACCTCGATCTCGATGGCGCCGTCCAGCAGGACGAGGAGCTGGCGCTGCGGCGCGCAGTGCCAATCGTAATCGTAGTCCGGCTCGTTCTCGCGGAAGATCACGCTGAGCGCAGCGACGGGCGCGGAGAGCCAGCCGATCTCACCGGCGTCGTCCAGGGGAACGTCGAGCTCGTCGAAGTGGGACTCGCCATCGGCGGTGGCATGGACACGCGTGATCCTCATGGTCCTCTCCCGTTCTGTCGGCCCACGGCCGCGAGGGACACGATCGGAGGACACGGTCGCCGTCGCATGCCGGGCCGAGGTTCGTTGTGCAATTCTCCGTCCGTCCGCAAGCGCGACACCGACGGCCATGAATCGTCCGGGAGCCGCGCTCATCCCGGCTCGCACTCCGCCGCATGACGACGGAGACGCTGGCGGCCGGGATTGGGGATTGCTCACGGGCTCCATGCGGTGGGTCGAACGTCCCCTCGCAGAGGAACAATTGCAGGACGTAGCCGATGAAGGTCGGCGTCGTCGGTGCGGGCGCGGTCGGCACGGCCTGCGTGGTCGCGATGGCGCTGCGGGGATCGAGTGAGGGGCGCTGCAGCGGATGCCACAGCCGTGCCGTCAGCTCTTCTCGAGGATGATCTCGTCCACGTAGCACCAGCGAGCGGTCGCTCGGCTTCAGGTGCTCCTCGCACCCATCAGGCGTGCGCGGCTCGACGTCGCGGAGCTGGTCGAGATGTGTACATTTCGTCAGCGTCGGTCCCGCCCGTGGCCATCGGGTGGTCGTGGTGTCGCCGGCGAACGTGGAGGTGCTCTACCACACGGAGATCCGCCGCATGCTCGGCGACGAGCGCCTGGCGGGCGTCGAGGTCGAGGAGACGCGTACTGGCACGACGCGGAGGATCGACACGTCGGGCGTCTTCTCCTTCGTCGGAGCCGGACCTCGCACCGGCTGGCTGTCGCCCGGCATCCAGACCGACGCGAAGGGCTTCGTGCTGACTGGTCGCGACGTGGTCGTGCCTCCGGGTGAGACGCCCGCACGCTCGCCGGCGGCGCTGGAGACGAGCCACCCCGGCGTCTTCGCGGTCGGCGACGTGCGGCATGGCTCGGTGAAACGCGTCGCCTCGGCCGTGGGCGAGGGCGCGATGGCGATCATGTTCGTGCACCAGCACCTGGCGGATCTCTGAAGGCCGGACGGCTTCGAGCAGAGGGAGGGTACAGGGCAGACGCGTCGGCGCCGAAGCTGCCAGGCATCCACCACATCATCGCCATCTGCGGCGAGCCGCAGCGCAACATCGACTTCTACGCCGGGTTGCTCGGGCTGCGACTGGTGAAGCGCACCGTCAACTTCCACGACCCGCAGACGTCACTTCTACTTCGGGCTCGTGTGGGTGCCGCCCATCGCCTGCCCACCCCGCGCCTACGTGCACACCGGTACCAACGTGATGGCGAGCAGCTGCCACGCGATGGCGACGGTCGCGACGGCGTCGTTGCCGATCGTGACCGCCATGCGGAAGCGCCGGTCGGGCAGGTCGCGCTGCTGCCGGTAGCGCCGGGCCGCGTGCAGCACGACGACGGCGGCCGCCGCCACGGTCACGAGCGCGAGCACGACCAGGAAGGTCGTTCGGGTGCCCGCCCCGGCGGTGCCGAGCCCCAGCTGGCAGGACACCGCCGTCGCGACGTAGACGATGAGGAAGTGGGCCGCCCACACGAAGTACCCGAGCGCCACGTCGAGCAGCGCCCGCACGCCCGCCACGTTCTCGCGCGCTTCCCGGCGCTCCTCCTCGCGCACCGCCGCGACGTCAGGCGACGACATGCGGGAACCCGGCGACCAGGAGCAGCGTGAGCACCGCGGCGGGCACCGTGAACCGCCACCAGAGCAGGCAGATGCGCAGCGTGAGGCACCGCCAGGAGTCGATCATGCCGAGGGCGAGGCGCGCGAGGGACCAGAGCGCCATCGCGATGCCCGTGGCGACGTGCAGGGCCATGTAGCCGAGCAGCAGCCACACCGCCGCGCCGTAGCTGTGGGCCGTCGGCGTGAGGCCGGAGCCGTCGAGCCAGCGCCAGCCCATGGCCAGCGCGCTGCCCGCGAGTACAGCGGATGCGACGAGGCAGAGCCCCGTGGCGAGCCGGCTGTCGCGTCGGTTGCGCCGCTCGGCCACCTCGAAGAACACCCAGGCGCCGATCACGGCGACCGCGATCGCCGCGGGCTCGATGAAGCCTGGGAACGGTGACCCGGCGGGCGGCCACACGGCCGGTCGCGCCGTCCAGAAGAAGAGATAGGCGAACATGAACGACGCCACGACGACCCCGTCCGAGATGAGGAGCACCGCCATGCCCCACCAGCCCACACTCCCGCTGCCCGCGCTGTAGAGGGGCAGGACCGCCCCCCGCCCGGCGTCGACCGGTTCGCGGGGGAACGCCCGGTCCATCGACCACAGCCAGGACAGGATGGCGGCGGCGGCGACCACGCCGCCGGCCACGCCGATGGTCGGGAGCTTGACGGTCATGGCCCCGAACACGATGGCCGTGGCGAGGGCGGCCACGAACGCCGTCCAGCCCGGCATCGGCAGGCGGAGGATCTGCTCCGGCACGCTGCCGACGAGCGTGGAGACCAGCGTCTCACGCTCGCCCGTGGGGGCGTCGGGCAGGTAGCCGCGTCCGGCCATGATCTCGCCCGGCATCTCCGGCTGCTCCCACACCGGGTAGCGCGAGGTGACCGGGACGAGGCTGCGGAAGCCGTAGGGCGCGAGCCCCGACAGCCACTCGAGCGACGGCGCGTTCCACGGGTTGGCTTCGGCCTTCGGCCCCGAGCGGAGATGCCGCACGAAGTCGACCGCCACGACCAACACGCCCGCGGCGAACACGAACGAGAACACCGACGCGCTCAGGTTCAGCGCATCCCAGCCGAGCTCTCCGGAGTAGGTGTACACGCGCCGCGGCATGCCGAGCAGGCCGGTGACGTGCATCGGCAGGAACGCGGCGTTGAAGCCGACGAACATGAGCCCGAAGGCCCACCGCCCGAGCCGCTCGGAGAGCATCCGCTTGGTCACGAGTGGCGACCAGTAGTACAGCCCCGCGACGAGCGGGAACACCATGCCGCCGGTGAGCACGTAGTGGAAGTGCGCCACCACGAAGTAGCTGTCGTGCACCTGCCAGTCGTAGGGCACGGCGGCCACCATCACACCCGTCACGCCCCCGACGACGAAGATGAACAGGAAGCCGAGAATGAAGAGCATCGGCACACGCAGCACCGGCTTCCCGTCCCAGAGCGTCGCGAGCCAGGCGAAGACCTGGATGCCCATGGGGATGGCGATGGCGGTGCTCGCCGCGCTGAAGAAGCTGAGCGAGAGCAGCGGCAGCCCGGTGGTGTACATGTGGTGCACCCACAGCCCGAAGCTGAGGAAGCCGACCGAGATCGCCGCCATCACGACCCAGGCGTAGCCGACTTGCCGCGTTCGGGCGAAGGTCGGTACCATCATCGACACCATGCCGGCCGCCGGCAGGAAGATGATGTAGACCTCCGGGTGGCCGAACAGCCAGAACAGGTGCTGCCAGAGCAGCGGGTCGCCGCCCCGGGTGGCGTCATAGAACGGCATGCCGAAGGCCCGCTCCAGCTCGAGCAGGACGTCCGCGGCGATCACCATGGGCATGCCGATCATGATCATGCCGGCGGTGACCAGCGTGTACCAGGCGAAGATCGGCATCCTGCCCAACGTCATGCCCGGCGCGCGCGTGCGGAGGATGCCGACGATGAGCTCGACGGCCGCCGCCAACGCGGAGATCTCGACGAAGCCGAGCCCCAGGATCCAGAACTCGGTGTTGATCCCGGGCGAGTAGGCGGCGCTGGTGAGCGGCGGGTACATGAACCAGCCGCCGTCCGGCGCGACGCCGAAAAACAGGCTGGAGAACACGAGCACGCCGCCGAAGGCGTAGCACCAGTAGCCGAACGCCGACAGCCGCGGGAACGGCATGTCGCGCGCGCCGAGCATGTTGGGCAGCAGCAGCACGGCGACCGCCTCAACGATCGGCACGGCGAAGAGGAACATCATCACCGTGCCGTGCATCGTGAAGAACTGGTTGTACGTGTCGGCATCGAGGAAGGTGTTGCCCGGCACCGCGAGCTGGACGCGCATGAGCAGCGCGAGCACACCGGCCCCGAAGAAGAACAGGAATCCCGTGGCGATGTAGAGCACGCCGATCACGGTGTTGTTCACTTCGGTGAGGAGCCCGAACCGTCGCGGCCTCGCCCACGCCGCGTAGAGTCGCTCGGCGCCGTCGGGGCCGTCCGAGTACGGCAGGTGCACGGGCGCGGCCTCCTGCGTCCATTCGCGCGGCCTCGTCGTCACCGTGTCGTCCCGCGGGGCAGTCATTTCAACGACTCCAGATAGGCCGCGAGCGCGCGCAACTGCGGTCCTGCGAGCTGGTCGTAGGACGGCATGGCATTGCCGGGCTTGAGGTGCTGCGCGCTGGCGATCCAGCCGGCGATGTTGCCGACGCCGCCGGGGAGGGTGCCGGCGCCGATGCTGCGCCGCGCGCCGACTTGCGTGAGATCCGGCCCCAGCCGGCCCCCGACGTGGCCGCGCACGGTGTGGCAGGCGGTGCAGCCGAGATCGACGAACAGCGCTCGTCCCTCGCGCAACTGCGGCGTCGGCGGTTCGCGCGCGGGCTGCGCCAGCCTCGCGAGCCACGCATCGAACTCGGCCCGCGGCATGACGATCACGTCGAACGCCATGAGCGCATGCTGGCGGCCGCAGTATTCGGCACACTGGCCACGGTAGATTCCCGGGCGATCCCCCTGGATCACCATGCGGTTCACGCGGCCGGGCATCATGTCCGTCTTGCCGGCGAGGTTGGGGACCCAGAAGCTGTGTATGACGTCGTTCGCGCGGAGGAGCAGCTCCACGGGCTCGCCGGCCGGCAGTCGCAACTCGTTGGCCGAGACGGCCGGCGACGCGCCACCCGCCCGCCGGTACGACATCTCCCACCAGTAGAGCGAACCGGTGACGTCCACCGAGAGCCGGTCGGGCGCCGTGGGGGCGCGCGTCCCATGGCCGACGGTGAACACGTACGGCACGAGCGCCGTCAGCGTGAGGAACGGCAGGGCGACGCCGCCGCCCCACAGGAAGAGCCGGCGATTGACCGGCCGGTCGCGCCGGCGCAGGAACGGCACGAGCGCCAGCGCCGTCACGAGCAGCGTGACGAGCGTCGCCCCGACGTACATCCAGATCCCGAGCCGGTGGATCGAAGCGGCGGAGGGGCCCGCGGGGTCCAGGGCAGATTGCGGCCCGGCGCAGCCAGCCGGCAGGATGAGCGTCCAGAGCGTGAAGCGTCTCCAGTCTCGCGCCATGCTACGGCTCCAGCGTGTAGAGATACGCCGCAATGTGGAGCGCCTGTTCACGGGTCAGGCCCGTATTGGGCATCCCGGTACTCGGCACGAGCGCGGGCGGATCCAGCAGAAAGGCGACGAGTACGTCGGGCCGGTTCGGCAACTGCCCGGCGACGAAGCCGCGCCGCGCCATGCCACCCAGCGGCGGGCCAACCACGCCGTTCGCCCCGCGGACGCCGGGAATGCTGTGGCACGCCGCGCAGCCGTGCACGCCGCTGGCGAGGATCGCTCGCCCCCGCACCGGATCAGCGGTCGTCAGGTCGGCTGCGGGAAGCCGCGGAACCTCGGCGACGGCCGAATCGGCACCGGCTTCGGGCGTACCCGCTGCCTCCGACCCGCCTGCAACGGGTTGACGAGGAGGCGGAGGCGACCGAACTACCTCGAGGGGCCTCGGCGGCGGTGCTGGCAGGCTCGAGTAGTACCGCGCCACGTCGGCGATGGCCTCGGGGGTCAGCGCTCTCGCGATCACCGCCATCTGCCCGCCCGCATCATTGCGCCTGATTCCCGCCCGCCAGGCATTCAGCGTGGCCGTCAGGTAGCTCGCCCCCTGCCCGGCCAGATAGGGAATGGCGGGCGGCTCGCCCACGCCGGCCGGGCCGTGGCAGTTGTTGCACGCCTGCACGCCGAGCTTGCGGCTGCCCGTCGTCGCGAGCACGCGTCCTCGCTCGCTCGCCCCGGGGCGAGCGGTCGGGACAGCGCTCCGGACCACGGGGGCATCCATCTGTGCGAAATACGCCGCGACGACGGTGACATCCCGCGGCGACATGCTCCTGGCGACCGCCTCCATCGCTGGATTCTGCCGGGTACCGTTCGCGTAGCTCCGGAGCTGCCGCGCGCTGTAGTACTGCGGTAGGCCGGCGATCCGCGGAATGCCCCCGGCCGAATTGCCTGCGCCGCGGGGCCCGTGACACAACGTGCAGGATTGGGCGGCCTCGGGTACGCCTGAGGGCGCCTGGCCGGAGGGTGGTACGATCTGCGCCCCGGCGGCCCGCGGCATTACGACAAGGACGACACCGCTGAGCAGGATGGCGGTCTTCATGTGCCCACCAGCGGGCCAGGTGATCCGAGGTACCGCGACACGATCGCGTCCGCCGTCCAGTAGGCGAGCGCCCCCAGGGTGCCGGTGGGGTTGTAGGAAGCGTTCTGGGGGTAGGCGGAGGCACCGATGACGAACAGGTTGGACACGTCCCAGCTCTGCAGGTAGCGGTTCACCACGCTGGTGGACGGGTCGGTGCCCATGATGGCGCCGCCGGTGTTGTGGGTGGTCTGGTACTCGGCGACGTTGTAGGGCCGGGTGCGCGGCGCGCCGGCCACCAGCTGCCCGCCCATGCCCCGGGCGATCTCCATGGCCTTCTCGGTGCAGAAGGCGGACATGCGCAGGTCGTTGTCCGGGAAGTCGAAGGTCATCCGCAGCAGCGGCAGGCCCCAGGCGTCCTTGTAGGTCGGGTCCAGGTCCAAGTAGTTGGAGCGGGTGGCCACCGAGCTGCCGTGGACGTTGACGACGGAGGTGTGGTTGTAGTGGCGCGCCACCGCCCGCTTCCACCCGCTCCCCCAGGGCGGGGTACCGGGCGGCACTGGGCGGAAGCCGATGGGCCGGCCGTTGGTCATGATCTCACCGATGTAGGCCCCGCCCACGAAGCCCAGCGGGCCGTGGTCGAAGTTGTCGCCGGCGAAGTCGGCGATCATGGTGCCGTTGGCCCCGGAGCGCATGAAGGGGTTGATGTTGACGCTCTCGTCGTAGAACACCTGCGGGTAGCTCATGGTCTGGTAGGCGTAGTTGCGCCCGACCACGCCCCTGCCGGTCTCCGGGTCGTACGGCTCGCCGATGCCCGAGAGCAGGAGCAGCCGCACGTTGTTGTAGGCATAGGCGCCGAGGATGACCAGCGCAGCCGGCTGCTCGACCTCCTCGCCGCGGGGATCGACATAGGTCACCCCGGTGGCGCGGCGGCCGCTGCTGTCGCGGTTGATGCGCAGCACCTGGCAGCCGGTGCGCAGCTCGAAGTTGGAGTCCTCGAGCAGTCGCGGCAGCAGCACCGTCTGCGGCGAGGACTTGGCGAAGTGCTCGCAGCCGAAGCGCTCGCAGAAGCCGCAGAAGGTGCAGGTGTTCAGGCGCATGCCCTCGGGGTTGGTGTATGGCTGGCTGAGGTTGGCCGAGGGCTGTGGGTACGGGTGGTAGCCCATCTCCTGGGCGGCCCGGCGGAAGATCGCCGAGCCGTAGGGCTCCTTCTGCGGCGGCGTGGGGTAGTCGCGCGAGCGCGGGTCCTCGAAGACGTTACCGCCGGGGATCTTGCGGCCCTGCAGATTGCCCGCCTTGCCGCTCACCCCGAGCAGGTACTCGAAGCGGGTGAAATACGGCTCCAGCTCGGCGGCAGTGATGCCCCAGTCCTGGATGGTCACTTCCGGCGGCAGGAAGTCCCTGCCGTAGCGCTCGGTGGTCCGGCTGCGCATCTGGAAGTCGTCGTCCTGGAAGCGGAACATCTGCCCATTCCAGTGCACCATCGCCCCGCCCACCCCTGTGCCGGGGAGGAAGCTGGCCCAGCGGCGGATGGGGAGGGCCACCTCCCTGGGGGAGTGGCGGAAAGTGACGGTCTCCCGGCCGACGTCCTGCATCAGCGCCAGGCGCACGGCGTAGCGCAGCTCGTCGTGCATCGCCGGGCCCTGGAAGTCCGGCACCGTGTCCCGCGGCTCGCCCCGCTCCAGCCCCACCACCCGCTGTCCGGCGCGGGTGAGCTCGCGGCCCAGCACCGTGCCCACTAGCCCGACGCCGATCAGCACGACGTCCACCTCCTCGCGGCGAGCGGTCATGCTCAGCCCTCCTCGCCGGCCCTCGGCGCTGGGTGCACGTGGATGCTGCCGCTGGCGTCCTGGCCCAGGCTCATCGGCGGGCGACGGAAGGCGATCCCGTGCTGGTCGACGAACTCGTAGTAGTTGGCGTAGGCGCCGGGGAAGCCGACCAGCTTCCAGCCCACCATGTCCTGATTGCCGCCGTAGACCGGGTCGGAGAAGAAGCCCTCCACGGTGAGCCCGAGCAGCGTCCCGAAGAAGGCCTCCGAGGGGACGCCGCCCAGGTCCCGCCCGCCCTCGTCCAGCGCCCGCAGGTAGGCATCCTGTTCCGCCACCGGGAGGGCGCCGAAGCCGTCCGGCGCGCTCTCGGCCAGATCCTCGCGGATGGCCCGCAGCGCCTTGCGGAAGAGCTCGGCCGGCGTGAACGGCAGTTGATAGCCCTGCCCCGGCTGCCCGGCTCGCCAGGGGCCTCCCCGGTAGAGCCCGGCGCCGGCGCCCCAGGCACCCGCCAGCTGGCGATCCATGTAGGTCGGCACGCCGGCCTCCAGCGCCCCGGGCCCCAGGTCGTCGGCCGGGATCAACCGGGCCACGGCCGGCTCGACGAAGGCGGCCTCATCGGCATTGAAGAAGGAGTAGCTCGCGCGTCGGCCTCCGGACTTCGGCGCCAGGCGGTCACACGCCGGAACGGCGAGCGCGGCCGCGACGGCACCGGCGCTCTGGAGAAATGCACGTCGAGAAACGTTCGCCATCTCAGCGCTCCCGATGGAGATACTCGTCGACGCAGAGCACACCCGCCCCGACTCCCGGCGCATGGCAGCGGGCGGCCCGCTCGACATGGTTCGACTCTCTCAGGCACGCCCGCGAGCACCGCACTGCAGCACGGTGGATCTCCCCCGCGGCCCGCAGGCGACGCGCTCCGCGGCGTGGTCGCCGCCCACCAGCCCCAGGTACCAGCCGCGCAGGATGCGCTGCGCGATCGTGTGCTCGGGATCGGCGTTCGGGATCGGCGCTCGCGCGAAGGCGGGGCAGGGCGCCGCAGCATTCGCCGCCGGGAGCGCGCGGCGTGCGATGCCCGGTCCGGCAGGATCTCCCGCCGGCGGAGGAGGACTCCGGATGCCGGTGCATGCCGTCCTGGGGACGGTCTTCTCCCTGCATGTCGAGCTCCGTCTTCGCGGAGCTACGCCCCGCCTGCGGCGGTGCGAGCGGTCCGCGCGGGAGCGCTTCGGCGCGCCCTCGACGCTGGCGTTCACGTCAGAACCTTCGCAGCGCCCGCGCCACGACGACGCGCTCGGTACGACGGCGGACCCGGGTGGGCGCGGGTGAGGGTGTCGACCGTCGGCAATCCTCGAGCGGGGCCCGAGGCAAGGCCGCTGTAGTCGTCACGCCCTGTTCATCGGTGCGAAGCGGGAACTCGCCCGATGACGCGCCTCCCAAGCTGTCGCCACGATGGTGGAGAGACAAGAGTGGAGCGTCACACTTCGCGCCCAGTTCCGAGCATCAGTCCGCTCGATCGGCCTGACGCGTGATCCTCGTCGTGCGCGCCGTGCGGCCGGGGCTGGCGGCGCGCGACGGCGGCGGCGCGACCCGGTCGGCGCTCCACTCGGCGAGTCACAGCGTGCCCTCCTCGCACCGCCGGACTCAGTACGCGCCCATCGGCGCCCGAGGCGCCAAACGCGTCGATCAGGACGAACACGCGCGCACCGCCGCGCGCATCGGTGCTCGCAAAGCCGCCACTCACACGTCGTTGCGCGTGAGGGCGGAGTGGATGCGCGTGATGAAGCCATGGAGCTCCGCCCCGCGGCCGCTCGGCGGCCGCGGGTGTGGACCCGGTGATTCTGGCCACGCGAGCGCTGCGCCCGTTGAATGGCTGCCAGAAGTGATGTCGATTTCCCCATCTGCCGTTCGACGAGAGAGTGTAACCCCCAACCATGATGAGGACACCCGTGATGAGGACACCCGTGAAGATCACCGTGGAAACCGTCGCC
>DATANT010000346.1:0-3960 GCA_036266115.1 Gemmatimonadaceae bacterium | reverse complement strand
TCGCCCGTGCCCCGCCGTAGGAGCTGATGCACCGAAGATTCCGGGACGCCGCAACCATCGTCGTACTGGCTGGCCTGTATGCGGCCGCGGCGAAGCTAGCGCTGTCCATCGACGTCGATCGAGCGCACATCGCCATCATCTGGCCGCCGATGGGACTGGCGCTCGCTGCCATCCTGCTCTGCGGACCCCGAGTGTGGCCCGGGATCACCATCGGCGCCTTCGTCGCGGCGCACGTGGCGGGCCTGCCGCTGCTCGTGGCGGTTGCCGTGGGCGCCGGCAGCACCCTGGCCTCGCTGATGGCGGCGCATGCGCTCACCCGGCGGACGGAGCCCGCGTTCTCACTCGAGCGGCTGCAGGGCGCCGTCTCGCTCATCGCGGTGGCGCCGCTGAGCGCCGCGGTGAGCGCCACTGTGGGAGTGCTCGGCCTCGCCGCCACCGGTGTGGTGCCCTGGAGCTCGTTCCCGATCGCCTGGGCCGCGTGGTGGGGCGGCGACGCCATGGGCATGCTCGTCGTGACGCCGGCGCTGATCGCGTGGACCAGGGCGCCGCGCACCGCGCCCGGTGGCCGGTCCTGGGGCGAGTTCGCCGCGCTCGTCGCGGCGCTCCTCGCCGTGGCGGTGCTCGCGGTGCGGTTGAACATCGTGCGGCCGGCCGTCGCGTTCCCGCTCGCGTACATGGTGTTCCCCTTCGCGCTGTGGGCCGCGCTCCGGTTGGGCGTGCGCGGCGCCGCCACCGTGATCCTGCTCGTCACCGCGACCGCCATGTGGGAGACCAGCCATGGCTTCGGCCCGATCGCGGGCGCCGCGGTGGTGCGCAGCGTGGCGCTGCTGGCCGTCTTCGTCGCGGTCGTGGCCATTCCGAGCCTCATCCTGGCCGCGGTGATCGAGGAACGCACGCTCGCGGCCGGCGTGCTGCGCGAGCGCGAGGCGCGCTTTCGCGGCGCGTTCGACCACGCGCCCATCGGGATGGCGATCACGGCGGCCAGTGGCCGGTGGAACCGGGTGAACCACGCCCTCTGCGAGAGCCTGGGCTACACGGAACAGGAGCTGGTGGGGCACAGCTTCGCGTCGGTCACCCATCCGGACGACCTCGCCGCCAACGACGACCTGCTGCGCCGAGCGGTGAGCGGGGAGATCGACGCGTACCAGATGGAGAAGCGATTCATCCACAAGCAGGGACAGATCGTGTGGGTGGCGCTCGACGCCTCCGCGGTCCGCGCCGAGGACGGACGGCTGCTCTACCTCATCGGCCACATGCAGGACATCACCGCACGCAAGGAGGCGGAGTCGCGGCTGCGGGAGAGCGAGGCACGCCACGAGCGGAACGCGGCCAACGTCCCGGGCATGGTATACCAGTTCGTCTACCGGCCGGATGGGACCAGAGGCTTCACGTTCGCGAGCCAGGGCGCGCGCACGCTCTTCGGCCTCGCGCCGGACGCAATTCTCCGGGATCACACCATCCTCTTCGACCTGGTCCATCCGGAGGATCGTCCCAGCTTCGATGCGTCCGGGGCCGCCGCGGTGCAGGCGCTCGAGCCCTGGCGATGGGAGGGACGCGCCGTGCTCCCGACGGGTGAGGAACGCTGGCTGCAGGTCGCGGCCAGCAACGCGCGGCAGCCGGATGGCAGCATCCTCTGCGACGGCATTCTCATGGACGTCACCGACCTGTGGCGCGCCGAGGCGGCGCTGCGGCGCCGGGAGCAGGAGCTCGTCGCGCTCACGGAGAACTCGCCCGATGCGATCGCCCGCTTCGATCGCGCGTGCCGTCACGTGTACGTCAATGCGGCCGTCGAGAAGGCGACCGGAATCCCGCAGGCCGCATGGAGCGGGCGCACGCACGCGGAGCTCGGGCTGCCAGCGGCGTTCGCCGCCCGTTGGCACGAGGTGCTCGAGCAGGTCTTCCGAAGTGGGCAGCCGGGCGAGATCCGGTTCGAGTTCGCGACACCCGGCGGCCCCCGCTGGTTCGATTGCCGCCTGGTGCCGGAGCTCGGCACCGGCGCCGTGGATACGGTGGTGGCGATCGGCCGCGACGTCACCGAGCAGCGGCAGGCCGAGGAGGCGTGGCGGGAGCGCGAGGCGCACTTCCGCTCCCTCAGCGCCTCCTCGCCGGTGGGCATCTTCCAGTGTGACAACGCTGGCAACGTGGCCTACACCAATCCCCGCCTGCTGCAGATCTGGGGGGCCACGCACGCCGAACTGCTCGATCATGGCTGGCTCACGCGAGTCCACCCGGACGACGCCAGGTCACTCGTGGCCGGCTGGATGGTGGCGCTCGAGGCGGGCAACCGGTACGAGCACGAGTTCCGGCTGCTGATGCCCGACGGCTCGGTGCGATGGGTGCACGGACGCTCGGCACCGCTCCGCAACGCCGTCGGCGAGCAGGTGGGCGCCGTGGGCACCATCGAGGACATCACCGAGCGCCGCGCGCTGGAGGAGCAGCTCCGGCAGGCGCAGAAGATCGAGGCGGTAGGGCAGCTTGCCGGGGGAATCGCGCACGACTTCAACAACATCGTCACCGCGATCAAGCTGCACACCGAGCTGCTGCTGGAGGAGCTGGAGCCCGGCGATGGCCGCCGGGAGGACGCCGAGGAGGTACGGAAGGGCGCCATCCGCGCCGCCGGCCTCACGCGCCAGCTCCTGGCCTTCAGTCGCCAGCAGCTCATGGCGCCCGTGGTGCTCGACCTGAACGACTCCGTGGCCGAGTTGCGCAAGATGGTGGGGCGCCTGCTCGGCGCGGACATCGAGATCGTCACCACGCTGGCGCCGGACGCGGGCCGCGTGCTGGCCGACTCCGGACAGATGGAACAGGTGCTCGTCAACCTGGCCGTCAACGCGCGCGATGCGATGCCCGGAGGCGGGCGCCTCACGATCCGCACGGCCAACGTCGCGCTCGATGGGCTCTTCTCGGACGAGCACCCCATCACGGCAGCGGGCGAGTACGTGATGCTGTGCGTGAGCGACACGGGCTGCGGCATGAGCCCCGACGTCCGGGCGCGCATCTTCGAGCCGTTCTATTCGACGAAGGCGCCGGGGCGGGGCAGCGGGCTCGGGCTCGCGATGGTCCATGGCATCGTCAAGCAATCCGGCGGCGAGATCCGGGTGCAGTCCGAGCCGGGCAAGGGGAGCAGCTTCACGATCTATCTCCCGCGCGTACGCGACACCGGCGCAGACGCCGGAGCCGGTGCGCGGCCGACGCCGATGTCCACGCCGGCGCTGACCGCCGCGTGCGAGGTCGTGCTGCTGGTGGAGGACGAGGATGCCGTGCGCACGGTCGCGCGGCGCATCCTCGCGCGGCATGGCTACGTGGTGCTCGAGGCCTGCAACGGGCGCGAGGCGCTGGCCATCGCCGAGCGGCGCGAGGGGGCGATCGACCTCGTCGTGACGGACGCGGTGATGCCGGAGCTCGGAGGCGCCGAGGTCATCCGCGCCCTGCGCGCCGCCCGGCCGGGGATCGGCGTGCTGCTCATGTCCGGCTACACCGACGACGAGATGCTGCGCCGTGGAATTCTCGACGCGGAGACGAGCTTCCTCGCCAAGCCATTCACCGCCGGGGCGCTGCTGCAGCGCGTGCGGGAGGTGCTGGACGAATCGCGGTGCGCGGTCACGAACGCGGCGTGACCGCCGGCGCGCCGCAGCTGCCCGGTAGCCGGTCCCTGCACGCACACGTCGTGAGGCTGCGACACGAGCCGCGTCGAGGTGCGCGTCGCGTCTGGCTGTCACGCCCAGCCGACCAGGCGCGCCGTACGGCCAGGATGCTCCGACCTGGTCGGCGGACCTCGCGCTGGTGACGAGGTGGATCCGCGTCACCGGGTGGGGCCGCCGCGGCCGAGCTCGTGGCCGTGAGCGCGTGCAGGACGCGATGAGATCGGACTGCTCGTGTGGGGAGGGCCGGAGCGAGTCCGGGACCCCCTGGTCGTCCGGCGTCGAGACATTCGTGTTACATCGTCGTGGCGAATGCTTG
>DATANT010000345.1:0-7471 GCA_036266115.1 Gemmatimonadaceae bacterium | reverse complement strand
ACGTGGTGTGCCGGACTCACCGCCGCCAGAGTGGGACCGGGGCCAGGCGCTCCCGAGCCGGCGGAGGTGGTCGGAGGTAGCTTGTGCAGCGGGGCTGGTGGACGGACCGTCACACGGCGCCCCGAGCGCAGGGCAGCACCGTTCCAATCCGATCGCCACCTCGTCGCCACCTCGCGCGTGGAGCACGCGCGCGTCCCGTCACGCTACTTCACCATCCCGCGTGGACAACCTCACCCACTCGCTCGTCGGCGCCGGGCTCGCCGCCACCGGGCTGCGCCGGCTCACCCCGCTCGCCACGGTCACCATGGTGATCGGCGCCAACTTTCCCGACATCGACGCGGTGTACGGCCTCTCCAGCCGCGCGCTGGAGCTGCGGCGCGGCCTCACGCACGGCCTGCCCGCGCACGTGGTGCTGCCGTTCGTGCTCACCGGCCTCGTGCTGCTCTGGGATCGCGCGGTGCGGCGACGACGCCACCCCGCCGCACCGCCGGTGCACCCCGGCGCGCTGCTCCTGGTGGCCACCATCGCCATCTGGACGCACGCCGCGCTGGACCACCTGAACACCTACGGCGTGCGCTGGCTCATGCCGTTCAGCGAGCGCTGGTTCTACGGCGACACGCTCTTCATCGTGGATCCGTGGCTGTGGCTCGTGCTCGGCGTCGCCGTGTGGTGGGCCCGGCGTCGCTGGCTGGCGGAGCACGCGCACTGGGCGCGTCCCGCGCGCGTGCTCATGAGCGTCGCGCTCGCCTACGCGCTGCTCATGGCCGGCTCGGGGCTGCTGGGGCGCGGCATGGTGCGCCGCGAGCTCGCGCCGCTCGCCGTGCCGCGCGACGCCAGGCTCATGGTGGCGCCGCTCCTCGGCACCCCATTCCAACGCGACGTGGTGTTCGTGCAGGGCGACGCCTACCGCACCGGCCGCCTGGACCTGCTCGCCCGTCCCGCCGTGCGACTGGACGCCGAGCCCGTTGCGGCGGGGATGGACGATCCCGCCGTCGCGCGCGCCCTGGCCGCCTCGCGCGGCGCGCGGGCGTTCGTCCGCTGGTCGCGCTTCCCGTTCGCCCGCGTGGTGCGCGACGGCGACGCGACCGTGGTGCAGCTGGACGACCTGCGCTACGCGCGACCCGGCCGCCGCTCGTTCGCGTTCACCGAGGTGCGGTTGTCGCGCGACGTGACCGCCGGCACCGCATCGCGCGAGCCCCGGCTCGACACTCCGCGGCGCGAGGCTCCGTAAGGAGGCCTCGTGAGGAGGCGCCGTGACACCGAGCGCGAAGGGCGGGCTCGCGTCATCGAGTGCCTCGTCCTACACTTGATACGTCCCTTCAAACTGGTCCGCATGTCCGAGCTTCCCAGCACGCGTGGATCGCGGGCGCTCCCGCCCGACATGATTCCTCTGCGCGAGCGCGTGATCGCCCAGCTCACCGATCACTTCGCCGCGGATCGCCTGAACACCGGCGAGTTCGAGGCGCGGCTGGAGCTCGCGTTCCAGGCGAGGTCGGCCATCGAGTTCGAGGAGCTGGTTGCCGACCTCGGGCCGCTGTCGCCCTCCGCGCCCGCCGGCTCGGCCGCGGTGTCCACCGGCCAGCAGCCTCGTGGCCAGGTGGTGTGGGCGCTCTTCGCCGCCGTGGCGCGCAAGGGCGCGTGGCTCGTGCCCCGGCGCCTCGTGGGCAGCGCGGTGATGGGCAGCGTGGTGCTCGACATGCGCGACGCGGTGCTCACGTCCCAGGTGACCGAGATCCGCGCCTTCGCGCTCTTCGGCAGCGTGGAGGTGGTGCTGCCGCCACACGTGCGCGTGGAGACCGACGGCCTGGCGGTGTTCGGCGGCTTCGAGGACCGGGCGCGCACGCCCACCACGGCCGATCCCACCTCGCCCATCGTGCGCGTGGGCGGCTTCGCGCTCTTCGGCGCCGTGGAGGTGAAGGTGCGCGAGGTGGGCTCGGGCAAGGTGCGCGGCAAGGGCAGCGGCTGACCGGCGGCCTCCGCCCAGCCGGAGCCCGGTGCGGGCTCGACGGTCGCGGAGCCATCCTCCTGCGCCGCGGGGTGCCCCGGCGGCGCCGCTCCACTTGACGATCATATCTTGACAGTCAAGATGTAGCACGGCATCTTCGGCCGCATCCCGCTCCGGAGCCGCCGTGGACGAGAGGAACACCGACGTCATTCCCGGCACGCTGGACATGCTGATCCTCAAGACGCTCAGCCTCCAGCCCATGCACGGCTACGGCATCGCCCGCCGCATCGAGCAGATCTCGCGCGACGTCTTCAAGGTGAACCCGGGCTCGCTCCTCACCGCGCTCCAGCGACTCGAGCGGGCCGGCTGGCTCGACGCCGAGTGGCGTCAGACGGAGAACGGGCGGCGCGCCAGGTTCTACACGCTCTCGCGCGCGGGCCGGCGACAGCTGGAGGCCGAGACCTCGGAGTGGGCACGCCGCGTCTCGGCGGTCGCGCGGCTGCTCAGGGCCGAGGGCTGAACGGATGACGGTCTGGCGCCAGGTCGCACGCGGCATTCGCGCGCTCACCAACCGGCGCGCCGCCGACCAGGATGTGGCCGACGAGGTGCAGCATTACCTCGAGCAGGCTACCGCGGCGCACCGCGCGCGCGGATGCTCGCCGGACGACGCGCTCCGCGCCGCCCGGCTGGAGCTGGGCAACGTGACGGGCGTCAGGGACCGGGTGCGCGCATACGGGTGGGAGAACGCGGTGGACACGGCGCTCACCGACGTGCGCTACGCGGCGCGCCGACTGCGCGCCGCTCCGAGCTTCACGGTGATCACCGTGCTCACCCTGGCGCTCGGCATCGGCGGCACCACGGCGATCTTCAGCGCCGTGCGCCCCATCCTCTTCGAGCCGCTGCCCTATCCGCACTCCGATCGCATCGCCGCGATCCTGGAGATCGGCGCCGACGGCTCGCGCAACGCGGGAACGTTCGGCATGTATCGCGGGCTGCTCGAGCGGAATCGCTCGTTCGAGGCGATGGCCGTGCTCAAGCCCTGGCAGCCAACCATGACCGGGCAGCACCCGCCCGAACGACTGGAGGGGCAGCGGGTGAGCGCGAGCTACTTCCGCGTGCTGGGTGTGCCGCCGGCGGTGGGCAGGAGTCTGCAGCCGTCCGACGACCGCCCCGGCGGCCCGGAAGTGGTCATCCTGAGCGATGCCCTGTGGCGGCGGCGCTTCGGCGGCGATCGCGCCATCGTCGGCCGGCAGGTGACGCTCGACGACCGCAGCGCGCTCGTGATCGGCATCATGCCGCACGACTTCGAGAACGTCCTCGCTCCCTCGGCCGAGCTATGGGCGCCGCTGCAGTACGACATGGCGCAGGGAGTGGCGTGGGGCCACCACCTGCGCACCGTGGCGCGCCTCCGGCCGGGCGTGGATGTGGAGCAGGCGGCGCGCGAGGTCGATGTCCTGGGGCATGCCGTGCTGCGGGAGCAGCGGCCTGCGACGTATGGTGGCGAGCTCCGGCTCACCGCCGTCGCGCTGCACGACGACATCACGGGAGGCGTCAGGGGAGCGCTGCTCGCCTTTCTGGGCGCGGTGACCGTGGTGCTCGTGATCGCGTGCGTCAACGTGACCAACATGCTCCTCGCCCGCGGCGTGCGGCGGCGCGGCGAGTTCGCGCTGCGCGCGGCGCTGGGTGCCGGTCGTGGTCGGCTGGTGCGGCAACTGCTCACGGAGAGCCTGCTGCTCGCCGCGATGGGCGGCGTGGTGGGCATGGCGGTGGCCGTGCTCGGGGTGCGTGCGCTCGTGGCACTCAGCCCGCCGGGCCTGCCGCGCGTTGGCGCGATCGGTGTGGATGGCATCATGTTCGCGTTCGGCGCGGGCATCACCACGCTCATCGGCGTGGCCTTCGGCCTGGCGCCGGCGCTCAAGGCGGCGCGCGGGGATCCGCACCAGGCGCTCCAGCAGGGCTCCCGCCGCGCCGCCGGAGGTCACCGTCGCGCCCGCGGTGCCCTGGTGGTCGCCGAGGTCGCGTTGGCGCTCGTGTTGCTCGTGAGCGCGGGGTTGCTGCTGCGAAGCCTCGAGCGCCTGTTCGCGGTGCCCGTGGGCTTCGATGCCTCGCGGCTGCTCACGATGCAGGTGCACACCGTCGGTCTCGAGCTCCGGGAGCCCGGGGCCACGAATCGGTTCTTCGGCCAGGTGCTCGAAGCGGTTGGCGGCGTTCCCGGCGCCACCGCCGTCGCGCTCACCAGCCAGCTGCCGCTGAGCGGCGACGTGGACGAGTACGGCGCGCACTTCGAGGCCACGCCCTCGGCGCCCGCCCGGAGCTACAGCGTATTCCGCTACGCGGTGAGCGCCGGCTACATCGAGGCCATGCGCATACCACTCCGCCGTGGACGCATGCTCGACGAGCGTGATCGCGCGGACGCGCCGCGCGTCGCGCTCATCAGCGAGTCGCTGGCCAGGCGCAGCTTTCCGGGAGCCGATCCCATTGGCCAGCGCCTGCGCCTGGGCCCGCAGGATGGGCCGCCGCACACGATCGTCGGCGTGGTGGGCGACGTGCGGCAGATGTCACTGGGATTGAGCGAATCGAGCGCGGTGTACATCCCCGGCGCGCAGTCGTGGTTCGCGGACGGCACGATGTCGCTCGTGGTCCGCACTCGCGGCGACGCCGCGGCACTCTCGCCCGCCGTGCGCACCGCGGTCTGGTCGGTGGACGACGATCAGCCGGTGGTGCGCGTCGCGACGATGGACGCCCTGCTGGCCGCCTCGGCGGCGGAGCGGCGGTTCGTGCTCATCCTGTTCGGGGCGTTCGCGCTCGCGGCGCTGGTGCTCGCCGTCGCCGGCATCTACGGCGTGCTCGCCGGCAGCGTGGCCGAGCGCACGCGAGAGTTCGGGGTGCGCTCGGCGCTGGGAGCGTCGCGCGGGCGCATCGTCGTCGGCGTGCTCCGCCAGGGTATGACGCTCACCGGACTTGGCGTCGCGATCGGACTCGCGGGGGCCGCGGCCGCGAGCCAGAGCATCGCCGCCCTGCTGTTCGGCGTCTCGCGCCTGGACCCGGTCACGTATCTCGGCGTGGTCACGCTGCTCGGGCTGGTCTCGCTGATCGCCTGCTGGGTGCCGGCGTGGCGCGCGGCGCGGGTGGACCCGGCGATCGCGTTGCGGACGGAGTAGCCTGCACGACGGCGTCGCGCGCTTCACCGTCGTGCAGGTGAAGGTGCACGACGGAGTCTTGACAGTCCGGCGACAACTCTACATAGGTAGAGTTACCATGCCCGCCCCCGTCCGCCTCACCCGGCCCACCGCCCTCGTGCTCGTCGCGCTCTCGCGCGGCGTGCGCCACGGCTTCGATCTGCTGGAAGCCACCGACCTGCCCAGTGGCACGGTGTATCCCCTGCTCCGCCGCCTGGACGACGCGGGGCTCGTGCGATCGCACTGGGAGCCAGTGGAGCGCGCCCGACACGAGGGGCGCCCCCCGCGCCGCTACTACGAGCTCACCGGCGCCGGCGCCGAGGCGCTCCGCGAAGCGCTCGCCCGGCACCCCGACGCCCGCCTCGTGCTCGCGCCCCCGGCCGGCGCGCTCCCGCGTCCCATCTGAGGCACCGGCATGACGCGGCACGCCGCTCCTCCGGGATTCGCGCTCGTCCGACTGCTCTCGCCGGTGGTGCCCGGCGCCCGGCGCGCCGAGTGGGTGGCCGAGTGGGAGGGCGAGCTCGCGTACGGGTGGCGGCGTGCCGAGCGGGAAGGCAGCGCCACCTGGCTCACCCGCGCCACGCTCCACTGGCGTGCGCTGGGCGCCATCGCCGACGCCGTCTGGCTGCGGCGCCACCACGGAGCTTCCCCCATGCTCGCGCTCGATCTGCGGTATGCCGCGCGCTCGCTCTGGCGCCGCCCCGGCTTCGCCACGGTCGTCGTGCTCACGCTGGCGCTGGGCATCGGCGCCACCACGGCCATCTTCAGCGTGGTGAACGGCGTGCTCCTGCGCCCCCTGCCCTTCCCGCAGCCCGAGCGGCTGATCGCGCTGCAGGGGCACCCCACCAACGGTGACACCGAGAAGGTGGGCACCAGCACCTCGTATCCGGACTTCGAGGACATCCGCGGCCAGGCCACCGTGTTCGACGGCCTGGCCGCCGTGCGCACCTGGCCCACCACCCTCACCGGCGGCGGCGAACAGCCGGCGCGCGTGCGCGTGACCCTGGCCACGAGCGATCTCTGGCCCATCATGGGATCGCCGCGTCCGGTGCTGGGCCGCGGCCTGCAGCCGGCCGACGAGCGCCCCGACGCGCCGGCGGTGGCGGTGCTGAGCCATGCGCTCTGGCGCGCGCGCTACGGCGGTGATCCCGGCATCGTGGGGCATACCATCACCCTGGACGGCCGCCCGGTGACGGTGGTGGGCGTGATGCCGGCCGGCCTGCGCCTCACCGGCGACACCCAGCTCTGGCGCCCCCTCGTTCCCGACGAGACCGATCGCGCGCGCGGCGCCCATCGCCTGGGCGTGATCGGGCGGCTGCGGCCCGGGGTGAGCCTGCACCAGGCCGGCGCCGAGGTGCGCGCCATCACCCGGCGGCTGGAGCTGCAGTATCCACAGGACAACGCGCAGCGCAGTGCGCGGCTCACGCCGCTGCGCGACTCCATCGTGGGCGACACGCGGCCCGCCCTGCTCGTGCTGCTGGGCGCCGTGGCGCTCGTGCTGCTCATCGGCTGCGCCAATCTGGCCAGCCTCTTTCTCGCGCGTGCCGCCTCGCGCGAGCGCGAGATGGCCGTTCGCGCCGCGCTCGGCGCCGGCCGCGGCCGGCTGGTGCAGCATTGGATGGCGGAGAGCTTCCTGCTCACCGCGGCCGGCGCGGCGGCCGGGCTCCTGGTGGCGTGGCTGGGGATGAAGGGGCTCATGGCGTGGGCGCCGCGTACCATTCCGCGCGCCGACGAGGTCGCGCTCGACCTGCCGGTGCTGCTCTTCATGCTCGCCACGTCGGTGGCCGTGGGTCTCGCGTTCGGCGTGCTGCCCATGGTGCAGCAGCGGCGGGGCACGTCGTCGCTCGCATCGCTCCGGGACGGCGCGCGCGGCGCCACCGGCGGCATGGCGCGGCGCCGGCTGCGCAACACGCTGGTGGTGGCCGAGGTGGCGCTGGCCACGGTGCTCGTGACCGGGGCCGCGCTGCTCATGAAGAGCTTCGCGCAGCTGCAGCAGGCCGAACTCGGCTTCGCGCCGGACGGGCTCGTGGTCGCCAACGTGCAGCTTCCCCAGGCGCGCTACGACTCGGTGGCCAGGGTGCTGCACTTCTACGACCGGGTGCGCGCCGAGGTGGCCGCCATTCCCGGCGTGCGGCAGGTGGCCGTGGCGTACGAGCACCCCCTCAGCGAGGGGTGGACGTCCAGCTACATCCTGGAAGGGCGCGATGCCCCGCCGCCGGGGCACGAGCCCGAGGCGCGCGTGCGGCCGGTGTGGCCGGGGTACTTCAGCACCGTGGGTGTGCCGCTCGTGAGCGGCCGGGACGTCTCCGAGCAGGACCGCTTCGATTCGCCGGGCGTGGTGGTGGTG
>DATANT010000344.1:0-31212 GCA_036266115.1 Gemmatimonadaceae bacterium | reverse complement strand
CTCGCCCACCAGCGCCCGGACGCGCCGCGCCGCGCGCGGCGGCCGTTCCGCGGTCCCTGGCGCCGCCGTCTGGGGCTCGCTCCGGCGGGCGGCCTGGCCGTCGCCGCGGGGCTCGCGGGCATCATGGCGCTCGGCGTGCTGCGCGCGCCCACGCTCGGTGGCGCGCGCGGGCCGGCCACGGTGCGCGGCATCGCGAGCGACTCGCTGGCCGTGGGGGCGAGCGCGCTGCGCGACACGCTGCGCCTGGTGCGCTTCGCCCTGGCCGCGCCGTCGGCCGCGCGGGTGGCACTGGTGGGCGACTTCAACGCCTGGAGCAGGGCGGCCACGCCGCTCGCCATGGTAGCCGAGTCCACCGGCGTGTGGGCGGCCACCGTGGCCGTGCGGCCGGGCGTGCACCGCTATGCCTACGTGGTGGACGACACGCAGTGGACGGCCGATCCGCGCGTGCAGCCGACGCGCGGGGACAGCGGCGTGCTGCGCACCGTGTTCGTGCCCGACTCCACCAACTGATCCACCCGCCGATCCACCGACCGACCCACCAGCTGACCGGGACGCCGACCATGCCTCGATCGCTCATTCAGACGCTGCACCCCGTGCGCTGGTGGCTGGCCACCGCGCTCGTGCTGCTGGCCGGCTACGCGGACCTCGTGCGCGGCGGCGTGACCGTGGCGCCGCTGCTGCTCGTGACCAGCTACTGCGTGCTCGCGCCCATCGCCATCCTGCGCCGCTAGCGCGGCGAACGCCGCTCCTCACCAACCCACAACCGAGCACGCCCTCCCGGGGCCGCCACCGGCCGCCCCACGGCCGGCGTGTGCCCGCCCATGCTTCGCTCGTCCCACTCCCCGCACTCCGTATCCGCCGCCGACCTGCGGCCGTCGTACCTGGCCGCCGGTATCGCCGCGGCGTGCGTCTTCGCGCTCTACCTCGTGACGCTGGCGCCCACGTCGGCGCTGTGGGACGCGAGCGAGTACATCGCGGCCGCCTACGTGCTGGGGATCCCGCATCCGCCGGGCAACCCGTTCTTCGTGCTCGTGGGCAACGTGGCCGCGCACCTGCCGCTGCCGGGCACCACGCCCGCCATGCGCGTGAACATGCTGGCCGCGCTCTCCAGCGCGGTGGCGGCCGGGATGTGGTTCCTGGTGACCGAGCGCGTGCTCGCCGGCTGGCTGCCCAGGCGCTGGCAGCGCATCACCGGCGGCGCGCTGGCCGCGCTCGTGGGCGCCACGGCGTTCACGGTGTGGAACCAGAGCGTGGTGAACGAGAAGGTGTACACGGTGTCGCTCGCGCTCTTCGCCATCGTGAGCTGGCTGGTGGTGCGCTGGTGCGACGACCCGGACGCGCCGATGGCGGACCGGCTGCTCGTGCTCGCGGCCTTTCTGGTGGGACTGGGCTACGCCAACCATCCCGCGGGCCTGCTGCCGGTGCCGGCGCTCGGCATCGCGGTGCTCGCGCGGCGCCCGCGCACGCTGCTGCGCTGGCGGCTGCTGCTGGCGTGCGGCGCGGCGCTGGTGCTGGGGCTCACGCCGTTCGCCACGCAGCCCATCCGCGCCGCGTACCACCCGGCCATCAACGAGGGGGAGCCCACCGCGTGCACCGACGGCTTCGCGTGGCGCTGCACGCTGAGCGCGGAGACCTGGCAGCGCTTCAGGGCCAACGTGGACCGCGAGCAGTACGGCAAGCCACCGCTCCTCGAGCGGCAGGCGCCGCTCACGGCGCAGGTGGCCATGTGGTGGATGTACTTCGAATGGCAGTGGCTGCGCGACGCGTACGTGGAGCATCCGACGCTGCAGACGGCGCTGGCCGTGGCGTTCCTGGCGCTCGGCGTGCTGGGGGGATGGGCGCACTGGAGGCGCGACCGCCGGAGCTTCTGGTTCTTCGGGCCGCTCGTGCTCACGCTCTCGCTGGGGCTCGTGATCTACCTGAACTTCAGGTACGGCTGGTCGCAGGCGCCCGCGCTGGGCGGCAGCGTGCCGCGCGAGGTGCGCGACCGCGACTACTTCTTTCTCTGGAGCTTCAGTAGCTGGAGCGTGTGGGTGGCGCTGGGAATCGTGGTGTGCTGGCGTGCCCTGGCGCGGCGGCTCGCGCCCGACGGCGACCTGGCGCGCCGCCGGCCCTGGCTGCTGGCCGCGCCGCTGCTGCTCGTGGCGCTGGTGCCCCTGCTGGGCAACCGTACGCAGGCCCCGCGCTGGCGCGAGACGCTGGCCCCGGACTTCGCGCACGACCTGCTCAACTCCGTGGAGCCCTACGGCATCCTGATCACGGCGGGCGACAACGACACCTTCCCGCTCTGGTACGCCCAGGAGGTGGAGGGCGTGCGCCGCGACGTGACGGTGGCGGTGACGTCGCTGCTCAACACCGACTGGTACGCGCGCGGGCTGCTGCGCCGGCCCGTGTACGAGTACGACGCCGACAGCGGGCCGGCCATCTATCGCGACACGCGGTGGCCGCGACCCACGCGGCCGGTGCTCGCGCTCAGCATCCCGGAGGCCGACGCCATCCCACCCTACGTGCGGCTCACCGAGCCGCAGCTCTTTCGCGAGGGTCGGGTGGAGGCGCTGGTGGACCCCCGCAACCTGCGCTACGGCGCGCTGGAGCGCGCGGACCTGCTGGTGTTGCGGATGATCCGGGACAACGCCGGCACGCGCGCCGTGCACTTCTCGAGCACCATGGGCGACTACCCCGATCGGCTGGGCCTGGGGCCGTGGCTGGTGACGCAGGGGCTGGCGCGCCGCCTGGCGGGCGACTCGCTGCCGCCGTCGCGCGACATGATCGAGATCCCAGGCCAGGGAGTGATGGACGTGGCGCGCACGCGCGCGCTGTGGGACGATGTCTTCCGTGGCCCCGAGGCCATCGTGCGCCGCGGCGAGTGGGTGGACCGCGCGTCGTCCGGCATCGCACTGAACTACGTGATCGGCGGCGCCACGCTGGGCATCGCCCTCGGCCTGCGCGGCGACACCGCGGCGGCGCGGACCGCCATCGAGCGGGCCCGCCGCGTGGCCGACGCCTCGCGCACGAGCGATCTCGTGCGTCTGGACGCCCTCCTGCCGCCACCCGCGCTGCCGAGCGACGCGCCGCCACGCGGCGAGGTGCCCGTGCGGCAACCGCCGACGGACGCGCCGTGAGGGTCCGCTGACCCCTGGTCGGGACCCGTTCCCGCTCGTATCTCTCCACTGAATCCAGGAGCCAACCAGGGGCGGCCACAGCAGACCTCGCGCGACGCCGTGTAAGGATGTCGCAAGGACAGGCGCCCGCGTACTGACGATGGCAGGGCCGCCGCGCACATTGGCGGCCCGAACCACGTCGAGAGGACGATGGCCTTGACGCTCGCGTCCGTCTTCGAGTTTCTGTTCAAGTACCGCCCGGTGGTGTTCGAGAAGGGGATCTTCTCGCTCGCCGCGCCGGGCGTGGCCTTCGTGGTGGCGCTGGCCGCCGTGATGGTGGGCGCGCTCGCGCTGCGCACCTACGGCGGGGTGGCCGCGCGCACCAGCCGACGCGACCGCGTGGTGCTCGCCGCGCTGCGCGGCGCGGCCATTCTGGTGCTGGCGGTGCTCCTGCTGCGGCCCTCGCTGGTGGTGAGCGCGGTGGTGCCGCAGCGCAACGTGCTGGCCGTGATGCTGGACGACTCGCGCAGCATGCGCCTGGCCGACGAGGACGGCCGCCCGCGCGCCGACGTGGTGCGCCGGCTGTTCGGAGGGCCGGACAGCGCCCTCTACGCCCAGCTCGCGCGCCAGTTCACGCTGCGCGTGTTCCGCTTCTCCCACGCCGCCCACCGGGTGGCCGGCGCGGACTCCATGGCGTTCGACGGCACGCGGACGCAGGTGGACGCGGGGCTGCGGCAGATCTCCGACGAGCTGGCCGGCACGCCGCTCGCCGGCATCGTGCTGGTCTCCGATGGCGCCGACAACGCCGACTCGGCGCTCGCCGGCGCGCTGCTGGGCGGCGGGCGCCGGGTGCCGGTGTTCACGGTGGGCGTGGGCCGCGAGCAGCTCTCGCGCGACGTGCAGCTCTCCCAGGTGGACGCACCGCGCTCGGCGCTGGTGGGCAGCACGGTGGCCCTGGACGTCGCGCTCTCCCACACCGGCTACGCCGGCCAGACGGTGCAACTGGTGGCCGAGGATGGCGGCCGGGTGGTGGCGTCGCAGCCGGTGCGGCTGCCGCGCGACGAGGGGACGGCGCGCGTGCGCCTGCTGGTGCCGGTGACCGAGGCCGGCGCGCGCGCGCTCCGCGTGCGGGTGGCGGCGCAGCCGGGTGAGACCATCACGGCCAACAACGGCCGCGAGGTGCTGGTGACGGTGCGCGATGGGCGCGAGCGGATCCTCTACGTGGAGGGCGAGCCGCGCTTCGAGCTCAAGTTCCTGCGCCGCGCCGTGGCGGACGACCCCAACCTGCAGGTGGTGACGCTGCTGCGCAGCGCCGACGGCAAGTTCCTGCGACTGGGCGTGAACGACAGCACGGAGCTGCGCGACGGCTTCCCGACGTCGCGCGCGGAGCTGTTCGGCTACCGCGCGGTGATCCTGGGCAGCGTGGAGGCGAGCTTCTTCTCGCTCGAGCAGCTGCGCATGCTCACGGAGTTCGTGGGCGAGCGCGGGGGCGGGCTGCTCGCCCTGGGCGGCCCACTGGCCTTCGCCGAAGGCGGCTACGCCGGCACGCCGCTGGCCGAGGTGCTGCCGGTGGAGCTGGGGGCCGCGCGGGAGGCGCCGGAGAGCACGCCGCTGGCCACGCTCCGCGTGACGCCCACGGCGGCCGGCCGCGCGCACGCCGCGCTGCAGCTCGCCGGCACCACGGACTCCTCGGCGGCGCGGTGGGCTGCCCTGCCGCCGCTCACCAGCGTGAACCGCGTGCGCGGGGTGAAGCCGGGCGCCAGCGTGCTGCTCTCGGGCCGTGTGGAGTCCGCCGGCGCCGCGGCGAGCCCGGGTACCACCACCGGCGCCACCACCGGTGCCGCCACCGGCGCCAGCGCGCGCCCGGCCGCCGGCGCGCAGCCCACGGACGAGGCGGAGCGCGTGGTGCTCACCATGCAGCGCTACGGGCGCGGCGTGGCCATGGCGCTCCCGGTGCAGGACAGCTGGCTGTGGCAGATGCATGCCGACATTCCGCTGGCCGACCAGACGCACGAGCGCTTCTGGCGACAGATGCTGCGCTGGCTGGTGAGCGAGGTGCCGGAGCGCGTGACGGTGGCCGCGGAGGCGGACCAGGTGGAGGCGGGCGCTCCGCTCCGCCTGCGCGCCGAGGTGCGCGACTCGGCGTGGCACATGGCGAGCGACGCGGAGGTGCGGGTGCGGGTGCAGGCGCCGTCGGGCGAGGTGCAGGAGGTGCCGCTGGCCTGGACGGGCGAGCGGGACGGGGAGTACCGCGCCGCCGTGACGCCCACCGAGCGCGGCACGTACGTGCTCACCGCGTCGGCGCGGCGCGGCGACGAGACCCTGGAGGCCGGCACGGGGTACGCGCGGGTGGCGGAGAGCGACGCGGAGGCGTTCGACGCGGGGATGCGGGCGCCGATGCTGCGGCGGCTGGCGGAGGAGACGGGCGGCCGGTTCTACACGGCGGCCACGGTGGCGGCGCTGCCGCGCGACGTGATCTACACGGAGAGCGGCACGACGGTGCCGGAGCGCAAGGATCTGTGGGACATGCCGGCGGTGCTGCTGCTGCTGGTGGGGCTGCTGGGGGCGGAGTGGGGCTACCGACGGATGCGGGGGGTGGCGTGATGCGGGTACGGCTGGCGGGGAAGTGGTGGTGCGGGATGGGGGCGGCGGCGGTAGCGTCGTTGTTGGGGGGGGACCCCCGCGCGATGACGCTCGCGGCCGCGAGCCCGGATCCCGCCTCCCCGCCGCCGTCGCACCCGCATTCCAACCTCCAGCCCGCCGCGCCCACCACCCACCTCCTCCTCATCACGGGCGCGGGCGGCGAGCCGCAGTACCGCGCCGCCTTCCTCGAAGCCGGCGCCTCGATGGTGGACGCCGCCCTCCGCCTGGGTCTCCCGAAGACCCACGTCACCTGGCTCGCCGAGGATCCCGCCCGCGACCCCGCCCGCATCTCTGCCCGCTCCGATCGCGCCGGCGTGGAGCGCGCGTTCGCCGCGCTCGCCAGCCAGGCGGGCCCCGCGGACCAGGTGCTCGTCCTGCTCGTGGGGCATGGCAGCGCGCAGGGCGACGTGCCGCGCTTCAACCTGCCGGGCCCCGACCTCGCGGCCGGCGACTTCGCCCGCCTGCTCGCGCCGGTGAAGGCCGGCCGCGTGGCATTCGTGAACACAGCCAGCGCGAGCGGCGGCTTCGTGCCCGCGCTCTCGGCGCACGGCCGCGTGGTGATCACGGCCACCAAGAGTGGCGCCGAGCGCAACGGCACGCGCTTCGGCACGCACTTCGTGCGTGCCTACGCCGCTGACGGCGCCGACGTGGACAAGGACGGCCGGGTGTCGCTGCTCGAGGCGTACACCTTCGCGCGGCGCGAGACGGCGAGCGTCTATGAGCGCGATCGCCGGCTGCTCACCGAGCACGCGCAGCTGGACGACGATGGCGACGGCACCGCCACCGCCGAACCCGATGGCCGCACCGGCGACGGCCAGCTCGCGCGCGCCTTCTTCGTGGGCGGCCGCACGGTGGCGCGAGCCGGCGCGGCCGCGACGCCGGAGAGCGCGGCGCTCGAGCAGCGGAAGGCCGCGCTGGAGCAGCGCATCGCCGACCTGCGCGCGCGCAAGAGCAGCATGGCGGCCGACGTGTACGAGCGCGAGCTGGAGCAGCTGCTGGTGCAGCTCGCGCAGGTGAATCGCCAGCTACGCGGAGCGAGCCGATGAGGCGCGTCATGCCGAACGCGACGCCGAACGCGACACCGTCGCTCGCCCGGCTCGCTCGCGCCGGCGTGGGCGCGTTCGCCGTGGGGGTACTCGCGCTCTCCGCGTGCGCCATGCGCCCCTCGGGCGACGAGCGCGCGGACGCCGCCGCCGCCCTGCACGCCGGTCGCTACGACGAGGCCATCGCGCGCTACACGCGCCTGGCCGCGGCGCCGGACGCCGCGACCGCCGATCGCCTCGCGCTGCTGCGCGCCCTGGCGGACGTCGGCCGCTACGACGACGCCATCCGCCACGCCGAGCAGTGGACGGCCGCGCCCGGCGGCGCGGCGTTCCACACCACGCTCGGCGTGCTGCGGCGGGAGCGCGGTGACCTGGCCGGCGCCGAGCGGGCGTTCGAGCAGGCGCTGGCCGCGCGCGCGCCGGACTCGCTGGCGGCGCGCGTGCAGCTCGCCGTGCTCGCGATGGACCGCGGCGCGCGCGACGAGGCCATGCGGAGCTTCGCGTCCACGCTCGATGATGCGCTGGGCAGCGGTGGCGCGCCGCGTACGAGCAGCGACCTCACCGCGCTCGGCACCGCGGCGCGCTATCTGGGACGCACCGAGCCGCAGCGGTTCCGGGACGCGCTGCGTTTGTATGACCTGGCCATCGCCGCCGACACGCTGGACCCCGAGCCGCGCCTGCGCCTGGCGGAGCTCTTCCTGGAGAAGTTCAACAGCCCGGAGGCCCAGCAGACGCTCGCGCCGCTGCTCGCGGCCAACCCGCGCCACGCCGAGGCGCTCTGGCTGGCCGCGCGCCGGCTGCACTTCGACGGTCAGCCGGGTGCGCCCGCGCAGGCGCGGCAGGCGCTGCAGACCAATGCGCGCTTCGCGCCTGCACATGTGCTGCTCGCCCGCTCCTCGCTGGACGCCGAGGCGTACGCCGAGGCCGCGGCGCAGGCCGAGCAGGCGCTGGCCGTGGACTCCACGCGGCTGGACGCGCTGGCCACGCTGGCCGCGGCACGCTGGCTGGCCGGCGACAGCGCGGGCTTCGACGCCGTGCGCCGCCGCGCGCTGGCGCGCAACCCGCAGGGCGCGGAGCTGTACGCGGTGCTCGCCGCGCAGAGCGCGCGCAACCGACTGTACGCGGACGCCGTGCGCTTCGCCGCCGAGGGCGTGCGCCTGGACTCCACGTCGTGGAGCACGGCCGCGCTGCTCGGTGTCAACCAGCTGCGCGTGGGACAGATGGCCGCCGGGCGGCAGGCGCTGGAGCGCGCGTTCGCCGGCGACCCGTACGACGTGTGGACCAAGAACACGCTGGACCTGCTGGACGCCACGGCCAAGTACGAGGAGACGCGCACGCCGCGCTTCGTGTTCGTCACCGATCCAAAGGAGACGGGGCTGCTCGCTCCGTATCTCGCGACGCTCGCCGAGGAGGCGTACGACTCGCTCGCGCGCCGCTACGACTACCGGCCGCCCACGCCGGTGCGGCTGGAGCTCTACCCGCGCCACGCGGACTTCTCGGTGCGCACGGTGGGGCTGGCCGGGTTCGACGCGGTGGGGGTGAGCTTCGGCTCGGTGCTGGCCATGGATTCGCCGGCGGCGCGCGACCGCGGGGCGTTCAACTGGGGCTCCACCTTCTGGCACGAGCTGGCGCACGCCTTCACCCTGGGCGCCAGCGGGCATCGCGTGCCGCGCTGGCTGAGCGAGGGGATCTCGGTGCGGGAGGAGCGGCGCGCGCGGCCGGGGTGGGGCGCGGACGCGACGCCCGAGTTCCTCACCGCCTACGCGCAGAACCGGCTGCTGCCGGTGAGCCGCCTGAACGACGGCTTCGTGCGTCCGGCGTATCCGGAGCAGATCCTCTTCTCGTACTACCAGGCGTCGCTCGTGGTGGAGCTCATGGAGCGCGAGTGGGGCGAGGCGGCGGTGCCGGCGCTGGTGCGCGCCTACGGCGACCGGCTCACCACGCCGCAGGCCGTGGAGCGCGTGCTGCGTACCACGCCAGCGGATCTGGACCGCCGCTTCGACGCATACATGCGCGAGCGCTTCGGCCGGCAGCTGGCCGCGGTGCGGGAGGGCCCGCCCGAGGGCGACGACGCGGGCGCGGCCGCCGCCCCGCAGGAGGGCAACTACTACGCGCAGCTCGCGCGCGGCCGGGCGCTCTACGCCGCCCGGCAGCCGGCGCAGGCGGTGCCGTATCTGGAGCGCGCGAAGGCGCTGCTGCCGGAGGCGGTGGGACCGGAGAGCCCGGGCTGGTACCTGGCGCGCATCCGCCGCGACCAGGGCGACCTGCAGGGCGCGGCGCGCGAGCTGGCCGCCCTCACGGCACGCGACGAGGACTTCTACGACGCGTACCTGGCGCACGCCGAGGTGCAGCTGCAACTCGGCGACTCGACGGGCGCCGCGCGAGCGCTGGAGCAGACGATCTGGATCTCGCCGTACGACGCGGCGCTGCACGAGCGGCTGGCCGCGCTGGCTGCCGCCACCGGCGACCGGCGCACCGCGGTGCGCGAGCGCGCCGCGGTGGTGGCGCTCGGGCCGGTGGACCGGGCCGAAGCGCTGTATCAGCTGGCGCGCGCGCAGTACGAGGCCGGCGATCGCGCGGCCGCGCGCCGCACGGTGCTGCAGGCGCTGGAAGACGCTCCCAACTTCGACAAGGCGCAGGAGCTGCTGCTCGCGTTGCAGGGCTCCGGCGCCGGAGGCCGCTGATCATGCGCTTCTCGCTGCGTCACGCCGCCGCGGTGCTCTCGCTCCTGGCCGCCGGCGCGCTGGGCCTCTCGGCGCAGGGCTTCGGCCGCGGGAGCCCGGGCGACTCGCCGGCGCCCAACATCCCGTACGACGGCCGCTTCACCTTCGTGCGCATCAAGTTCGACCCCATGGGCGGCTCGCGCGGCTTCCGGCGGGACCTCAAGTGGGACCACGACTATCCGCGCGCCGAGCGGCACTTCACCACCATCCTGCGCGAGCTCACGCGGATGCGGCCGTATCAGGAAGGCGGCAACATCCTCGCGCTCGACGATCCGGAACTGTTCAAGTACCCGGTGGCGTACCTGTGCGAGCCGGGCTTCTGGACCGCGTCGCCGGCCGAGGCCGAGGGGCTGCGCAACTACCTGCTCAAGGGCGGCTTCCTGATCGTGGACGACTTCGCCGGCCCCGGGCAGTGGGACAACTTCGAGCAGGTCATGCGCGTCGTGCTGCCCCAGGCGCGCCTCGTGCCGCTCGACGTCTCGCATCCAGTGTTCGATGCCTTCTTCCACATCGAGTCCCTGGAGTACACGCACCCGTACTTCGGCCTGCAGTCGCAGTTCTACGGCGTGTTCGAGGACAACGACCCGGACAAGCGCCTCATGATGATCGTGAACTTCAACAACGACATCGGCGACTACTGGGAGTGGTCGGACGAAGGGCTGCTGCCGGTCCAGATGTCCAACGAGGCGTACAAGCTGGGCGTGAACTACGTGATGTACGCGATGACGCACTGAGCCGACGCTCGCCGGCCAGGCTCCATTCCACCGCTTCACCCTCTCTCATGACCTCCACTCAGCCATCCGAGCTCGCCCTCGACGACCTCGCCCTCGCCGAGCAGCTCGCATCCGTCCGCGGCCGGCTGGCCAGCGAGCTGCGCAAGCGCATCGTGGGGCAGGACGACGTCGTGGAGCAGGCGCTCATCGCGCTCTTCGCGGGCGGCAACAGCCTCATCGTGGGCGTGCCGGGGCTGGCCAAGACGCTGCTCGTGCAGAGCCTGGCCAGCGTGCTGGACCTGCGCTTCTCGCGCATCCAGTTCACGCCGGACCTCATGCCGAGCGACATCACCGGCACGGACATCATCCAGGAGGACCCGGCCACGGGCGCGCGGCGGATGACGTTCGTGCCGGGGCCCGTCTTCGCCAACGTGGTGCTGGCGGACGAGATCAACCGCACGCCGCCCAAGACGCAGTCGGCGCTGCTGGAGGCCATGCAGGAGCATCGCGTGACGGTGCAGGGGCGCACCTACACCCTCGAGGAGCCCTTCTTCGTCTTCGCGACGCAGAACCCGATCGAGCTGGAGGGCACGTACCCGCTGCCCGAGGCGCAGCTGGACCGCTTCATGTTCGAGCTGGTGATCGACTACCTGAACGAGGACGACGAGGTGGACGTCGTGCGCACCACCACCTCGGCGCGCGTCACGCCGCTGGAGCGCGTGGTCACCGGCGCCGAGCTGCTGGCGTTCCAGCAGCTCGTGCGGCGTGTGCCGGTGTCGGACGCCGTGGCGCGCTACGCGGTGAGCCTGGCGCGCGCGTCGCGCCCCCGGTCCCCCGGCGCGTCGGACCTCGTGAAGCGCTACGTGGCCTACGGCGCCAGCGTGCGGGCCGCACAGTTCCTGGTGCTCGGCGGCAAGGCGCGGGCGCTCATGCACGGGCGCACGCACGTGGGGTTCGACGACGTGCGCGCGCTGGCGCGCCCGGTGCTGCGGCACCGCGTGCTCGTCAACTTCCACGCGCAGTCCGAGGGCGTGCGTCCGGAGCAGCTCGTGGATGGGCTGCTGGACGCCGTGCCCACCCCCAAGTCGCGCATGTAGGGCCGCCGCGTGACCGCCGCCGCTCGTCCCACGCCGGCCGCCGGCGCGCGATTCCTGGATCCCGCGGTGCTCGCGCGCATCGGGAACCTGGAGCTGCTCGCCCGCACGGTGGTGGAGGGGTTCATCACCGGGCTGCACCGCTCGGCGCACTTCGGCGTGTCCACGGACTTCGCCGAGCACCGGCCGTACACGCCGGGCGACGACGTGCGCCACGTGGACTGGCGGCTGTGGGCGCGCACGGACCGGTACCACGTGAAGGAGTACGAGGCCGAGACCAACGCGGCGTGTACGGTGCTGCTCGACGTCTCGCGCTCCATGCGCTTCGCGAGCGGCGGCCGGGTGAGCAAGCTGGATTACGCGCGCTACCTGTCCGCGTGCCTGCTCTATTTCGCGCAGCGCCAGCGCGACCGCGTGGGGCTCGTCACCTTCGACGCGGAGATCCGGACGTACGTGCCGCCGTCGGGGCGCCATCTGCCCATCGCGCTCCACGCCATCGACCAGGCGGAGGCGGGCGGGGCCGGGGATCTGGCGCGCCCGCTCACGCAGGTGGCGGAGCGGCTGCGGCGGCGCGGGATCGTGGCGCTGGTGAGCGACCTGTACGAGGAGCCGCAGGTGGTGCGCGACGTGGTGCACCGGCTGCGCGGCGCTGGCAGCGACGTGATCGTGTTCCACGTGCTGGACGCCGCCGAGCGCGAGTTCCCGTACGACGGGCCCGCGCGCTTCGAGGACCTGGAGAGCGCCGAGCACATGCCCGTGGTGCCCGAGTACCTGCGTGAGCAGTACCGCGAGCTCGTGGCCGCGCACATCGCCGCGCTCGGCACGCTGCTCGGGGAGGGCGGTGTGGACTACCGGCTGCTGGACACCAGCCGCCCGCTCGACGAGGCGCTGTTCGACTTCCTCACGGCGCGCCAGCGGATGGCGCGCGTGCGCTGACCGGAGCTCCCGCCCATGGGATTCCTCGCTCCCCTCTTTCTCGCGGCCGCGGCCGCCGTGGCACTGCCCATCGCGCTGCACCTGTTGCAGCGCGAGCGCAAGCAGACGGTGGAGTTCCCGTCGCTCATGTTCCTGCGGCGCATCCCGTACCAGTCCGTGCGGCGCCAGCGGCTCAAGCACCTGGCGCTGCTCGCGCTGCGCTGCCTGGCGCTCGTGCTGCTGGCGCTGGCGTTCGCGCGGCCCTTCCTCCAGGGGCGCGGCGCGCTCATCACCACCACGCCGTCCGACGCGCGCGAGGTGGTGCTGCTGGTGGACCGCTCGTACAGCATGGCGGTGGGCGATCGGTGGCCGCGCGCGCAGGCCGCGGCCCGCGAGGTGCTGGACGGCCTGCGGGACGGCGACCGCGTGACGCTGGCGTTCTTCGACGCCACCGCGGCGCCCGCCGCGCCGGCGGGGAGCGACGCAGCCACGGTGCGCACGGTGCTGGACGCGGCTCGTCCGGGAGCGGGCGTCACGCGCTACGCGCCCGCGCTGCGCCTCGCGCAGCAGGTGCTCGGCGAGTCGGATCGCCCGCGCGGCGAGGTGGTGCTGGTCACCGACCTCCAGCGCGCGGGGTGGGACGGCGCCGCCGACGTGCGGCTGCCGATGGGCACCGCGGTCATCACGCGGGACGTGGCGGGCGACGGGGATGGCGGCGCGGCCAACCTCACCGCGGCCAGCGTGGAGCTGCGGCGCGAGCTCGTGGACGACGTGGAGCAGGTGGCGCCGGCGGTGCGGCTGGTGAATCGCGGCGACGCGCCCGCCACCGGTACCGCCACGCTCGCGCTCAACGGCCGCACGCTGCAGACGCTCGCCGTCACGGTGCCCGCGCGCGGCGCGGTGGTGGCGGCGTTCGCGCCCACGCCGCTGCCGCCGGGCTTCGCGCGCGGCACGGTGACGCTCGCGCCGGACGCGCTGCCGGTGGACGACACGCTGCGCTTCGTGGTGTCGCGCGGGCAGCTGCGCTCCGCGCTCGTGGTGGCGCCCACGGGCGCGCCGGCACGCTCGAGTCTCTATCTCACGCAGGCGCTCGCCCTGGGCGCCGCGCCACCCTGGCGGGTGAGCGCGGTCGCGCGCGATCGCGTGCGGCCGGCGGATCTCGCCGGGCCCACGCTGGTGGTGGTGAACGGCACCGCGCTGCCCGATGGGGAGACCGGACGCCGGCTCGCGCGCTTCGTGCGCGAGGGCGGTGGGCTCATCGTGACGTTGGGCGCCGGCGCCGCCGAGGGGGGCGCGGCCACGGAGCTGCTGCCGGCGGTGGGCGGCGTGGTGCGGCGCGAGGCGCGCGCGGCCACGGTGGCCAGCACCGAGCGCACGCATCCCATCTTCGCGCTCTTCCGCTCGCCGCGCAGCGGAGACCTGGCCACGGCGCAGGTGCAGCGCTACCGGCTCATCCGGCCCGCGGCCACCGATCGCGTGCTGGCGCGCTTCGACGACGGCGCACCGGCGCTGGTGGAGCGGGTGGTGGGGCGCGGTCGCGTGCTGGTGCTGGCCACGCCGCTGGACAACAGCTGGAACGACCTGCCGCTGCAGCCGGTGTTCGTGCCGCTCGTACACCAGCTCGCGCGGCATGCCTCCGGCTGGAGCGGCGACACGCCCGCGTTCACGACGGGCGAGGCGCTGGACGTGGAGCGGTATGCCGCCGCGGTGAGTGGTGAGGGCGTGGCACCGGTGGACGCGGCCGAGGTGGAGTGGCTGGCGCGGAGCCCGGACGGCACCCAGGCCACGCTGGGCGGCCCGGTGGGGACGTCGCTCGCGCTCGCCGGCACCGGCTTCTACGAGGTGCGGCGGGTGGAAGGACGCGACGAGCGGCGCTATCCGGTGGCGGTGAACGTGGATCCCGCCGAAGCGGATCTGGCGCGGCTGGATCCGGCCGCGCTCACCGTGGCCACGGCGTCGGGCGCGGGCGCGGCGCGCATGGATGCGGCGGCGCTCGCGCCGCCGGCACAGGAGGAGCGGCAGCGCCTGTGGTGGTGGGCCATCGTGGCCCTGCTGGCGGTGGTGATCGGCGAGGCGACACTGGGCAACCGGCTCTCCCGCGCCCGCGGGTGAGTGCGGCGGCGCGGTAGGCACGAAACGGAGGCGAGCATGGCGAGCACCATTCCCACGACCCCGGCCACGAGCTACGACGAGCTGCTGCGCGCGGTGCGCGGCGTGCGCGATCGCTGGCGCCTGGGGCGCGCGCTCCGCGGGCTGCTGGTATGGCTGGTGGCCGCCATCGTGGTGGTGGCCGTGGCCGCGCTGCTCGTCGCGCGCTTCCGCTTTGGCGAGACGGCGCTGCTGGTGGTGCGGCTGCACGCGTACGCGGTGCTCGTGGTGCTGCTGGCGCTGCTCGTGGGCCGCGCGCTGCTGCGGCGTCCGTCGGATGCGGAGGTGGCCCTGTACGTGGAGGAGCACGTGCCCGGGCTGGACGCGGCGCTGGTGAGCGCGGTGGAGCACGGCCGCGCGGCGCACGCGGAGACGTCGCCCGCGCTCGTGCGCCGCCTGGTGACACACACCGTGGAGCGCACGCGCACGCTGGGCGCGCACGCCGAGCTGGGACACGGCGCGGTGCGCTGGCCGGCCGTGATGTTCGCGATCGCCGCCGGCGCCAGCGCGCTGCTGCTCGCGTTCGGGCCGGCGTCCATGCGCGACGGCGCGCGGCTGCTCTTCATGCCGTGGGGCCAGGCCAGGGCCGCGGCGGCGGGGCTGCGCGTGGAGGTGACGCCGGGCAACGCGACGGTCGCGCGCGGCGGCGACCAGCGGATCGTCGCCCGACCCTCGGCGCCGGTGGACTCCGTGATGCTCGTGGTGCGGCGCGATTCCACGGGCGACTGGGAGCGGATGCCGATGGCCCGCGCCGCGGAGGAGGGATGGACGGCCCGCGTGTTCGACATCCGTGCGCCCATGCAGTACTACGTGGAGGCCGGGGCCGCGCGCACGCCCACGTTCACGCTGGCGGTGGCCGACCTGCCATACACCGAGCGCATCGACCTGGCCTATCGCTACCCCGCGTACACCGGGCTCGCGCCGGATACCGTGGAGGGCGGGGGGGACGTGTCCGCGCTGCGCGGCACGGTGGTGCGGGTGCACGTGCGCACCACCCGGCCGTCCAGCGCGGGGCAGCTCGTGGTGGAGGGGCGCGACACCGTGCCGCTGGTGCCCGGCGCCGACGGCATGCTGGTGGGCGACCTGCGGGTGCAGCGCGCCGGCTTCTACACCATCCGGCTGGCCGGGCCGGATGGACGCATGGCGCCGGGCTCGCTGGACTACACCATCGACGTGGTGGATGACCAGGCGCCGAGCGTGCGCCTGGCGAAGCCGGGGCGCGACACGCGCGCCACCGCGCTGGAGGAGGTGTTCGCCGAGGCCGTGGCCGAGGACGACTACGGCGTGGCCCGGCTGGATCTGGTGTACTCGGTGAACGGTGGCCCGGAGCGCACGGTGGCGCTGCAGAACGGCACGCCGCGCCGCGAGGTCTCGGCCGGTCACACGTTCTTTCTGGAGGAGTTCCAGGTGGAGCCGGGCGACGTGGTGAGCTACTACGCGCGCGCCACCGACAACGACGGCGTCTCCGGCGCCAAGCAGGCCAGCACCGACATCTACTTCCTGACGGTACGTCCGTTCGACCAGGAGTATCGCCAGGCGGATCAGGGTGGCGGCGGCGGTGGCGGGGCGCCCGCCGACCAGCCGGGCGCGCTCTCCGCGCGGCAGCGCGACGTGGTGGCCGCCACCTTCCGCACCCTGCGCGACCGCGCCACCGACGGCGCGACGACGTTCCGCGAGAACGTGGCCACCATCGTGCTGGCCCAGGGCACGGTGCGCACGCGCACCGAGGAGCTGCAGCAGCAGCTGGTGACGCGCGGCGTGATCGGCATGGACTCCGCGTTCGCCACCATCGCGCGGGAGCTGCCGCTGGCGATAGCGGCCATGCGCGAGGCCGAGACCGCGCTCTCGCGGCAGGCGGCGCAGGAGGCGCTGGGGCCGGAGCAGCGCGCACTGCAGCACCTGCAGCGCGCCGAGGCGGCGTTTCGCGAGGTGGAGGTGAGCTTCGGCGGAGGCGGCGGTGGAGGTGGCGGCGGCGAGGGATCGAGCGCCGAGGATCTGGCGGATCTCTTCGAGCTGGAGACGGACAAGCTGCGCAACCAGTACGAGACGGTGCCCAACGCCGGGCAGCAGGCCGCCGGCGACCGCGCGGTGGACGAGACGCTGGAGCGGTTGAAGGAGCTCGCGCGCCGGCAGCAGCTGGCCAACGAGGAGATGGAGCGTCGGCGGCAGGGGATGCAGGCGCCGTCCGGCGCGAGCGGAGGCGGCGGCGGTGGCGCGCAGCGCCAGCTCGCGCAGGAGGCGGAGGAGCTGGCGCGCCGGCTGGAGCGGCTGGCGCGCGAGCGCCGCTCGCCGGAGCTCGACGAGACCAGCCGTCGCCTGCAGGACGCGGCCGCCGCCATGCGCAACTCGGCGGCCGGCGGCCAGCGGGGGCAGGCGCAGAGCGCGCAGGCGCTGGAGCGGCTGGAGCAGGCGCGCCAGAGCCTGGACCGCGCGCAGGGCTCGCGATTGGAGCAGGCGAAGCGCGACGTGATGGAGCGCGCCGAGCGCGTGGCGCGGGAGCAGCGCGCGATCGCCAGTGAGATGCAGCGGCTGGGCGGCGCGGGTGTGGGCGACAGCACCGCGGCGCGCCGTGCCGAGGAGCTGGCCGCGCGCAAGGACACGCTGGCCCGCGAGGTGACGGGGCTGGAGACGCAGCTCGAGCGGCTGGCGCGCGGGGCGCGCGGCGATCAGCCGCGGGCGGCGCGTCAGCTCCAGGAGACCGCTCAGGGCATCCGCGAGCGGCGCCTGCCGGACAAGCTGCGCTACTCGCGCGACGCGCTGCGCCGGGGCGCGCCGCAGGTGGCGCGGAACCTGGAGCCGCAGATCGGGCGCGAGATCGAGGCGGTGCGCGAGCAGGTGGCCGGCGCGCTGGGCGCGCTCGGCGACTCGCCCGAGCGTCGCGAGAGCCAGGCGCTGGGCCGGACGCGCGATCTGGTGCGCGGGATGGAGTCGCTGGCCGAGCGCACGCGGGAGCGGGCGGAGGGTGGAACGGCTGGCGGCGCGCAGGGGCAGGCGGGGCAGGCGGGCCAGCAGGGCCAGGGCCAGGGCGGGCAGGGCGGCCAGCCGTCTGACCGTCAGCCCGGTGGCCGCGCGCAACTCGGCACGGCGGGCTCACCGGGGCAGGGCGGTCCGCCGCCGCTGGGCACGGGTGGGCTGAGCGGCGAGGAGCAGCGGCAGCTTCGCCGGGAGCTGCGCGAGCGGCGCAGCGACGCGGAGGAGCTGCGTCGCGAGCTCGCCCGGCAGGGGATGGACGTGCGCGCGCTGGACGCGGAGCTCGCGCGGCTGCGCGCCCTGGAGAGCAGCCGCGCCTTCGACGATCCCGCGGAGCTGGCGGCGTTGCAGGCGCAGGTAGTGGACGGGCTCAAGGCGTTCGAGTTCGCGCTCCGCCGCGCGCTCGGCGACCAGAGCCTCGATGCCCCCACGCTCGGCCGCTCCGGCGAGGTGCCGGCGGGCTACCGGCGGGCGGTGGAGGAGTACTACCGGGGGTTGGCGCGCCGCGGGGCGCCGTGAGCTGACCGCCGGGGGACCCGGGGGAGGCTCGGGTCCCCCGGTGTCGACCGGCTCTGCCTACCCGAGCGGAGCCCCTGAACGGCAGTGGCCGCCCGCCGTCATCGGCGGCCACGCTCCTCGCCGGTGACGCTTCACCGCGTGCGCGACGCGGTAGTCTCCGCCCGCTGCCCTCAGTTCGCCGCCCAGATCCCGTCCAGGGCCGAGGTGCCAAAGGCCAGGGCGAGCAGCGCGAGCACGGCGAGCAGCGTCCAGGCGCGCGGGGCCACCTTCGAGCGCGACGTCCCGCAGATGGGGCAGCGAAGCATCCGGGGGCTGATGTGCGCCCCGCAATCGACGCACGGTTCGAGCTTGAGCTGTGAGCGGGCCATGGGACGACCAGGGGTGAGAGGCTATTCCCTGGACGACTGGCCCCGGTCGGAGGTCAAGCCCGGCCGCCACTCGAGGCGGGCCGCACCCCCGGCCCGCCGCCCTGGCGTTACTCTTGCCCATTCTGGTCGTTTGCAGCGTGGACATGCCGCGAACCTGACGGTTCTGCCCATGACCCGTGGAGCGATCCACGCACCCTGCGGCACGTCGGCCCTTCACCGGGACGGCGTGCCGCGCGGCGTTCGGCCACCTCGCGCGGCACGGGTGCGCTATGTTCCCACACCTCCCATCCTCGAGCGTCCCGTGCGACCCAGGCTCTCCGACATCGACGTGCAGCGCGAGCTCGGCACCCTGCCAGGCTGGAGCCGGCGCGGCGACGCGCTGGTGAAGGGCTACCAGTTCGCGAGCTTCCCCGCCGGCATCGCGTTCGTGAACCGCGTGGCCCAGGCGGCCGAGGCGGCCGACCATCACCCCGACATCGACATCCGGTACACGCGCGTGGCCGTGTCGCTCAGCACGCACGACTCGGGCGGCATCACGCGGCACGACGTGGACCTCGCGCGACGCATCGAGGAGCTGGCGCGCGAGGGCTGAGCGGCCTCGCGGTCAGAGGCCGGCGAACAGATCGTCCGTCATCGCCGCCGGCTGCGCGACGCCGGCGGCCAGGGCGAAATGCTCGTCCGGCCCCGCGGTGACCTCGGCGAACCGCTCGGCGTGCACGTGCTGGGAGCGGTGCGCGGCGAACGCGTCGAGCCCGCGCTGTCGCCAGCCCGCCATGGGAATGCGCACGGTGGGAGGCACGCTCTGCACCTGGATGGGCGCGCCGGCGTGGGGCCGCGGCCAGGCGATGTAGTAGAGGCGCGCCGGCGCGTGCGGCTCCACGCCTTCGGTGAGCTGCGCAGGAAAGGCCGTGGAGAGGCCGGCCAGGAAGAACGCCGCGGTGGCGGCGCGGCTCAGGGCGCGGTGATCGCGATGCGCGTTGGGCGCGCCTTCCGGCCCGAACGTCACCACCACCTGCGGCCGGTGCTGCCGCAGCCAGCGCACGATCTCCCCGGTGAGCAGGTCCGCGTCCACCGCGGCCAGCTCGCCGTCCCGGTGCCCGGCCGAGCGCACGTCGCGGATGCCCAGCACGCGTGCCGCCTCCAGGAGCTCGGCGCGGCGGACGCGGCCGAGCTCCTCGCGCGACTGCACCGCGAGCCCCGAGCTGCGGCCGGCGTCGCCGTCCGTGGCGGTGAACAGGTGGCAGGCCACGCCGCCGTCCGAGAGACGGGCGAGCGTGGCCGCCATGCTGAAGGTCTCGTCGTCGGGGTGCGCGAACACCGCGCACAGCGTGCGAGGGGCGGGGGTGGTACGGTCGGCGGCGTGCATCCGGGCCCGGGCTCCGAGAGGGGATGCGCGCAATGTAGCGCCCCCGGCGGCGCGAGCCGCGCCCCAGCCGCGAACCGCGCGCCTGTCCGGGGAGCCGGATAGGCGGGCGGTCGGCCCAACCGCGCCGGCTAGTTCGCGGCGGGCGTGATGGCCGCGCGCTGGCGCGCGTTGTCGCCGCCACAGGAGAGCTCCACCTGATGGCCGCGCAGCAGGTTCCCCTCGAGCACGATGGGCTCCGGGATCACGGCGGCGCGGAAGTCCTCACGCGTCACCGCGTCGCTCATGCAGCCGATGCCGGCCTGGCCGTTGTCGGAGATCACGTTGCCCACGAGCACGAGGCGACGCTTCGCGACGCCCGGATAGTCGATGATCTGGATGCCGTCCTCACGGTTGCCGTGGATCGCGTTGTAACGGATCACCGACTCCGCCACCTCGCCGGTGTACGGCTGGAGGCGGATCTCGATGCCGTCGCCGTTGTTGTTGCGGATGAGGTTGTGCTCGATGAGCGCCCGCACGTCGTGGTCGAGGTCGATCCCGTCGTCGCGATTGCCTTCGAACACGTTGCCGCGGAGGATGCCGCCGCCGGTGCGATCGTAGTCGATGCCGTCGGTGCAGCCGGTGATCCGGCTCCGGAGCAGGTGGAAGATCCCGTGGCCGTAGATGCAGTCGTCGCCATTCTGGATCGTGAGCCCCACCAGCGCCACCGGCTTGCGCTGCGTCCTGTCCACGAGCACCACGCGCGGGGCCCCGCCGCCATCGATGATCGTGGAGTCGGCCGCGCGCGCGGCGCCGGCGCGCGCCGCCTGCGAGATGATGGTGATGGCCTTGCCGTTCAGCACGAGTGTCTCGCGGTACGTGCCGGAGGCGATCACGATGCTGTCGCCATCCACGGCCGCGGCGATGGCCGCCGTGATGGTGGGGTGCTGGGCGGGCACGTGGCGCACCGATTGCGCGCGGGCCGCGGCCGGAAGGACGAGCAGCGCGAGCAGGGCGGCCAGGATGCCGGCACGGGCGAGACGGACGAGCGAGAGGCGGATCATGATTGGCAGGATGGAGTGCGATGTCATGAGGCGAATGCGGCGGGAGGACGGGCGCGGGGGGTCAGCGCGTGCCCGCGGCGGGCGCGCGCGACTCGAGGGAGGCGGCGTACTCGTCGATCACGTTCCCGTCGGCGTCGACCACCGACAGGTACCGGCGCTCGGCGTCGATGGTCACGATGATGCCGTGGTTCGTGGAGATGGCGGTCTCCATGTACCATGCCGGGCCCTTCACCTCGTGGTCGCGGCCGATCTCGCGCGGGCCCACGCCCCAGGAGCCGTCGCCGACGAAGACGATGCCGTTGGGGTCGCGCTTGCCCTGGCGCAGGGGAATGGTGCGCTTGTAGACGTGGTCGTGGTTCTCGAACGCCAGCCGCACGCCGTGCTTCTCGAACAGCGGAACCCAGTGCTCGCGCACCAGCCGGCTGGTGGCGCCGTCGAAGCTGCGCACCGAGGGGTAGGCCGGCACGTGATACACGGGGAAGACGTGCGGCACGGCTGTGCGCGCGGTGAGCACCGTGTCCAGCCACGCCGTCTGCTCGCCGGCCACCGGGAACGTGTGCCCGGTGTTCAGCAGCACGATGGAGAGGTAGCGGCCGAAGTCCACCACGCCGTACTTGTGGTTCCGCGGCTGCGCGAAGAGCGCCGTGTAGTACGGCGAGTCGCCATCGGCCAGGCCGTAGGCCCGGAGCAGCGAGTCTCTCTGGGCGGGGAGGTCGTCGAAGCGCTTCGCGCTGAACACCTCGTGGTTGCCGATGCCCACGAGCGCGGGGATGAGGCGGCCGTCGGCGGTGACCAGCGTGCGGGTGAGGGTCTCGAACCACTGCTCCTTGCGGCTCACGGCACGCGGATCGCCGTTCGCATAGGAGAGGTCCCCGCCGAACACCACGAAGTCCAGGTCGTACTTCGCCACCACCCGGTTCATGCGCCCGAAGTCCTCCTCGGCGAACCGCGTATCGCCGCCGGCGGCGAAGCGTACGGAGCGCGTGAGCCGGGCGGGCATCGTCCGGTAGCGATAGCGGCGCGTGCCGTCGCCGAAGCGGATCTCGTACGTGGCGTCGGGTCGCAGGCCGGAGAGCTCCGCCCGCCGCACCGTGCGCGTGGAGTGGGGAAAGGGAAAGGATTGGCCCTCGCGTGACACCCAGCCATCCAGCCCGGGCCCGCGAATCTCGACCCGCGGCAGGTCCGCGCCGGGCAGCAGGTGCCAGTCCACGGTCACCGTGGAGGTCGGATCACCGGTCCAGGTGAGGAAGACGGCCGCGGGATCGGTCCTCTGGCCCGCGGCGACGTTGGTGACGCTGGCGAGCAGGACGAGCAGGACGGCGAGGGCGCGCACACCGGCGCGCACACCGGCGGGCCATCGCATCGAACGGGAACGAGTCGACATCGTGTAACGGTTCGGAGTTGGGGGCGTCCGGGCGCGCGGCATCCACACTCCGCGCGGGGACGCGATGCCGGTGGCGGCACCGCACCGAGTGTTAGCCGCGTGATGGACGCGGCCGCGTGACGGTCGCGTCGCATCGGTGTAACGGGATCGCGGTGAGACGACGCGCGCCTGGTGAAGCGATCGGCGAGCCTGGCACGCCGTGGTGTTGCAAAGCCGTAACGGTCGCGTGAGCGGCTGTCACGGCGGGCGCCGCGAGTCGAAGTTGCACCGTCCATCACACTCTCGACGCACACGAGCCACCGTCGGCGCCTCACCGCGATCATCCCCAGAATGCACATCCTCCTGCCTTCTCATCCGCTTCCGAGTCGCGCCAGCCGGCTCCGGTCTCTCGTGGCTCGCGGCAGCGCGCGCACGCTCGCGGCTCGCCTCACCGTGGCCGCCGGCGCCGTCGTCGCCCTGGGCTGCGGCAGGTCGGACGACGTGACGCTCCTGCCGGGCGCCGACACCGCGGCGGCCGCCGCCGCTCCGGTACCCATTGTCCGCGAGCAGTTCATCACGCCCATCGACTCGGCGGACAACGTGGATGGTCCGGCGGTGTGGCATGGCCCCGAGGGCCAGCACTGGCTGCTGAGCACCGCCAAGAGCACCGACGTGGTGCTGGTGAACGACGCCGCCACCGGAGCGCCGATCCGGCGCGTGGGCGGGCCCGGCGCGGGCGTGGGGCAGCTGCGCCGCCCGAACGGAGTGACGGTGATCGGCGACGCGATGCTCGTGGTGGAGCGCGACAACCACCGCGTCCAGGCGTTCCGGCTTCCGGCGTTCACGCCGATGGGCACGTTCGGCGACTCGCTCCTGCGGCTGCCGTACGGCATCGGGTGGTTCGAGGAGAAGCCGGGCACCTACATGGTGTACGTGACGGACAACTACGAGACGCCGGAGGAGACCGTGCCGCCCGACGCGCAGCTCGGGGAGCGCGTGAAGCAGTTCCGTGTGACCATCGGTGGCGCCGGCATCAGCGCCAGGCATCTGCGGAGCTTCGGCGACACCGCCGGCGCCGGCGTGCTCCGCGTGGTGGAGTCCATCGCGCCGGACGCCGCCAACGACCGCCTGCTGATCGCCGAGGAAACCGAGGTGGACTCCTACATCAAGGTGTACGACCTGAACGGCAGGTTCACCGGGCGCGTGTTCGGCCGCGGTTACTTCCCGCAGCAGGCGGAGGGCATCGCGCTCTATGCCTGCGGGGAGAAGGAAGGGTACTGGATCACCACGGACCAGGGCGACGAGACGAACACGTACCATCTGTTCGATCGGATGACGCTGGAGCACGTCGCCGCCTTCACCGGCGCGCAGACGCGGCGCACGGATGGCGTGGCGCTCACCCAGAAGGCGTTCGGGCCCTTCCCCGCGGGCGTGTTCTACGCGTCGCACGTGGACGCGAGTGTCGGCGCCCTGTCGTGGTCCGAGATCGCGGCGGCGACCGGCGTGCGGAGCGACTGCGTGCGGTAGAGGCGCGCAGCGTCGGCACGCGCAGGTGGCGCACGCAGGCGACGAAGACGTCGGTGTCGCTCGCGATCCGTGCCGGCCAGGCACCTGCGCACACCGTCCTCGTTACCGGGAGGGAAGTCGCTCACCGACGGGTGTGCCCTGGTGCCGGCGTGGCGTCACGGACAGATTCGGTTCGCATCCAGTCGCACTGCGAGCGTCGGCACCTCGGGTGCCGACGCGGCCCGTTCACGGAGAGAACATGTCGAAACACGTCGGCACGAAGCGACGAACGGTACCGGAGATCCGCGCCCGGAAGGATGGCGAGCGCATCGTGGCGCTCACGGCATACACGACGCCGATGGCTGCGCTGCTCGACCCGCACGTGGATCTGCTGCTCGTGGGTGACTCGGTCGGCATGGTCCTGCACGGGCTGCCGACCACCGTCGGCGTCACACTCGACATGATGGTGATGCACGGACAGGCCGTGATGCGCGGTTCGTCTCGGGCGCTGGTCGTCGTGGACCTTCCGTTCGGCACGTACGAGGAGAGCCCGGCGGTGGCCCATCGGAGCGCGGCGACGCTCATGCGCGAGACCGGTTGCCAGGCCGTGAAGGTGGAGACCGGAGAGGGGGTCGCCGAAACGATCGCCTTCCTCGTCGGGCGTGGGATCCCGGTGCTTGGTCACGTGGGGCTCCGCCCGCAGGCAGCGCACGTGGAGGGAGGATTCCGGGCCAGGGGGCGCACCCCGAGCGAACGGGAGCGGGTGCTGGCGGAGGCACGTGATTCGGCGGAGGCGGGGGCGTTCGCGCTCGTCGTCGAGGGCGTCGCCAGCGACCTGGCGGACGAGATCACCAGGGCCGTCGACGTGCCCACCCTCGGCATCGGGGCGTCGGTCGCATGCGACGGGCAGATCCTCGTCACCGAGGACATGCTGGGCCTCTTCGAGTGGACCCCGAAGTTCGTCCGCCGCTATGCCGATCTGCGCGGCGAGATCACGACGGCGGTGGAGCGGTTCGCCGGCGACGTTCGGCAGAGCCGTTTTCCGAGCGAGAAGGAGACGTATGCGTTCCGGAGCGCCGCGACGTCGTGATTGGTGAACGACCGCCCACGGCCATCGCGTGACCATTGGCAGCATGGCGAGCTGGAGCGCGCCGGGGTGGGAGCCTTCCCAGCGGACGTGCAGGCGGTCACGAACGGCGAATCCGGGCTGGCGGAGGTCGATCAGGGCTACTCGGGCGAGGCGTCGCACCATCCCGCCTTCGCCACCCTCATGCTCAGCAAGGCCGTCAGACTCTTCGGCGGTTCCTAACAGACCCTGAGCGCCGCCGCCGCTCACCGCCACGAGCGACACGGGCGCGCCGCGATCCTCTTCGCGGCGCGCCCGTGTCGCGTCCGCGCACCCGCATTCCGCCCGTAGATCCCCCGCCGCGACACGAGCGTTGCACGTCCGGTACCATGTCGCGGGCAAACCGTCATGCGGCGCCACGAGAATCCCCGTGCGATTCAGCTCAACATCAATCAAGCTGGGAGATTCTACATGAGGACGTGTTCGTCCGTCGTCGCGGTACTGGGTCGATGCGCGTTGGTGGCGACCATGATCGTGGGCGGCAGCGCCACGGCGCTCGCGCAGCAGGGCGGCGCGATCACCGGACGGGTGACCGGGCCGGATGGGAACCCGATCGGCAGCGCCAGCGTGCGCATGGCCAATGGCAACCTGGACGCGGTGACTGACCGCGCCGGACGATACCACATCACGGGCGTGCCCGCCGGCCAGCAGCATGTGATCGTTCGCTACATCGGCTTCCAGAGCGACACCGTGCCGGTGACCGTGACCGCGGGCCGCACGGCCGCGCTGGACGTCGCGCTCGAGCTCTCGAGCTTCGTGCTGGATGGCATCGAGGTGACGGGCGAGCGCGGCGGCCAGTTCAAGTCCATGAACTCGCAGCGACAGTCCCAGACGCTCATCAACGTCGTCTCGGCCGACGAGATCGGGTCGCTGCCCGATCAGAACGTGGCCGAGGCCGTGCAGCGTCTCTCGGGCGTCTCCATCCAGACCGACCGTGGCGAGGGGCGCTTCGTCTCCATTCGCGGAACCGCGCCCAATCTCAACGCCGTCACGCTCAACGGCCAGACGCTGGCCTCCACGGCCGAGAGTCGGGCGACGGCGCTGGACCTGCTGCCCGCGGCCATGGTGTCGAACATCGAGGTCACCAAGGCCATCACGCCGGACATGGACGGCAACTCCATCGGCGGCACCATCAACATCAGGACCCTCACCGCGTTCGACCGCGCGCGGCCCTTCCTGTTCGGCTCCATCGAGGGATCCAGCCACGACCAGCAGCTCGACTACGGCGACGACAAGCTCCCGGCCGAGGCGAGCCTGACGATGGGCCGGTTGTTCGGCGCCGACCAGAAGTGGGGCGTCGTGCTGTCCGGTAACGCCTCCCGCCGCGACTTCGGCGCTTCCATCGCCCATCCCGTCCGGTGGCGGCCGAAGAACGACATCTTCGTGCCCGAGCGGTGGGCCACGGTGGCCGAGGACAACGAGCGCGAGCGGTATGGCCTGAGCGGCAACCTGGACTTCCGCCCGAGCGATCGCACGAGCCTGTACTTCCGCACCTACTACTCGCGCACGAAGGAGACCGACGACAACGCGGAGTTCCTGTATCACCTGTCGGGCGACCTCACCGAGCAGACGGCGACCACCGGCAAGTTCGCCAGGGGGTCGGGCAATCTGGACCTCGCGCTCAGCAGCGAGGACGAGGACCTCTATTCGTACACGCTCGGTGGCGAGCACCGCTTCGGCGCGCTCACCTGGGATGGCTCCGGCACCTTCACGCGGGGCATGCTGGACCGCTTCACGCGGAAGACGGAGTTCACCACCGGCAACCGGAACGACTTCGCCGCCTCGTACAACCTGAACGGCTCCTACTTCGGCATGACGCCGGACAATCTTGGCGCCGTGACCGACCACTCGCTCTACGAGTTCGGCGAGGTGGACCTGGAGTTCGAGTCCAATCGGGAGAACACCTACACCGCCGGGACGAACATGCGATGGGACACCCGGCTGAACGGCCTGCCGGCCTTCCTCAAGACCGGCGTGAAGTTCCAGCAGCGCGAGAAGGTGATCGACGACCTGGAGCGCGGTTACGAGGGCGGCACCACGCCCATCGACCTGTCGCGGTATCCGGTGACGCCGCCGGGCGGGTTCCAGGGCGGCAGCAGGCTGTTCGTCACGGGCCACACGCAGTCGTTCTACGAGTTCTTCCGTGACAACGAGTCCAACCCGGCGTACTTCGAGTTCGACGACAACGAGACCCAGCTGGCCGGCGTGGAGAACGACTCCGAGAACCGCGAGCGCGTGTACGCCGGCTACGCCATGGCCAACGTGGACATCGGCAAGCTGAGCATCCTGGGCGGAGTGCGCCTGGAGCACACGCGCACCGAGTCCACGCGCTGGCAGCTGCTGCAGAACGAGGACACCGACGCGCAGGACGTGAGCTCCCAGACGTTCGAGAACTCGTACACGAACCTGCTCCCGGCCGTGATCCTCAAGTACTCGGCCAACGACAACCTGATCCTGCGGGCCGCCTGGACCAACAGCATCGGGCGCCCCGACTACGAGGAGCTGGCCGGATTCCGGTCGCTTCAGTACCAGGAGTCACCGGTTGCGCCGGGTGAGTTCGAGGGGAGCATCTCGGAGGGGAACCCGAAGCTGAAGCCCTTCGAGGCCATGAACCTGGACCTCATGGCCGAGTACTACGTGCCGTCGGGCGGGCTGCTCTCGGTGGGCGGCTTCTACAAGCGCATCGACAACCCGATCTACGGCTTCGACTTCACCGAGACCGACGTCACGGTGGATGGCCGGTTCTACACCGAGCTGCGCTACCGGCAGGACCGCAACGCGAAGGCGGGATCGATCCGGGGCCTCGAGGCATCCTACCAGCAGCCGCTGACATTCCTCCCCAAGCCGTTCGATGGCCTCGGCATCACGACGAACGTGGCGGCGATCAAGTCGTCGGTGGACGTGCCGGGCCGTGAGGCCGACGACCTGCCGTTCTTCGGCCAGTCGGATCTCGTGGTCAACGTGATCCCGTACTTCCAGCGCGGGCCCGTGGAGCTGCGCCTGGCGTGGAGCTATCGGAGCGAGTACCTGCGCGACATCGGCTCCCAGACGTACGAGGATCGCTACTGGGACGCGCGCAGCACGATGGACGTGACCGGCCGGTACACGCTGTTCGGCGACCGGATGGGGATCTTCGGCCAGGTGCGGAACCTGACCAACGAGGCGGAAGTGGGTTACCAGGGCGTGAAGAGCCGGTACGACTTCCACAGCCTCACGGGGCGCACGTTCACCATGGGCCTGACGGCGAACTACTGATGGTGGCCGCGGGCTGGGCAACGACACGAGGCCGGCCTGGAGCTCCAGGCCGGCCTCGTGTCGCTCGAGCACTTTCATCCCTCTTGTCATCGCGCAGGAGGGAGCGGCCCGGAGTGTATCCCTCGTCTTGTCTCCCGCAGGAGCGCGCGGCCGGGAGAGGGGGCAACCCTACTTGTCATCCCGCACTCGTGCGCGGCACGCGCGGCATCCCCCCTTTGTCATCCCGCAGGAACGAGCCGTCCGCAGGACGGCGAGTGAGTGTCGGGAGCGGCTTCCCGTCTCGTGATGCGCGTCCGCCGTGCCGGCCTGCCGTCGTTGACGGCGCACCGGGGTTCAACCGCCGCGAGGGCGAGCGATCCCGACACTCGCCCTGCCTTCGGCAGTGCTCCTGCGGGATGACACGCTTGACTGGCATCCCCTTCGGCCGCGCTCCGGCGGGATGACACCATGGGCCGGTTTCGTCTGCCCTCCGGCCTCCGGGTGGATGACAGGATTGACTGGCCTCCCTCTCGGCCGCACTCCCGCGGCATCACGACCGCCGCGCTAGCTCCGCCGCAGCGCGATCTCGCCGTTGGTGGTCTTCGCCACCAGCCGCCGGCCGCCCTCGCCGATGCGGCCGTTCACGCGCTTGGAGTTCCACCGGCCCTGCACGGTGAGCGGGAAGTCGCTGCTGATCCCACCATTCGTGGTGCGCATCTCCACATCCGCGTTCAGCCCGGCCGGCATCTCGATCTCGATGCTGCCGTTGGTGGTGCTGTACTCCAGGTCCTCGCTGCCGCTGTTGCCCATGCGGACGTTGATCCCACCATTGGTGGTGCGGGCCAGCACCGGCCCGCCGAGCGAGCGGGCGTCGATCCCGCCGTTCACCGTGTGGGCACGCACCTCCGAGGTGGCGCCGGCTATCGCGAGCTCCCCGTTCGTGGTGCGGAGGTCCAGCTTCACGCCGTCCGGCACGCGGATGGTGAACTCCACCGACACGTTGCCGCGGACGTTCGACCGGCCGGCGCGATACTCGTCGCCGGCGCCGCAGCGGCCGTTCTCGCCCCACAGCGCGCACACCACCACGTCTCCGTCGCCCGCGCCGGCACGCACCATGGTGATGCGCACGTCCCCGGGGTTGCCGCGCGTCCACCGCTTGCGCCCCACGATCTCCACGTCACGCCCACTGGCGCGCTCCACCCGCACGTCGCCGTTCAGGTTGCGCACCGTCACCCACCGCGCGCTGGCCACCGGGCCGCTCCAGCGGAACGTGTCGGCGTCCTGCGCCAGGAGGGGGGCGGTGACGAACGGCGTCGCGAGCGCCGCGACGAGCAGGGGGACGCCGAGCGAGGCGCCCAGGCAGGTGATTCGCATGCTGGTCAGTCCTTGGGAGTGGGAGCGCGCCCGGTGGCGCGATCGAGGATGATGTTGCCGCTGAACGTCTGCGCGGCCACGGTGGCGCCTCCGCTGCCGAGCGAGAACTCCATGCGCCGCCGCCGCGGGCCGCGATCCCTGGATGTCGGCTGCATCGTCACGGGAAAGTCGCTCTCCAGCTCGCCGCTGTACGTCTCCACGCTCAGGTTGGCGTTGGTGCCGTCCGGGAGCCGCAGCACGATGTCGCCCGAGTGCGAGTTGAACTCGTAGCGGCCGTCGGCGCTCAGCGGTCCGGAGAACGCGATCTCGCCGCTCACGGTCTTCGCGCTCACGCTGCTCGACCGCACGTTGAGCAGCTGCAGCTCGCCGCTCACCGACTCCGCGCGCAGGTCGCCCTGCACGTCGCTCGCCGTCACGTCGCCGCTCACCGAGCGCACCCGGGCGTCGCCGGCGATGCCCCGCGCCGTGACGTCCCCCGAGACGCTGTTGACGCTGGCGCGCGAGGCGACGTCGGTGACCTCCACGTTGCCGCTCACCGACGAGACCTCCACCGCGGCCCGCGTACCGCGCACGGTCACGTCACCCGATACGCCCGAGGCCTCGACGCGCGTGCCCACCGGCACCATGAGCTCGTAGCGCGCCTCGCCCACGTTCCGGTCTCTCCCCGAGCGCCGGCTGTCGCCGTCGGAGTCCACGCGCAGCGAGATCTGGCCGCGGGAGATCTCGTACCGGATGACACCGCCGCCCTCGATGGACGCCTGCACGCGCGCCTCGGCGCGGTTCCACGCGGTGACGACGATCTCGCCGCTGATGAGGGAGAGGTCCACGGTGCCGTTCTTGTCGAAGGCGACGGTGGTATCCACCCGCGTGGCCTGGCGCGACTGCGCCGTGGCCACGCCGGGAACGGCGAGGAGCGCGAGGAGGCCGGCCGCGCCGAGCGGCCGCAGCCAATGGAGCACGCCGACGATGGGAAGTGTCATGGTCAGGTTCGGGAAGTGAGGATCACGGCCGTGCGCATCAACGCCAGCTTCTGGTCGAGCGCATCGGTGAGCTGATCGTTGAGAAGACGGCTGGCCGGATCGCGCGCCAGCGCCGCGCGGCTCTCCCGGATGGCCGCGTCGATGATGCCGAGGTTGCGGCGCAGGACGGCGACCGTGGAGTCGTCCAGCGATCCGCTGCGCGCGTCGAGCAGGCGCCGCATCTGGGCGATCTCACGGTCGTAGGTGGCCTCCGCCGCCGGCGCCGCCGTGGCGGCCACCGTTCGGGTGGAGGAGCGCTGTGCGCTGGACGCGGCGGACGGCGGAGCGGCGGCGACCGTCGCCCGCCCGCTGCCGTCCACCGGAAGCTCGGTGGCCACAGGTGCGCTCACGGGCGCCCTGCCCGGCGCGCTGTCCGGCGTGGCCGGGCCGGCCGCAGCTACCGTCGCGCCCGTGCCCCCGCCGCGTGTGGCGACGGTGTAGGTCACGCCGGCGGTCGCCGCCATCAGCACGGCGGCCGCGGCGAGCTGCCGCCACGGCGCCCGGCGCGCCCAGGCCGGCACGCGCCGCCGTTCGTCGAGCACCACCACCGGGGCGGCGATGCGCCGTTCCACGTCGGCCCACCGGTCGCGGGCCGGACGCAGCGGCGGCAGCGTCGCGGCCGCCTGCCGGATGGTCTGCAGGTCGCCCAGGATCGCCGCGCAGCTCGCGCACTGCGCGCAGTGCGCGTCCAGGCGCTCACGGTCGGCGTCCGACAGCGTGCCGTCCAGGTGATCGGAGATGAGCGTCTCTGCGTCGTGGCAGGTCATGGGTCGCTCGGGATCATGAGTCATCGTTGCAGCCGTTCCCTGAGGAGCATTCGCGCCCGGTGGAGCTGCGCCTTGCATCCGCCGGCCGTGATGCCGAGCATCTCGGCGATCTCCTCGTGCTTGTAGCCCTCCATGTCGTGCAGCACGAACACGCGCCGTGCGCCCGGCGGGAGCGTGCCG
>DATANT010000343.1:0-15761 GCA_036266115.1 Gemmatimonadaceae bacterium | reverse complement strand
GGCCCCGGGGAGTTCCGGAACGCCACGGCCATCCGGATGCGCGCCGATGGCACGTTCTGGGTGGCGGACGTCGCCAACGGCCGCTACTCGATGCACGACACCGCCGGCACCTACCTGCGCGCGCTGCGGCGCGAGCTGACGTCGTACTCGTTCTGGTGGGACGGCTGGGTGGACTCGGCCGGCAACCTGGCGGAGGCCACGAGTGTGAACCCGGGCGGGGCGGCCCGGTCGATCCCCGCGCTCATCCGCTTCGATTCGGCGGGCGCGATGACGGACACGGTCGCGCTACCCAGCTACGACCTCAGGACCTGGTCGACCGGGAACGCCGGGGGAGCGCGAATGATGATCGTCGAGATCCCATTCGCGCCGGATCTCGTCCTGCACCCGGACCCGCGCGGGTACATCTGGTGGGGCGTGAGCGACCGCTACCGGATCGTGCAGCAACGGCTGAACGGCGACACTGTGCGGATCGTGGAGCGCGAGGCCATGCCGCGTGCCGTGAGCAGCGCGGAGCGGGACCGGGCGATGGAGCGGATGGACTTCTTCCGGCAGGCCGGCGGAACCGTACGCCGATCCGACATCCCTGACGTGCATCCATACTTCCGCTCGGCGTTCGTGGACGACCGCGGCTTCCTGTGGGTGATGCCCGACGTGTCGGAGGGCGAGATGAGCCGGCGCTTCGACATCTTCGACCCCGAGGGCCGCTATCTGGGGCGCGCCACGTCCGACGTCCCACTCGGCTGGCGCACGCCGGTTTTCCGCGGTGACACCGTGTACGCCGTGATCACCGACTCGCTCGACGTGCCGTACGTGGTGCGGGCGAGGATCGAGCGGAGCCGGCACGGTAGCGCGGTGGGGCAAGGCGGGCGCTCGGAGGCGCCCGCGTTGCCCCGGCCCACCGCCACCCCCTAGCTTTGGGTATGGGCGAATCGAGACGTACCGAGGCGAGGCGCGCGACCGTCGAGCAGCGCATCCGTGACGCCGTGGCCGAGGTGCAGCCGCTGCTCCGTCTGGAGGAGGCGGTGATCGAGCTCCGCGAGTTCGACGCGGATACCGGGATCGCCGTGCTCGCCGTGGCCGGGGAATGCCCCCACTGCCACCTCTCGGCCGCCACCTTCATGCCCGGCGTGGAAGCGCACGTGCGGCGCCTCGTGCCCGACGTTCGCGCAGTGCGCCTGGCCGCCGCCAGCTGAGTCCCTTTCCAATCCCATGAGCCAGACCCTGGTCGAACGCATAGAGCACGCGCTCCGCACCGTCCGGAACGCCCGCACGAGCCACGACGTGGTGAGCGCCGAGATGGTGCGTGACATCGCCACCACCACCGAGGGCAAGGTGCGCTTCACCCTGCTCCTGCACCCGCAGGACGACGCCGCGCTGGTGCGCGAGGTGCGCAGGGCGGTGGAGGACGTGGCCGGCGTCACCGACGTCCGCGTGGACGTGAAGGATCCCGCGCAGCTCCCACCCAAGTCGGCCGCGCCGCCAGCGCGGGCGCGCATGCTCCCCGTGATGGATCAGACGCCGGCGCAGCCGGCGCGGGTGGCCGCGCCGCAGCCGGTGGCCTACCCCAACCTCGGGCGCGTCATCGCGGTGTCGAGCGGAAAGGGCGGCGTGGGCAAGAGCACGGTGTCCACCAACCTCGCCGTCGCGCTCGCCCAGGCCGGGCATCGCGTGGGGCTGATGGACGCCGACATCTACGGGCCCAACATCCCGCGGATGATGGGCGTGAACGAGGCGCCGCCGGTGGAGCACGACAAGATCATGCCGCTCCACGCGCACGGCGTGAAGCTCATCAGCCTGGGCTTCCTCATCGAGCGGGACCAGCCGGCCATCTGGCGCGGGCCCATCGTGATGAAGATCATCACGCAGTTCCTGCGCGACGTGGAGTGGGGCCAGCTGGACTACTTCATCGTGGACATGCCGCCCGGCACCGGTGACGCGCAGCTCTCCCTGGTGCAGGCCACCATGGTGGGCGGCGCGGTGATCGTCACCACCCCGCAGGACGTGGCGGCAGGCGACGCGCTCCGTGGCGCGAAGATGTTCCAGCGCGTGAACGTGCCGGTGCTCGGCATCGTGGAGAACATGAGCTACTTCGAGAGCCCGGATACCGGCAAGCCGCTCGCCATCTTCGGCTCCGGCGGCGGCCAGCGGCTGGCCGACGAGCTGGAGGTGCCGCTGCTCGGCAACATCCCGCTCTACCCGCCGGTGCTCGCCGGCGGCGACACCGGCACGCCCATCGTGGTGGCCGAGCCGGCCTCCGCGGCGGCGCGGGCACTCACGGGCATCGCGACCCGGGTGGCCGAGGCCATGGAGGCGGTGCTCGCGAAGTGAGGACGCCGCCCTCTAGCGCGCCGCTCATCGCGTGACCCGCACCACGTGACGCACGCCGCATGACGCGTCCGGACGCCACGTCCGACCCGAGCACCCCGGCGCGGCCGCCGCACTCCGATGCGGCGGCCGCGCTGCCGCTCAGCACCCGTGACGGGCTGGCGCCGATCGCCGTCCCCGGTGGTCACGCCGGCGCGCTGGTGGGCGGCGATCTGGCCACGGTCATCCGCCGGGTGGCGATCCCCGCGGTCGCCAGCAACCTGCTGATGACGCTGTTCGCCTCGGTGGATGCCTACTGGGTGGGGATGCACGTGGGTGCCCTCGGCCTGGCCGCGGTCAGCACGGCGATCTTCTGGATCTGGATGGCGGTGTCGGTGGCCGAGATGGTGGGCATCGGCCTCACCGCGGTGGCGGCGCGCCGTCACGGCGAGCGCCGGCCGGAGGAGGCTGCGCGCACGGCGGGGGACGCGATCGTGCTCGCCGTGGTGCTGGGGCTCGCCGTGGCGGTGGTGGGCGAGCTGGCGGTGGATCGCCTCTTCGCCATCATGCACACCTCTCCGGAAGTAACGGCGCTCGGCCGCACCTACCTGCGCACGTACCTGCTGGGCGCGCCGCTGATGTTCGGGTACTTCGCCGTGGACGCCGCCTTTCGCGCCAGCGGCAACACCCGCACGCCATTCGTGCTGCTCGCCATCTCGGTGGCGGTGACGCTGGTGCTGGATCCGGTGCTGATCCTGGGTCTGTGGGGCGCCCCACCCCTGGGCGTGGCCGGCGCGGCGGTGGCCACGGTGGCCACCCGCAGCGTGGCGTGCGTGCTCGGCGTGACGCTGCTCATGCGGCGCGGGCTGGTGCGATTCGGCCGGCCGCGCGGCGCGGCCATCGCCAGCATCGTGCGCATCGGCCTGCCCACGGCGGCCACGGGGGTGTTCTTCAGCTTCGTGTACGTCTTCCTCACCCGCACCACCACCCAGTTCGGCACGCCGGCGCTGGCCGCGCTGGGGCTGGGCCACCGCATCGAGAGCTGGGTCTACATGATCGCGCTGGGCTTCGGCGCCACGGCGGCGGCAGTGGTGGGCCAGAACCTGGGCGCGGGCCGCGTGGACCGCGCGACCCGCGCGGGATGGGTGAGCGTGGGATACGGCTCCATTCCGGGGCTGGCGCTCGCGGCCACGATGCTGCTCGCGCCGGAGGCGGTGGCCGGCTGGTTCACCGCCGACGCGGCGGTGATCGCCGAGACCGCGCGCTACCTGCGCATCGCCTCGGTGTCCATGCTGGTGCTGTGCTCGGAGGTGGTGCTGGAGGGCGCGCTGGGCGGCGCGGGCGCCACCGTGGCGCCCATGGTCGTGTCGATGTCGCTGACCGCGGCCAGGTTGCCGCTGGCGGTGCTGCTCTCCGCGCACTGGGGGGCGGCCGGCTTGTGGTGGGCGATCTCCGCCACGGCCGCCGCGCGCGGCGTGGCGATGGCGGTATTGTGGCGGTCGGGGCGGTGGAAGCGGAACAAGGTGTGAGCGCGGCGAGGGCCGTGGCAGCCGCCCCCCAGCCTCGTCCGCGCCTCGGCTGATCCGACCCCGGCCCGGCGGCCCCTGTGCGGCGGCCAACTCGGAGCCCCGTCTGCCACCCTTCTTGCGGCGGGGTCCGGAATCCATACATCTGTGGCCCACCGGTGTGGCCCACCCGACGCCCGGACACCCGATCCCCACGCCATGCGCCCCATCCTCACCCTGCTCACCGACTTCGGCACCGCCGACGGCTACGTGGCGGAGATGAAGGGGGTCCTGCTCTCCCACCTGTCCGAGGCCACGATCGTGGACGTCAGCCACGACCTCGCGGCCGGGGACGTGGACGGCGCGCGGCTCACCGTGGCCCGCTACTGGCGGCGCTTCCCGCCGGGCACCGTGCACCTCGTGGTGGTGGATCCCGGCGTGGGCACCGCCCGGCGCGCGCTCGCGGTGTCCAGTGAGGGCCGCCTGCTCGTGGGCCCGGACAACGGCGTGCTCTCTCCCTCACTGCTCGCGGCCGGCGCGCGCGCCGTGTCGCTCGCCGTGCCGGCCGGCGCCTCGCCCACCTTCCATGGCCGCGACGTGTTCGCCCCGGCGGCGGCGCGCCTGGCCATGGGCGCCGCCGTGGACGCCCTGGGTGACCTGTGCAGCGACCCGGAAGTGCGCCGAACGCCCGAGCCACGACGCCACTCCGATGGCACGGTGGAGGGCCAGGTGATCGCCGTGGACCGCTTCGGCAACGTGATCACCAACCTCATGACGCGGCGCGACGGCACGCTCGAGGTGGCAGGGGAGCGGTTGCCGCTGCGCCGCACCTACGGCGACGCGTCCACCGGGGAGCTGGTGGCGCTCACCGGCTCGAGCGGGCTCGTGGAGATCGCCGTGCGCGATGGCAGCGCCGCGGAGCGGCTGGGGCTCTGCCGCGGAGCCGCGGTGCTGCTACGTCCGGTGGGCTGACGGCGAGGCGCTCGACGGCCCGGGTGACGAGGTGGGTGAGGGCACTGGCGGCCGGTCGCGATCCACGCTCGTGCGCGGCACCTCTCCGGTGCCGATGCGGTCGCCGTGGAGCACCACCGTGTCCAGGCCGGGCTGCACGCGTCCCGCGCCCTTGGCCAGCTCGGAGTTCACCTCGCCGCCGATGAGCAGCACCAGCATGGAGAGATACATCCAGGTGAGCAGCACGATCACGCCGCCGATGGAGCCGTACGTCTTGTTGTAGTTGCCGAAGTTCTGCACGTAGAAGCGGAAGCCGAGCGTCACGAGCACCCAGAGCACCGTGGTCACCACCGCGCCCACGAGCACCACGCGCTTGCGCTGCGTCATGGCCGGCAGCAGGAACAACGAGAGCCAGGCCAGCGCCACCAGCACGAGGAACGTGAGCACGTACTGGCCGATGGTCCACCAGAGCGCCGCCTGCGAGTCGAGCTGGAGCAGCCGCGCCACCCAGGCGATGATGTCGTCACCCGCCAGGAACGTGAGGGTCGCCGTGCCGAGCACGATGCCGGAGATGATCACCATGGCGATGGCGATGAGGCGCGTCTTCCACCAGGGGCGGCCCTCCTCCAGATCGTACGCCTTGTTGAGCGCCCCGGTGATGGAGTTGAAGACGTTGGAGCCGGCCCACAGCGCGAGCACCGCGCCGGTGGAGATGAGCGCCGGGGCCGAGGGCGCGAACACGACGTCACGCACCACGGCGGTGATGATGCTCAGCGCCGCCGGCGGCACCGCGCCCCCGAGCCGGCCGATCAGCGCATTCACGATCGTCTCCTTGTCCCCCACGAGACTGAAGAGCGGCGTGAGGAAGAGCAGCAGCGGAAAGAGGGAGAAGAACGCGTAGTACGCCAGTTCGGCGGCCAGGCCGAGCAGGTCGTCGTCCAGCACTTCCTTGGCAACGCACTTCACGACGGTGCCAACGCGATAGCCGCGAACGACGAACGGTCTCCGGGGCAGATGCAGTCGCATGGGACCGGGAAAGGCAAGCGCCAGGCCAGGACCCGATCGATGTCGGCGTCAGTCGGGGCGGGAACGCGCGAGGGGCCGATGCGGTTGCATCGGCCCCTCGCGGCTCCGGTCTGCGTCGGGCCTCCCTCACGGCCCCGCTCCGGATATCCGTGCCTGCCGCGGGCCCGTCAGGGCTCGCCCCGCTCCAGCTCGAATCGTCCGAACGCCGTGCGCCCGCGAATGTCCAGCTTGTGGGCGGCGGTGTCCCAGTTCGTGCTGTAGTAGGCGTCGCCGCGCTTCACCAGCCCACCGCGATCCATCGAGGCGAGGTAGCGGTCCACGGCCATGCGCACCCCCACGTCGCGCGGCACCCGCACCAGCACCCGGCCGAGCGTGAGCTGGAGGTCGAGCTCCACGTCGTTGGTCCACTCGCCGCCGAAGTCGAGCTCGACGCTGCCCACACCCACCTGCACGCGCATGGAGGGCGCGCGGGCGTTGGCGAGGCCGCTGGCGGTGATCTGCGCCGCGCCGGCGTCCAGGTCGAGCTGCGTCATGGGGACCGCGTTGGGCACGTCCCAGTGCAGGGTGGCGTCGCTCGCGCCGGCGGCCAGGCGCAGCCGCGAGACGTGGAGACCGCTGAAGTCCAGGTCGGCGTGCGCGGCGCCCAGCTCCAGCTGCAGATCCGCGGGCACGCCGCGGGCGAGCTGCAGGCGCAGGTCGCCGAACTTCCGATCCTCGCCACCCGAATTGGACTCCTTGCGCACGCCCAGGCGCAGCACGCGAGGCTCGGCGTCCCAGGTGTAGGTGGGGGCGGTGCGTCGCGGGTCGTACGTGAACTCCACATCGTAGAGCAGCGCTTGCTCGGCGGACCGGAGCGCCAGCTTGCCGGCCGCGTAGCCCACGCGCACCTGCAGGGGGAGCGTATCGCGGAGCTGCCGCGAGAACTCCACGGTTCGCAGATCCTGCGCGCCGCCCGCGGACGCGCTGCCGAGCAGCAGCGTCGCCGCCAGGGCGGCCACCGGGGACAGCCCCAGGAGCCTCATGGCGTGGACCTGCCGGCCGGGGACGATTCCGTGGGCCGCCGCGCGGCGGCGACGCCACCGATGGGGGTAGGGGTCTGCCAGGAGATCTCCTGCGGGGCGGTGGGCTGCGGCACCGTTGCCGTCGGGGTGGGAGTCGCGAGCCGGCGGGTGCCGGCCCGTGAGAGCAGGGCGGCTCCGAAGCCCGCGGTGACGGTGGCCCAGGCGATGGCCACCGCCACGCCCCGCGCCACGCTCTGCGCGAGCGGCCACTGCGCGAGCAACGCCGCCACGAGCCAGGGGAGCAGGTAGAGCACGATGCCGAGCACGAGGGCCCGCAGCGTGGCGCCGCGCGCCGAGAGGCGGCGGGCGTCGCCGCGCTGCATCGCGGTGCCGGTGACCTGCGCCGCGGCCAGGAACCCGAGGGTCATGAGCCCGGCGGCCGCCAGCACCACGGCCACGACGGCGAACGGGATGAGCAGGATGCCCAGGATGGTGATGGCGAGCCCCACGACGACGAGCAGGATCACCGGCGCGATGGCCAGCTGGCCGGCGATCCCGGCGAGCAGCGACCGGCCGAAGGCGCCCTGCAGCATCTCCACGGTGGCCTGGAGCGGCCCCCCGGCGAATACGAGGACGCCGATGCCGATGAGCAGTGCCACCACCAGCCAGCCGAGCACGAGCTGCACCTGCTCCCAGAGGGAGGCCGCCCGCTCCGACGCCGCGGCGGCCAGCGGCGCGCTGGTGACGTCGCCGCGCACGGACCGCAGCTCGCCGTCCACCCGGCCGCCGTTCAGCCGCACGCGTCCCTGCACGGCGATCGCGTCGCCCTGCACCACGCCGCCGGGGCCCACCACCACGTCGCCGCCCCAGGCGACGGCGTTGCCGGTGACCACGCCGTCCACGCGGAGCGGGCCGCCTTCGGTGGCCGCGTCACCGTGGACGGTGTCGCCTGGGGCGATGGTCCGTTCTCCGCGCGTGGGCGCCACGCCGGGCATGGTGAACCACTCGCCGAGCCCGGTGCCCGCGAGTGACCGCACCGAGTCCGGCGCCGAGTCGGGCGCCGGCGCGCCGGCGTCGACCTGTGCCGTTGCGGGGGTGGCGCCCAGGACCAGCGCCGCACCCAGAGAGAAGGCGAGCCGCCGCACGGTCAACTCTGGCGCCGGCTCGACAGCACGGCCAGCCGGCGCAGCAGCAGCGCCGCGGCCCCCAACGAGAAGAGGAAGACGAGGGAGGCGAGCAGCACTCGGGTCGGACCGCCGGTGGCGAGGGCGCGGAGCGCCGGCTCGCCGAACAGCGACGAGACCGCGTCGCCGACGAGCGCCACGGCGGCGCCCTGCCCACGCTCCAACGCCAGCCCGAGGGTGAACAGCACCACGTCCACCCTCACGAGCAGCGCCATGGCGCCCAGGGAGACCACGAAGGCGGCGAGCAGCGCTCCCACGCCGGCGAACACCCGCGCCGGCTGGGAGCGCGGCACGAGCTGCCGCAGCGAGTCGCGCGCGGTCACGTGCCAGGGCACGAAGACGTGGACCTGCGCCATCACTCGATCCGCGAACTGCGGAGCGGGAGCGAGGTCGGGCAGGTCGTCGAGCAGCGCCACGACCTGCTGCTGCGCCTCCAACTCCGCGCGGCAGTGCTCGCACTGCCGGATGTGCGCCTTGACGGGCGTCAGGCCGAAGCCGACGTCGCCGTCGAGGAGCAGGTCGAACTCGCTGGGTAGCAGGTGTCTATGGTCCACAAAGCCTCCGGAGGGTCATACGCGGCCGGCGGATGGGCGGTTTCAGGCCTGCGCGAACGAAAGTTCCGGGCCGGGTGCGAGAGGGGCGGGGCATGGGCCTCAGTCCTTGCGCAGGGGCTCGAGCGCGGCGCGCAACTCGTTCCGGGCACGGTGGATGTAGGTCTTCACGGTGCCCAGCGGGAGGTCCAGGGTGGCGGCGATCTCCTCGTACGAGCGCCCCTCCACGTGGCGGAGCATGATGCAGGCTCGGTACTCTGGGCGCAGCCGCGCGATGGCCACCTCGATGGCGGAGCCCAGCTCGCGGGACTCGATCTCATCGAGCGCGGTCTCCTGCCGAGCGGCCACGTCGAAGGACGACGCCTCGGCCTCGGCCGCGCTGACGGCGTGCGGGGAGCCGTCCATGCTCACCGTGCTCACCGTGCGGCGCCGCATCTGATCGATCGCCACATTGTTGGCGATCTTGAAGAGCCAGCTCGAGAACTTGAACTCGGGCCGGTAGCGCTCGATGTGGTTCAACACCTTGATGAAGGTGTCCTGCGCGAGGTCCTCGGCCAGCTCGCGGTCGCGGACCATGCGGTAGATGAGCGAGAAGACCGGACGCTCATACCGGCGCACGAGTTCCCTGAACGCCGGCTCGCGCCCCTGTTGCGCGAGGGCGACGACGTCGGCGTCCGGGAGGTTCTCGAGGTCGAGAGAGGAGGGCAGGGGAGACGCGGGCATGCGGGTGGCCGGCCGGAGCTCCCCAGGGGAGACGGCGCCGGCCGTGGCGAACAAGGTATCCGACGCGAGAGAGCGGGGCCAGCGTTGGCCACCGGGGCATCGAGGCCGGTGGATGGTCGTCGGACGCGGATGATGGTGGATCTGGAGCGGCGATGCCGCGCATGGACGGAGGCGGGGCCGGAGGATGGGCGGCCGCGGTGGAGCGTGGATGGCCGATGAACCCGCCCTGGCCACGACAGTTCTCCGATCCCTCGCCACGGTCCCTGACAGCGGGACGCGCCGCGGCCTCGATCACCGACGACGGCCACAACCCTCCACTGGACCCGCGCCCCGCCTCGCCCGAAGTTACCGCGATGCCATTTTCGCCCACCGCCGACCTGGAGGCGCGCCGCGCGGCCGAGGGTGCGGCCGGCAAGCGCGACTACGTGCGCGGCGTCTTCTCGCAGATCGCGCCGCGCTACGACCTGCTCAACCGCGTCCTCAGCTTCAACGTGGACCGCGGCTGGCGCCGCGTGGCGCTCGCCGCGCTCGGCTGGTCGCGCCGGCCGGCGGGCACCTACCTGGATCTGTGCGCGGGCACCATGGACGTGGCGGCGGCGCTGGTGGGGCACGCGGGCTTTCACGGGGATGTCGTCGCCGCGGACTTCGCCGAGCCGATGCTGCGCGTGGGGCGGCATAAGGTGGCGGGACGCCCCGTGGCGCCGGTGGCCGCGGACGCGCTGCGGCTCCCGCTGGCGAACGAGGTGGTGGATGGAGCGGTCACGGCATTCGGGGCGCGCAACCTGGCCGATCTCGACGCCGGGCTCCGTGAGGTGCACCGCGTGCTCGCGCCGGGCGCGCGCTTCGTCATCCTCGAGTTCTCCACTCCGCGCTCGGCGATCGTCCGCGGCATCTACGCGCTGTACTTCCACCACGTGCTGCCCGCCGTGGGCGCACTGGTGAGCGGACATCGCACCGCGTATCGCTACCTGCCGCAGAGCGTCGCCACCTTTCCCGTGCAAGAGGAGCTGGCGGCGCGCATGCGGCGGGCCGGCTTCGTGGACGTGAGCTGGCGGTCGCTCACGCTCGGCATAGCCGCGGTGCACGTGGGAACCAGGGCGGCGCACGGCGACGCGGCACGATGAGTGAGCCTCCGGCGCGGGGTGCCTCGGGGGTTGTCACCGGCCGCTGCTCCATGGAGCCGACACCACCACCACGAACAACCACTCGTCCCACCAACTCATGACGACACCAGCCACTCCGCGCGTGATCGGCCTCATCTCGGACACCCACGGGCTGGTGCGCGCCGGCGTGCACGACGCCCTGGCCGGGGTGGAGCTCATCCTCCACGCCGGCGACGTGGGTGGCGACGACGTGCTGCGCGAGCTCGCGCTCATCGCGCCGGTGCTCGCGGTGTACGGCAACACCGACGTGCCCGGCGATCCCGCCCTGCGGGCGGAGATCGTGCACCCGGTAGGCGGACTCTCCATTCACGTGAGCCACGGCCACGAGATCGGCAGCCCCACGCCGGCCGGGCTGCTGCACAGCTACCCGCACGACGTGATCGTCTACGGCCACACCCACCGGGCGCTGGTCACGCGCGCCGACGGCCGTCTGGTGGTGAACCCGGGGGCGGCGGGCCCGCGACGGTTCGATCTCGTGCCGTCCGTTGGACGGCTGACGATCGCGGACGGCGTGGCCGAGGTGGAGATCGTGCCGGTGCGGTAGCAGCAGGCGCGCGTCCCCGGCGCCCCACCCACCCACCCACCCACCCGCCTCGCGGAGGTCGCCGGACGCTGCCACCCCGCGTTGCCCGCGAGCGCCTCAGCGGCGCGGTCGCCGGACCGAGTGTCGGGCCGCCCGAACTTCCGCGTCCGTGCCTCGGTGACGCACCTCAGTCCACTCGCGGCACCACGACCGCCGTCGTAATGCCGGACTGCTCCACGATGGCCGCCGTGCCCTGCCCGAAGAACAGCGGCTGCGCGAGGAGCTTGTTCTCGGCGCCCAGCACCAGCAGGTCGTGGTGGCCGGAGTGCGTCTCTTCGATGATGGTGCCGCCGGGATCTCCGCTGGCGAGGATGCGCACGTCGAGCAGCACGTTGTGGGCGGCCGCGAGCGGCCCGTAGTCGTGGCGGATGCGCGCCTCGAGGACCGTCTCGTGGGACTCGTCCACGGGACTCGAGTCCCGGCTCTCGGGAATCGCCAGCGCTCCCGTGGCCACGCGGGTCTCGTTCACCACGTGGAGCAGCGTGACGCGTGCGTCCGCGGCCTCCGCGTAGGCGAACGCGAACTCCACGGCGTAGCGTGAGAAGACGCTGCCTTCCACGGGCACGATGACCCGGCGGAACGCGTCGGGCACCCCATCGCCGGCCGCGCGGACGATCACGGTGGGCAGCTTGGTCTCGGCGAGCACGTCGCTGATCATGGAGTGCCCGGTGAGGTGGCGCGGCGCGGCGCCGATGAAGAGCATGTCGTAGTCGCGTGAGGACTCGTCGAGCACGGCGCGAGCCGGCTCCGCCGAGCGCACCCGCCGGACGGTGAGCAGCTTGCTCTGGTCGCCCAACCGGTCCGCGGCCGCCTCGAGGTGCCGCTCCAGCCCCCGGCCCGCCAGCGCCTCGGACCGCGAGCGCTGGCGCCACGGCAACCGCCACCAGCGTCGGGGCGCATCGGCGCGCTCCACGAAGAGCGCCGTCATGGAGCCGCCGCGCTCCATGACGAGCGGTCCGGCGAGCGCGAACGCGCCCGCCGCGTTCCCGCCGCCGGCGGTGGGGATGAGGATCCGAAGCTGCGCGGCGGGGATGAGGCGTATCCGTTCGTCGTCCTCGATGCGGCGGCGCTCCTCCTCGGTCATCGGCAGCTTGTGGATCACGGCGCGCAGCAGGAGCGGCGCCAGGAACGACGTGACCACCGCCACGAGGACGATGGTGGAGTACATCTCCTGGGTGAGCAGCCCGAGCGACAGGCCGATGAGCGCGACGATGAGCTCCATGGCGCCGCGTGCGTTCATCCCGAAGCCGATCGCGATGCCCTCCCAGTGCGACAACCCACCGAGTCGCGAGCCGCTATAGCAGCCCACCAGCTTGCCCGCCATGGCCACGCCGATCACGAGCGAGGGGAGCTGCCAGCCGGTCAGCTGCCAGAGATCGACCTTGAGGCCCACGAACGCGAAGAAGATGGGCGAGAGCGCGGCCAGCACGAAGGTCTCGAGAGTGTGCAGCGACGAGCCCTTCACGCGCGGGATCTGGCGCACCATGAGCCCCATCACGAAGGCGCCGAACACCGCGTGTACGCCGATGGCCTCCGTGACGGCGGCGCTCAGGAAGGTGGCGGCGACGATCAGGGTGAGATCGGCGCCCGCCAGCTTCACCCGCTCGTTCACGTAGCGCACCAGTCGCCCGAAGAGCGGGTAGACGACCCATCGCATCGCGGCGAGGAATACGGCCAGTCCGAGCAGCGTGAACGCCAGCTTGGAGCCCGAGAACACGCCCGCGGACGCGATGCCGGCGATCACCGACAGCACGAGCCAGCCGACCGTGTCGTCGATGACACCGGCCGACAGGATGGTGACGCCGATGTTGCGCCGGATCAGGTTCAGATCGATGAGGATCTTCGCGATCACCGGCATCGCGGTGATGGCGAGCGCGGTGGCCAGGAAGGCGGCGAAGATGTACCGGTCCCCCACATCCACCAGGTAGCGGTCGGGGAGCGTGAGCCCGAGCACCGTGCCGCTGCTGAACAGCACCAGCATGCCACCGAGCGACGAGAACACGGCGGCGCGGCCCACCGTGCGCACGATGCGCAGATCGGTCTCCAGGCCGGTGAGCAGCAACAGGAGGATCATCCCGAGCCAGGAGATGACCTCGAGCAGGTGGTACTGCGCCATGTCCGCCGGAAAGAATCGGAGGAACAGCTCCGGCGAGAAGTGCCCCAGTACGGTGGGGCCGAGCAGGATGCCCGCGAGCAACTCCCCGATCACCGCCGGCTGGCCCACGCGTCGCATCAGCTCCGCGAGCACGCGCGCGAGCGTGAGCAGCATCGCGAGCTGGAGCAGCAGCGTCAGGATGGAGTGGCCCGGAATGGGCTGGAGAATCGCGTCGTTCATGGCTCCAGGCGTGATGGTCACTGACGGGCACCGCCGTTGGCAACGTAACGCGGCTGCCGCGCGGGCAACACTCTTGCGGGTATGCTCTCACCAGAACCAGCACCCCGATCGCCATGCCGCCATATCGCATGCCGTGGGTGATGCCGCTCGGCAGGATCGCCGGCATTGCCGTGAACGTGCACGCCACGTTCCTGCTGCTGCTCGCGTGGATCGCGGCCATCTCGTACGGGCCACGCGCGTCCTGGCGCGACGCCGCCAGCGGGGTGCTCTACATCGTGGTGGTCTTCGCCACGGTGGTGCTGCACGAGCTGGGGCACGCGCTCATGGCGCGCCGCTACGGCATCCACACGCACGATATCACCCTGCTGCCCATCGGCGGCGTGGCCCGGCTGGAGCGCATGCCGGACGATCCACGCGCCGAGCTGGCGATCGCGCTGGCCGGGCCGGCGGTGAACGTCGCGCTCGCGGCGGTCTGCTACGGGGCGCTCCGCCTCACCGGCACCGAGCTCGGCAGCACGGGCTTCGCGCCGGGAGGCGGCAACTGGTGGAGCGCGCTCCTGTTCCTCAACGTCGGCCTCGCGCTGTTCAACATGCTCCCCGCCTTTCCCATGGATGGCGGTCGAGTGCTGCGCGCGATGCTCGCGATCCGGCTGGGTCGAGCGCGCGCCACGCGCATCGCGGCGCGCGTCGGGCGCGGCTTCGCCATCGCGTTCGCGATCTATGCGGTGGTGCGCGGCCAGCCGCTGCTGCTGCTCATCGCGCTCTTCATCTGGGTCGGCGCCGCGGGCGAGGCCGCGGTGACGACGGAGGCGTCGCATCGGGGCGACGAGACGCGCGGCTGACGAACGGCGTCACCAGAAGGTGCGCGCGGCGCCAACGCGGTCAGACGGCACGGAAGTGCGATGCGGGATAGAGGAAGTCGTCGCCGGAATCATCCAGAATCCGATAGAACGCGCCGTCCGCCTCCACCGCCATCAGCTCGTAGATGCGGCCCAGGGTGAGATCGTGACAGCCCCCCGGCTCGTCACAACCGGGATAGGTGAGCCAGGGCTGGACGCTGATGCACTGCACCAGCGTTCGGGGTTGCCATGTGGTGGGATGCCAGGTGGTTGCCATGAGCGAAGTCTCCGGCCGCGGTATGGTTTGGCCCGGTGCTACGGGGCCGACTGGCCAGGGTGCGGTGCAAGAGGCCGGCCATTTCGGCCGCTCAGGCGGAACGACTGCGCGCCGGAAGCTGGGGAGGTGCGGTGCGCGCGAGCTCGTCGGGGAAGCGCCGGAACCAGGACGAGAGCAGGAGCAGCTCGTCGATCTCGTGGGTGGGCACGGCGGCGGTGTCGCGCTCCACGGGCTCGAACACCTCGGCGGCCATACGCTGGAGCGCGTTCCGCTCGCGCACGCCGCGTGGCGCCGCACGCTCGGCACGCACCCGGCCGCGGCGGATGACGTAGACGCGGTCGTCGCCGTCGTGGCCGGGCACGGTGTAGAGGAACGACAGCGTCTCCACCGCGAAGCGCAGCCGGGCGAGCTGCTCGTGCAGCGTCTCCAGGCGGTGCAGCTTGTCGCGGAACGACGCGGCGCGCTCGAACTCGAGCCGCTCGCTGCACTCCTCCATCTGCCGGCGCAGCGAATCGAGCGGGCCGCTGTCGGTGCCCTCGAGAAACAGCCGGGCCAGCGCGAGGCGCTCGTCGTACTCGGCCACGGTGCACCCGCCCACGCACGGCCCCAGGCACTTGTGGATCTCGTGGCGGATGCAGCCCGGGGTCCGCGCCGGCAGCACGAACAGCTCGCGCTGGTCGGCGAAGCGCATCTTCTGGTCGAGCGAGCAGTCGCGCAGCCCGAGCACGTCGTTCAGCTCACGGACGGCCTCGCCGATGCGCTGCGCGCCGTAGTAGGGGCCATAGTAGACACCGCCGTCCTCGCTGCCCGAGCCGCGCACCACGATGAGCTTGGGCGCGGGGCCCCGCGTGACCTTGATGAACGCGTAGTGCTGCGCGTCGCGCATCATGGCGTGGTTGAAGCGCGGGCGGTAGCGCTTGATCAGCCGCAGTTCGTGGAGCAACGCGGCGAACTCGCTGGGCGTGTACTCCCAGTCGATGGTGGCCGCCTCGCGCACGATGCGGGCGCCCTTGTCCTCGGGATAGACGTAGCGGAAGTAGCTGAGGAGCCGGGTGCGCACGCGCTTGGACTTGCCGACGTAGAGCACCTCGCCGTCCGCGGAGAGCATGCGATAGATCCCGGGCCGGTCGCCGCACCCCGCGCGAACGGTGGCGCGCATGAGGGCGAGCTGTTCGTCGGTGGTGGGGGGAGCGGGCGGGTGACGGCGGCGGGTCACGCGTGGTGGCTGTCGTGGCTGGGAATCGGTGGTGGGGCGGTGGGCGGCGGGCGCGGGATGGCGGGGGCGGGCGTTCGGTGGTGGTCGGCGGCGGGTGCGGCGC
>DATANT010000342.1:0-10896 GCA_036266115.1 Gemmatimonadaceae bacterium | reverse complement strand
CGGCATGGAGGGCATCCCTCCTTGTGTCATCCCGCGGGAGCGCGGCCGAGAGGCCGCGCGAGTGTCGGGATCGCTCTCCCTCGCGGCGGTTCGACCGCTGTCCGCCGGCAACGGCGGCGGCAGGCAGGCACGGCGGACGCGCATCACGCGACGGGAAGCCGATCCCGACACTCGCTCGCCGTCCTGCGGACGGCTCTCTCCTGCGGGATGACAAGGACCGGCTGCACTCCTGCGGGATGACAAGGATGGGGAGGCCCCGCCCGGCGCCTGCTCCCTCCCGCGCGATGACCGAGAAGGTTCGCCACGCACGCCCCTCGCTCCCGATGGATGGCCGCGGTCGGCTGTCCCCTGCGGCCTCACAACGACCGCCGCCGCCACGGCCGGCCCGCGCGCCGCCGGCGACCGACGTCGCTCAGTGCGTCGGCGGACCCACGGACACCGCCGCGGGCTCCCGGGCGACCATCAGTAGCACCCCGGCCAGGACGATGGCCGCGCCCACCATCGCCGTGAGCGTGAGCCGCTCCCCGAACAGCGCCCAGGCGGCGACGGCGGCCACCACGGGCTCCAGCATGGCCACCGTGGACGCTCGGGTGGGCGCGAGGTAGCGGAGGGCGGCGGCGTAGCACAGATACGCGCCGTAGGTGGGCACGAGGGCCACGAAGCCGAGCGCCGCCCACACCACCGGCCCCCTGGGCGCTGGCCCCACGAGTGGGAGCAGCGCGAGCGCCCCCAGCGGCAGCGCCCAGGCGAAGAGCGTGGACGGAGGGTACCGCGCGAAGAACGGCGCGCCCAGTACGTAGTAGAGCGCGTAGGCCACGCCCGAGGCGAGTCCCCAGATCACGGCGGCGACGCTCACCCGAACGTCGCCACCCACGCCGGCCACCAGCGCCACTCCGGCGAACGTCACCACCAGGGCGAGCACGGTGCGCGGCGTGAGTCGCTCGCGTCCCAGCATCCAGGAGATGAGTGCCACCCACGCGGGCGCGGTGTAGAGCAGCACCGCGGCCAGCGCCGCGCCACCCAGGCGCACGGTGGTGAAGTACGCCGTGTACAGAAACGCGATGCCGACGACGCCGAACGCCACCACCACCGGCCAGTCGCGCCGAGCCACCCACAGGCTGCGCGCGCCGCCACCCGTCAGCAGGGCGTGCAGCCAGAACGCCACGCCGGCCAGCAGCGCGCGCCAGCACGCCACCTCGAGCGCCGTCACCCCCGCCCGCATGGCGACGTACGACGCGGGCCCCAGCAGTCCCCACAGCGTCGCGGCCGCCAGCATGAATGCGTAGCCGCGCGACGTGCGCGACCCCGGAGCGCCAGTCGGCATCAGGAAGGCGGCAGGGTGGGGTGACGCGTGTGGAAGTCGGTGGCCTGCTGGTAGGCGCGCGCCACCGCCAGCATGCTCGCCTCCTGGTAGAGCCCACCGAGAAAGGTGATGGACACCGGCGTGCCGTCCTCGCGAAAGCCGTTGGGGAGGATGACGGCCGGGTGACCGGTGAGATTGGTGGCGAGCAGCTGCGAGGAGCTGGTGGGGGCGACGATGACGTCCACGGTGCGCATGAGCTCCGCCCAGCGCGCGATGGCCACGGAGCGCAGGCGGTTGGCGTTCACGTAGTCCACCGCCGGGATGAAGCGCGCCACGCGGAAGGCGTTGGGCCAGGCACCGGGGCCCTGCTCCTTCAGCTCCGCGTCCCGGCCCGAGCGCGTGAGATCGTCGAACGCCGCGGCCGCCTCCGACATCAGGATGATGCGCATGGCGTCGTAGGCCACGTCCGGCACCTCCACGGGCACGAGCGTGGTGCCGAGCGAGCGGAGCACGTCCAGGGAGCGGGCGTCGAACGCGCGGTTGGGGTAGTCGCGCTCGAACGCGCCGCGCACGTAGCCGACGCGGAGCTGTGACGGATGCACGCCCGCGTCCCAGTTGAAGGCCGCCGCCCGCACGCTGTTGTCGTGCCCGTCGGGGCCGTGAATGGCGGCCAGCACGAGGGCGGCGTCCTCCACCCCGCGGCAGATGGGGCCGAGCTTGTCCATGCTCCACGAGAGCGCCATGGCGCCGGTGCGCGGCACGCGGCCAAACGTGGGGCGGAGCCCGGTGACGCCGCAGCGCGTGCTGGGCGACGAGATGGAGCCGAGCGTCTCGCTGCCGATGGAGAAGCCCACGAGCCCCGCCGCGGTGGCCGACGCCGAGCCGGCCGAGGAGCCGCTGGAGCCCTGTTCGAGCTTCCACGGGTTGCGGGTTCTGCCGCCGTGCCAGATGTCGCCCATGGCGAGCGCCCCCAGGGTGAGCTTGGCCACGAGCACCGCGCCGGCGTCGTCCAGCCGCCGCACGACGGTGGCGTCCTCGGCGAACCGCTGGTGCACGTACGGCTCCGCGCCCCACGTGGTGGGATAGCCGGCCACCGCCAGCAGGTCCTTGGCGCCCCACGGAATGCCATGCAGCGCACCGCGATACCGGCCGCGCGCGATCTCCTCGTCGGCCGCGCGGGCCTGGCGCAGGGCGCGCTCGGTGGTGAGCGTCACCACGCACTGGAGCAGCGGGTCATGCGTCTGCAATCGCTCCAGATACAGGCGCGTGAGCTGGGTGGACGTCACCTTGCGCGCCTGGACGAGCGCCGCGAGCTCGGGAACGGTGCGGAACGCGAGGTCGTCCAGGTTGCCGGGCACGGCGGGCAAGGCGATGCGGGCCGGCGCGAGCGGCCGCTGCGTCCGATCCGGCTCCTGCCCTGGCGGGAGCGGATCGAAGACGAGGGCGGGCGCGGTGGTGTGCGACAGGGCCACGGCATGCAGCGCCTCGAGGCGCCCGGCCTGCTCCTTGAGGCCGTCCACCATCATCGCGCGCTCGTCGTCGTCGAATTCGAGCCCGGCGACCTCCGCGGCGGCGGCGATGGTCTGCGCCGAGATGTCGGCACCGGCGGCCAGGCTGGCCCAGAGCGCACCCGGCAGCAGGGTGGAGCCGAGGCCGATGCCGGCGAAGTAGGTGAGGACGGCGCGGCGGTCGAGCATGGTGGCGGGGATGGGGGGCGGGAGCCGGGGATCGCGATGCGACGGCCGGCGGGGAGAGGATGCCGCGAGGGAGAGGGGCGGAGCGGGTCGGGAGTGGAGCGCGCGGGGGTCCCCCCCCAACAGCGAATGTGCATCGTATTCGTGCGATCCGCAGCATCCAACGCACGCCCCCGGCATCCCTCCTCTCCACGACGCCATCGAACGGGGGTGTCGCGCCCGCACGACACGCCCGCGCCACCCGCACCCACGACCCGGCCGCGCCATCCGCTCACGCGCCGCACCCGGTCGTGTCGCACGCGCAACAGCGTGCGCGGAACGCGAAAGGTAACAACGTTTCGAGCGCGAGACGTCGCGCCCGGTGACGCGTCCATTGGGCGACCGTGCACGACGCCGTGCGCGGACCCGAGACCTTCAACTCGACATGCGCTTCTCGCCACCGCCACGCCACGCGCGCAGCTCCACGATCCTCGTTCCACCCACCGCGCCGCCCGACGTGGCGCAGCTCGGCGCGCCGGCGTACGAGCGCATGCGACGCCTGGCCGTGCGCCTGCTGCGCGTGCCGGTCGCTCGCGTGGTGATACCGTCGGCATTGCCGCCCGCGTCGTCCCCGGACGCGCCGCCTGCATCGCCCGCGCACCTGCTCGCCGGCGCGGTACTGCGCCTGGGCGAGCCGCTCGTGGTTGGCGATGCGGAGCGCGGCGATGCGCTGGTGCGCGCCGCGGCGAACGCCGAAGGCTGGGGAGCCGTGCTCGCGGTGCCACTCATGCCGTTCGCCGCATCGGCGCCCGCGGTGCTCCTGGTGGCCGACACCGTGCCGCGGGCCTGGCATGCCGACGACGTGGCGGCGCTCCTCGATCTGGTGGCGCTGCCGGTGGGGGCCGCGCTCGCGCTCACCGGCGCGCCACCCTGGCTGGCGTCGCTCGTGCACCACGAGGCGCGGCTCGCGCGCCGCAAGAGCGAGGAGCGGATGGCGCTCATCGTGGACAGCACGGCGGATCTCATCGTGCTCGTGAGCGTGGAGCGGGATGGCTTTCGCTGCGCCGCGGTGAATGGCGCCTGTCTCACCGTCACCGGCCTCGCGGAGTCGCGCGTGATCGGGCGTGACGTGCACGAGGTGCTGGCGCCCGAGGTGGCGGTGCGGGTCTCGCATCGCCTGCAGGAGGCGGTGCGCGCCGGCCAGCCGGTGCGGCACCACGAGGAGTTCATGCTGCCGCTGGGGCGGGCCACGTTGGAGGTGACGCTCACGCCCATCGTGGACGACGACACGGGGACGTGCACGCACGTGCTGGGGGTGGCGCGCGACGTGACGGCCGGGGTGCGCGCGGAAGAGACGCTGCGCGGCGCCATCGCCAGCGCGGAGGCGGCGTGCGCGGAGGCCGAGGCGGCGAGCGCGGCGAAGAGCGCGTTCCTGTCGCGACTGAGCCACGAGCTGCGCACGCCGCTCAACGCGATGATCGGCTACGTGCACGCGATGCGCGACGACGGCGTGGCCGACACCGCCATCGTCCCGCGGCACCGCGCCTACCTGGACCGCATGGCCGTGGGTGGGCAGCACATGCTGGCGCTCATCGACGACCTGCTGGACGTGGCGCGCATCGAGGCCGGCACGGTGGCCGTCTCCATGGCACCGGTGGCGCTGGGCGCGCTGGTACGGGACACGGCGGAGTTGTTCGAGCAGGAGTGCCGCGCGCGCGCGCTCGCGCTGCGCGTGGAGATGCCGGATGCCCTCGCGCCACTGGACACGGACGCCGTGCGGCTGCGTCAGATCCTGGTGAACCTGCTGGGGAACGCGTGCAAGTTCACCGAGCGCGGCGAGGTGGTGGTGCGCGTGCTGGCCGCGGGTGAGCGTCCCTGCCGCATCCAGGTGGAGGACACCGGCGTGGGCATCGCGGCGCACCGGTTGGCGGCCATCTTCCAGCCGTTCGCGCGCCGCGACGCCGCGGCGGCGGACACCGATGCGCCGGGGCTCGGGCTGGGCCTCGCGATCTCGCGCTCGCTGTGCGGGCTGCTGGGCTACACGCTGTCGGTGGCGAGCGAGCCGGGACGAGGCGCGACGTTCACGGTGGAGCTGGACGGGGCGGGGGCGGGACGCGCGTAGCGCGGGTGCCGGCCGCGGGGGAGCGTCGTCGGGCGCAACGCGGGGAGGGGGGAAGGGGAGGGAACGAGAGGCATGGAAAGGGTGGTGCGGGTGTGCGGGCCGCGGAGTAACGTCGCTGTTGGGGGGGGACCCCCGCGCCGGCCAGCTCCGCCACCTCGCCGCCGGTGGCCTCGCCGCGATCCCTTGCCGAGCGCAGACCCCCGTCACCCACCCCGCACCGCACCACGCATTATCTTCCCCGTCGTACTCTGCTACGAGGCTCCATGCCGCTCGTCCCCTTCGATCAGCTCCCGCCGTTCGCTCGCGTGTGGGTCTTCGCCAGCACGAGCCCGCTCGACGCCGACGCCTCGGCCCGTCTCGTCGCCGAGGTCGATCGCTTCCTGGTGCAGTGGCAGGCCCACGGACGGCCCCTCACCTGCGGACGCGACTGGCGGCACGAGCGCTTTCTCACCGTCGCCGTGGACGAGCGCGATGCGGGCGCCTCGGGCTGCTCCATCGATGGCCTGAATCGCGCGCTCCGCGGCCTCGAGACCGCGCTCGGCACGAGCCTGCTGGGCGGCTCGCACGTCTTCTATCGCGCGCGCGATCGCGAGGTGCACGCGGTGCCGCGAAGCGAGTTCAGGGCGCTCGCGGCCGACGGACGCATCGGGCTCGAGACCCCCGTCTTCGATCTCTCGGTGACGACGCTCGACCAGTGGGCCGAGCGTTTCGAGGTCCCGGCGCGCCTGTCCTGGCACGCCCGGCTCATCTCCAGCGCCGTCGGCTCCCCCGGCTGAGCGGTGGCCGCCCGCTAGCTCCGCAGCCCGTTCACGTCGACGTACGCGCACCCGACGTCATCCCGCACGGACGCGGCCGGGTGCCCGTCCCGGCTCGCGCCCCCGCTGGTCGGTGTCGTGCCTGGGCCATGGATGTCTCGCTCCTATCGGGAGCGCTCGCTCGATGGTGGATCTGCCGCGCACGCCGCGGCCCGCGCGAGCAGCAGGTCGCGCTCGCGGGTATTGCCGGTGAGCGACGCCGCGCGTTCCAATTCCGTCCGAGCCTCGTCGAGGCGCCCGAGCTTCATCAGGAAGTCGCCGCGCACGGCCGGCAGCAGGTGATAGCGCTCGAGCGAGCGCTCCGATGTCAGCGCGTCCACGATCTCGAGCCCGGCCGCCGGCCCGAACGCCATGGACACCGCCACTGCGCGATTGAGCTCCACGACGGGTGACGGTGAGCGCTGCGCGAGCGCGTGGTACAGCGCCGCGATGCGCGGCCAGTCGGTGTCCGCCGGCGTGCGCGCGCGCGCGTGACAGGCGGCGATCGCGGCCTGCAGTGCGTACGGCCCCAGCGCGCCGCCCAGCGCCTCGGCGCGCTCGAGCGCCGCGAGGCCACGCCGGATGAGCAGCTGATCCCAGCGCGCGCGGTCCTGGTCGAACAACTGAACGGGCTCACCCTGCGGACCCACGCGCGCCCGCAGGCGCGATGCCTGGATCTCCATGAGCGCCACGAGGCCGTGCACCTCCGGCTCCCGCGGCGCGAGCCCGGCCAGGATCCGCCCGAGTCGGAGCGCATCCTCGCAGAGCGCCGGCCGCACCCAATCGTCGCCGGCGGTGGCGGAGTACCCCTCGTTGAAGACGAGGTACACCACCTCGAGCACCGACGACAGCCGCGCGGCGAGCTCGGGCCCGCGTGGCACCTCGAAGGGCACCCCCGCATCGGCGAGGGTTCGCTTGGCACGGACGATCCGCTGCGCGACTGTCGCCTCGGGCACGAGGAACGCGCGCGCGATCTCCGCGGTGGTCAGGCCGCCGAGCAGGCGCAGCGTGAGCGCGACGCGCGCTTGCGTGGAGAGCACCGGATGACAGGCCGTGAAGACGAGGCGCAGGAGGTCGTCGCCCACGTCGTCGTCGATCGCCGCATCGAGATCCGGCACCGCGCGCTCGATCCGAGCCTCGAGCTCGTAGCCGAGCTCCTGGTGCTTGCGTTCGAGCAGACTGTTCCTGCGCAGCAGGTCGATGGCGCGGTGCTTGGCGGTGGCCATGAGCCAGGCGCCCGGGTTGTCCGGGACGCCCGACTCCGGCCAGCGCTCGAGGGCGGCCACCAGCGCGTCCTGCGCGAGATCCTCGGCCAGTCCCACGTCGCGCACGATGCGCGCGAGGCCGGCGATGAGCCTGGCGGACTCGATCCGCCAGACCGCGTCGATGGTGCGATGCGTATGGGAAGCCGTCACGGCTCCCAATCAGCGCACCGGCCGCCGACGGTGCAAGACCGCGGCGGCCCGCCGCTACGACCCGCCCCTACGCCCTCGCCTTCGCCTCGGCGTTGGCGGCGAGCTGCGCGCTGAGGCGCGCCTCCTGCTCCCGCAGCTCCGGCGTGAACTCGGCGCCGAAGTCCTCGGCCTCGAACACCGGGCGAATCTCGACCTCGGTGTCCGAGTTCATGGGATTGGGGCAGCGCTTCACCCACTCGATGGCCTCGTCCATGGACTTCACCTGCCAGAGCCAGAAGCCGGCGATCAGCTCCTTGGTCTCGGTGAAGGGGCCGTCGATTACCGTGCGCTCCTTTCCTGAGAAGCGCACCCGCGCGGCCTTCGAGCTCGGGTGCAGCCCCTCGCCGGCGAGCATGATGCCGGCCTTCACCAGCTCCTCGTTGTACTTCCCCATCGCGGTGAGGAGCTCCGTGCTGGGCATGACGCCGGCCTCGCTGTCGCGGTCAGCCTTGATCAGGACCATGACTCGCATCGTCGTATCTCCTGCAGTGTCGGGTTTCGAGCCAGGCCCCCGGCGCGTGCGGGCCGGGACGTGAGCGCTGGCTACACCATGACGTCGAACGAGGTGGCGCGAGATCGACACGGAAGACTCCGCGCGACGAGTTTTTTTTTCGGCTCCGTGTCCGGCGCGCCCCCATCCTCGCGCGGCCCCGGCGGAGACGACCTCGGCGTCACCGATTGGGTCATCCGGTCAGGCCACCCCGGACGCCTCGGAGTCCTGGACGGCAGAGGTGCTCGGAACCGACGAGCCGGTGACGTCCTCGACCACGTCGGTGCATCGACCTCGACCTTCTGGGCCCGCCTCCACGAGGGCGAGGGGCACGGCCGGCGACCGGCTCCAGGGTGCGGCACGCGACCAGCAACGGCGTCGGTCACGGCTTCTTCGCGCATTCCGTGGCTGCGGGCGCAGACGTTGCGCGTTTGGCGCTGACCGATAACTGATTTCTCCCAGCGGGAGAGGAGGTGAATGATGAGACGAATGCCAGGCTCGGCACTGTTTGCGGCCGGTGCGACGATGCTCCTTCTCGGTGCGTCCGGGTTGGCAGCACAGGAGCCAACCGGCGCGAGCAACATGGGGCTCACGCCGCCCCAGGCCAGGGAGCTCCAACGCGCCCTCGACCGCGCAGGGTGTGATCCCGGTCCGGTGGACGGCATAATCGGCCGGAAGACCCGCCGAGCCATGGACTGCGCGCGTCAGGCCCGCAGCGTGAGCGGTACGGACATCAACGATCTGCTGCGCGCGCTCAATCTGCAGTTCGTGGCCGGCGACACCACCTCCGGTCTGCAGCGGCGTGAGGCCGCGGGCGAGGTGGAGCGTGACTCGAGCAAGATGCGCGATTCGGTGTCGCCCATGATGCGCGATACCATGCAGATGCAGATGCGCGACACGAGCATGATGCGGGACACGAGCATGATGCGCGACACGAGCATGATGCGGGACACCATGCCCATGCGCGACACGATGCCCATGCGGGACACCACCATGATGCAGCCGCCGACGACGCCGCCGGACACGACGACGCCGCCCATGACCACACCGCCTCCGAGCACTCCACCAACCACCACCCCGCCGCCGCGCTCCTGACGGCGAACACCCGAGTGGCGAACTCCCGAGCGGCGAGCGACGATGCTCGCCGCTCCTGACATGGTGCTCAGGCCAGCCAGGCGTCCCGGTGCTCGGCCACGAACGCGTCGTCGGTGAGCTCGGGGTAGGTGCGCAGCACCCGGTCGATCTCCTCGGCCTGACCGTCGGACAGACGCTGGCGCGGGTCCAGGCACCACACCCCGCGCATGAGCCCCTGGCGGCGTAGCACCTCGTGCAGCCCGGCGATGCTGCCGGCAAAGCCATGCCGCGCGTCGAACAGCGCGCCATTGGCGTCGGTGAGGGCCGCGGCGCGCCGCAGCCACGCGGCATCGAGCGTGCGCTGTCCGCGCGCGGCCTTGATCTCGGCCAGCATCTCCACCGCCCGGTGGGTCCACACCGCCCACTGGCCCAACAGCCCGCCCACCATCCGGCGCTCCAGGCCGCGGCCGCCGCTCACCACGGGGAACGGCGTGAGCAGGTCCACCACGATGCTGTCGTCGTTGCCGGTGTAGAGCGCGAGGTCGTCGCGCCCGCTCGCCGCCACCGCGCGCACCACGTCCATCGTGGCGTACCGGTCGAACGGCGCGATCTTGATGGCGACCACGTTGGCGATCTCGCTCAACTCCCGCCAGAACCGGTAGCCCAGCCGTCGTCCGCCCACCGCGGGCTGCAGGTAGAAGCCCATCACCGGAATCGTGGCGGCCACGGCGCGGCAGTGCCGCAGGAGCGCGTCGTCGGGCGCGTCGTCCCAACCGCCCAGGCTGAGCAGCCCGGCGTGGTAGCCCAGGGCGAGCGCTCCTTCGGCCTCCGAGACCGCCTGCCGGGTATCGCCCATCAACCCGGCGATCTTCACGAACGGGCGCGGCGCGCGCGCCAGCTCCGCGTCGGCGGTCTCCGCGGCCAGCTCCAGCACCGGGCGCAGCAGCCCGTGCTCGCGGATCTCGAACTGCGTGGTGTGCACGCCCACCGCCATGCCGCCCGCGCCGGCCGCCACGTAGTAGCGCGTGAGCGCGCGCTGGTGGCGCTCGTCCAGCGCGCGTGCGGGCGTGAGCGCCAGCGGGTGGGCGGGGATCACGTGCCCGTCCTGCAGGTGACGGCGGACGTTGAGCGTCGGGGCGGGCGACACGATCCGGGGTCTCGGTGGTCTCAGTAGCGGCCGTCGCGCACGTCGAAGTGCGTCGGCCGGTCCAGCGTCGGCATGCCGCGGCTCACCCACTCGGCGGTCCAGTCGAGCAGCTGCGCCGTGGTGGTGACGGGCGCGCCGAGCAGCGCCTGCATGCGCTCGGGGTTGGCGAGGAGCGCATCGGGCGCTTCGATACCGTGGATCATCGGCGCGCGGTGCAGACGGCGCCCCAGCTCCTCGGCCAGCCAGCGCACCGGGAGCGCCTCGGCACCGGCCACGTTCACCACGGCGGGCGGCGTGCCGGCATGGGCGAGCGCCGCCAGCGCGAGGCGGTTCGCGTCCCCCTGCCAGATGACGTTCACCGCGCCCATGGTCACGTCCACCGGCACGCCGGCCCACACGCGCTGCGCGATGTCGGTGAGCACCCCGTAGCGGAGCGCGTTGGCGTAGAACAGCCGCACGAGCGCCATGGGCGTTCCGTGCTGCGCGGCGTGCCAGCCCAGCACGCGCTCGCGCCCCAGCGACGTCCACGCGTACTCGCCCGCCGGCGCGCCGGGGTCGGTCTCCCGCGAGCCGCCGGCATTCACCGGGGTGAGCGCATAGACGTTGCCCGTGGAGAGCGCCACCATGCGCGCGCCCGCATAGCGTCGGGCGCAGTGCGCCGGCACCACCACGTTGGTCATCCACGTGCTGCCCGGATCGTGCGCCGTGCCGAACTTCTGCCCGGCCATGAGCACCACGCCGGCCGCGGGGGGCAGCGCGCGCACGAAGTCGGGGTCGGTGAGGTCGCCGCGCACCGTCCGCACGCCGTGCTCGTGCAGCGCCCGCTCGCTCGCCGCATC
>DATANT010000341.1:0-6812 GCA_036266115.1 Gemmatimonadaceae bacterium | reverse complement strand
TGTCATCCCGAGCGGAGCGGCCCGACGAGCCGCGCAGTCGAGGGATCTACTGTGTCGTGTTGGTGGCCGGCCACGAACCCGGTGACGCTAGATTCCTCGACTCGCTGCGCTCGCTCGAGATGACAACGGGGATGAAGCGCGCGGAATGACAGGGGAGTCAGGGCGTGGGATCACGCCTCGGATCGCGCGCCCGTTGCCCGCGATGCGTCCCGCTCCGCTCCTCGCCGCTAGAGCCTGCGCCCGTGCGCGGACGCCTCGATGATCGCGGCCAGCCGCTTCTGGCGCGTCTCCTCTCGCTTGGCGCTCGCCACCCACCCGATGACGGTGCGCCGGTACGACGGCGCCTGGGCCTGGAAGAACTCCCACGCCACGGCGCTCGCTCGGAACGTCCGCTCGGCCGCGGCATCGAGCACGGCCGGCGCGGGCTGCTCGTAGGTGTACGTGCCCGTTCGCTCCGCCGTGCGCTTCTCGAATGCCGCGAGTCCCTCGGGCCGCATGCGCCCCACTCGCGTGAGCTCCGCGACGCGCGCGACGTTCACCATGCTCCACGTGCTCCGCGTCTTGCGCGGCGTGAACCGGATGACGTAGCGCCGCTCGTCCAGGCGCTTCCGCACGCCGTCGATCCAGCCCACGCACAGCGCCTCGTCCACGGCCTCGGGCCAGGTGATGCTCCGCTCGCCGGAGTCCTTGCGGAAGAAGCCCACCCAGAGCTCGGTGCTGGACTGGTGATGCTCCGCCAGCCACGCGCGGAACGCTTCAGGGGTCGCGAAGAAGACGACATCGTGCTCGGCGGGCGGTGCCACGTGATCCGCGGAGGACGCCGCTACGCGTGGCCGCCGAGCGGGCGGCCGACCGCGCCGACGTACGTCGCGAACAGCTCGTCCAGCGTGCGGGCGGGATCGTCGCACATGCCTTCGTGCACCGGAGAGCTCTGCAGCACGTCGGAGCGTGGGGCGGTGATCCAGTGGAAGCGCTCCGAGGGCGGCGCGAGCGCGACGGGGCCCGCCGCCGGGTCCCCGACGACGGTGCGCCGGTAGGCCTCTAGATAGTGCGCCAGCAGCTCCGCGTCCACGCCCGGCACGCGCGCCGCGAGCTCGGCGGGCTCGGTGAGCACGCGGATGTCCAGGAACCCCACCGTACGCGCGTGCAGCACCACGCCCACCGGTGCGAACACGCCCAGGTGCACGTGCGGCACCACGCGCAGCACCGCGAAGTCGTAGGCCACCCAGCCGGCCATCGAGGACGGCGCGCTCGCGGACGCACGCATGGCGCGCATCACCGACGGGCGGAGAGCGGTCGCGGCGGCGCAGCGCGCACCGCCTCCCGCGCGGCCACCGCCTGCGCCACCCATTCACGCGGCGCTTCGAGCCGCCGCGTGAGATACGCCGCGTAGCGCTCGCGCGCCTCGTGGGCCGTGGCGAACTCGCCGCCGGCCACCGGGTCGGTGAGCAGCGCGTCCGGGACCCGGGCCAGCACGCCGGCGATCACGTCGCGCGTGAGCCGCGGCGCCAGCTCGGCATCGGCCGCCAGCAGGTCGCCGCTGTGCGCGAGCAGCACGTGCTGGGCGATGAGCGGGAACGCGGTGCGGGTGCGCGCGTCGTCCACCGACGCCCAGTCGTGGTGCATGTAGAGCGCGGCGCCATGGTCGATGAGCCAGGGCTTTCGCTCCCAGATCATCAGGTTGGGATTGCGGTGCGTGCGATCCGGATTGGTGACGAGCGCGTCCAGCCACACCACCCGCGCCGCGAGCTCGGGGGAGACGAGCTCGCCGGCCGCCAGCGCGTCGAAGTTGAACGCGCCGTCCAGGTAGCGCAGCCCCACGTTCACGCCGTGGCTCTTGCGCAGCAGGTCCTGGATCTCGGGGTCCGGCTCGCTGCGGCCGAAGCGCTCGGGCACGTCGATGGCGGCCAGCTCGGGCGCGGGCAGGCCGAGCTCGCGCGCCAGCATGCCCACGATCAGCTCGGCCACCAGTACGCGGGCGCCCTGCCCGGCGCCGCGGAACTTCACCACGAACAGCCCGCCGTCGTGCGTGTCGACGATGGCGGGGAGCGAGCCGCCCTCGCGGAGCGGCTGCACGTAGCGAGTGGCGGTGTGGACGGGAAGCTCGGTCACGCTGCGCTAGCCGCCCACCACGAAGTGCGGATTCTCGATGATGCCGAGCACGTTGCCGAACGGGTCGTGCACGGTGCCGATGCGGATGTCGCCGCCCACGTCGCTCACCGGCGAGAGGGGCGTGGCGCCCAGCTCCAGCAGGCGGGCGTAGGTGTCGTCCGCGCTCTGCACGCCCCAGTACGCCACGCCGGCCTCCGGCCGCGCCGCGGCGGCATCGGCCTCGGGCACGAGCCCCAGCTCGTAGCCGCCCACGTTGAACCCCGCGTAGAACGGCTCGTCGAAGTAGGGTGGGACGCCGAGCACGGAGGTGTACCATGCCCGGGCCGCGGCCAGGTCGGCCACGGCGTAGGTGGCCGTGCGGAGCCCGAGAAAGCGAGTGGAGGCCGGAGGAGCGGTCATCGCGCGAGGGTGAGGGGGTAGCGGTGCGATTGAAGCTAAGGCGTCGTGCCCTGGCTGTCGAACGACGCTGGGGCACACGGCTTGATCGGAAGTAGCGCTCCCCTCACCGGAGCGGCAGATGCGCGAGACCATGAGCGAGCACGACCCGCACCCGACCCCAGCCGCCAGGCCGCCGGAGCGCGTCACGTCACCGCTGGTGGCGGACCTGGCGTACGTGCGCCTCGCCATCGTCAACGCGTTCCTCTACGGGGCGCGCGGCGTGGGGGACGGCGACTGGGTGCTCATCGACGCCGGCATTCCCGGGTCGGCGGAGCGCATCCTGCGCGCGGCGGCGGATCGCTTCGGCCCGGACGCGCGCCCCGCCGCCATCATCCTCACCCACGGGCATTTCGATCACGTGGGCGCGGCGCGCACGCTCGCCGAACGCTGGGACGTGCCGGTGTACGCGCACGAGCTGGAGCTGCCGTATCTCACCGGCCGCTCGCCGTACCCGCCGCCCGACCCCACGGTGGGTGGTGGCGCCATGGCGGCGCTCTCGCGCCTCTATCCCCGCGGGCCCGCGGACCTGAGGCCGCGGGTGCGCACGCTGCCCGCGGACGGCAGCGTGCCGGGCATGCCGGGCTGGCGGTGGCTGCACACGCCGGGGCACACGCCGGGGCACGTGTCGCTGTTCCGCGACAGCGACCGCGTGCTGCTGGCCGGCGACGCGGTGGTGACCACCAAGCAGGAGTCCGCGACCGCCGTGGCGACGCAGCGCCCGGAGATCCACGCCCCACCCGCCTACTTCACGCAGGACTGGGACTCGGCGCGCGACTCGGTGCGCGCGCTGGCGGCGCTGGAGCCCGCGGTGATCGCCACCGGGCACGGTCCTCCGATGAGTGGCGACGCGGCGCTGCAGGCGCTGCAGACGCTCGCGCGCTACTTCGACCGGTGGGGGCTCCCGCCGCGCGGCCGCTACGTGCGGCGGCCCGCGATCGCCGACGAGCGCGGCACGGTGTGGGTGCCACCGGCCGCGCCGGACCCGCTCCCGAAGATCCTCCTTGGCGTCGGCGCGCTGGTGGCGGTGGGGGTGGCGCTCTCCGTTCGGTCGCGCCGGCACGACGCGCGCGGTTGGACGGCGGCGCACGACGGCGGCGCATGACGGATGGCGGTTGACGCGTAGCGACCGGCAGGTGAGCTTGACTGGCCGCTGATCCCCCGCGCGAATGGGCTCCGCGCGGTGACGAGCGCGCGCGACGGATCGTCTCTCCGGCAATCGCGCGCTCGGTGGATCTGGCGCTACGCGCCGGCCTGTGCCGGGCGCAAGAGCACCCATCCCCGTGCACCGTTCCACCGTGAGCCGCACCGCCGTTCTCCGCGCCCCGCCGTCGCCGTCACCGGCGGCCGCCTCCGGTGCGCCGCGCGACCAGTACCGACAGGTCATCGCCACCACGCTCGCCGGGCTCACGGACCTGGCGGCGGAGCTCACGGCGGCTCCGCGTTCCGACGCGGCGCTCGTCGCGCTGCGCCACGCGCTGCGCGGCGTGCACGGACCGGCGGGTGCTGGCGGCTTTCACGAGGCGAGCCGGTTGGCCGCCGCGTTCGAGACGCGAGCGGCGCGGTGGATCTGCGAGCGGTCGGCCGACGGCGCGGAGCGCGGAGCGGAGGTGCACGCGATGGTGGCGGAGCTGGCCGGAGCGCTGGCCGCCGATCCCGCGCCGCTGGCCGCGCGCGCCGCGTACGACGGCCCGTGCTGCCACGTGGTGATCGTGGATGGCGACGCGGAGCTGGCCGCACGCCTGCACGCCGCCGCGCGGGTGCGCGGCCTGGCCGCCGTGGTGTGGACAGCCGCCGACTGCACGCCGGAGGCGCTGGCGGCCGCCACGCCCGACGTGGTGATCGGGGTTGGCAATCTGCCGCCCGACGTCGCGCTGGCCTGTGCCACGGCCACGCGCCCGCTCCTGCTCGCGGCCCATCCACCCGGCGGCGCGGTGACGCGCGACGCCACGGTGCTCGAGATCCGCGACGACGTGGTGCCGCTGCTCGAGCTGGCCGAGCGGCTGGCCGCGCGCACCGGATGGCGCGGCGCCACGGTGATGATGGTGGACGACGACGCGGACACGCTCACCATCGCCTGTGACGTGCTGGGCGCGCGCGGCCTCCGGGTCGTGCCGCTCTCCGGCGCCGAGGACCTGGAGGCACGGCTCGAGGCCGAGCGGCCCGCGCTGCTGCTGCTGGACGTGCGGCTGGGCGTGCACAGCGAGGTGGATGGCATCGACATCGCCGCGCGGCTGCGCGCGAGCCGCGCCTTCGCCGGCCTGCCCATCCTCATGTTCTCCGCGGCCGTGGATGCCGAGACGCGGGCCGCCGCGCACGCGGCGGGCGCTGACGAGTTCATTCCCAAGCCCATGGTGCCGGCGGCGCTGCGCGCGCGCGTGGAGCGCTGGCTGGAGCAGGGGCGCGCCGAGGCGCTGGCCGCGGAGGCGCATCCCGTCACGCGCATCGCGAGCTGGCCGCGCGCGTGGCGCGAGCTCGAGCAGGCGGTGCAGCCGGTGCACGCCGGCCGGCCCGCGGCGGGTGCCCTGGCCGTGGTGCGCTGCGCCGCCTGGCGCGCCACCGCTCGCGCGCACGGCGCGTGGCTGCGCGACGCGGCGCGGCTGGCGCATGCGCTGCGCGCCGCCGGCGCGGTGGTGGGGCACCACGATGAGGCGACGCTCGTGATGTACGCGCCGCTGGCCGCGGCCGCCGTGGCCCGGCTGCTGCGGCGCGAGGTGCGCGAGCCGGGGGCGTGGTCTGCCGGCGTGGTGGACGCGAGGGCCGGCGCGCACGATCCCGAGCGGCTGCTGCGCATGGCGAGCGCGCTGGCGGACGGCGCGCGGTTGACGGCTCCCGGCGCGGTACGCGTGCACTCGGCGCGCACGGCCACCGCACAGCCGCCGGTGATGCTGGTGGAGCACGATCCGCTGCTGGCCGCGTCTGTGGAGAGCGCGCTGCGGTTGGCGGGAGTGCCGTTCCGCACGTACGCGGAGGGTGCCGAGGCGCTGGCCGCGCTCGAGATGCGGCCCGCGGGGGGCGCGCCGCCGCTGGTGTTGCTCGACCACGAGCTGCCGGGCATGGATGGCCACGCGCTGTACGCGTGGCTGTGTGATCATCCGGATCGCGCGCGTCACGTGGTGTGCACGAGCGCCATGGGTCACGAGCGCGACGAGCTGCGCGCGCTGCGCGCTGGCGCGCTGGACTACATCCGCGTGCCGCTCGCCACGGCGGTGCTCGCCGCCAAGCTGCCGCTCTGGCTGATGCGCGGGCAGGCGACGGGGCAGATGGGCGGGGGGGCGGCGACGGCCTGAGCGCCGTCCGCCCGACGCGCCTGGCGCGGACACACGAACGGGGATGGAGCCAGCGTCGGCTCCATCCCCGTTCGTGTATCCGGCACCGTCAGTGCCGCTGCCCTGACATCACGGGCAGCGTGCCAGCGCCACCGGGCACCGCTCGGCGTCCGGCGCCGGGGCGCTGCCCTGGCCACCGGGGCCGCCGAACGAGTAGTTCGGCAGGCGCAGCGTGCCCAGCTCGCGGCCCGGCACGGGCAGGTGGAGGATGCTGTTCTCCACCAGCGTCTGCCAACCGCGGGCGTCGAAGAAGGCGACCGTGGGATCCACGCCCACCATCTCGACGCGCTTCTCGTACCGCAGCGCGTCCCACAGGCTGCCGCAGGCGCCGTTGGCCTTGCGCGGCACGCACCCCGGCTCGTCCGGCGGGCCGTCGATGGTCACCGGGGGCAGCTCGCCCTTGGCGACGCGCGACTTGTTGATCAGGGGCACCGCCTCCCCCGCCCGGTTGAGGCGGATGAGCGCCTCCGCCTTGAGCAGGTCCATCTCGGTCACGGTGAGCGCATCCTGCGCGCCCTGCTGCCAGCTGCTGCCGGTGCCGTAGCGGTGGAAGTAGTAGTACGACCACCGGTACGTGCCGCGGCCTTCCTGGAAGATCGTGTTCTGGTTGTAGCCGAAGTACTTGCCCGGCGTGGCGGGACCGGCCGCGCCGTGGATGCGGCGATCCTTGGTGACGATCTGGAATGGCCTGCGGGCCGCCACGTCCGTCGCCAGCCACGCCTTGTACCGGTCGGTGGAGTCGGCGGGGCCGAGCAGCATGTAGTCCGGGCGCCCGAAATCGCTGGGTCGATCGACGTTGCGCACGCGCGCGATCAGGCGCTTCCAGTCATCGAACAGGACCTCCGGCTGCGCCACCGGCGCGAAGTCCGTCTGGATGCCCGCGTCCACGCGGCGGATCACCTCGTTCCAGTCCACTGCATCGCGCTCGGCGCGCGT
>DATANT010000340.1:0-7477 GCA_036266115.1 Gemmatimonadaceae bacterium | reverse complement strand
TATCGAGAACACGAACGGTTGTTGCACGAGCTGCCGCGTGGGGCAGCCGGCGATTCGCATGGGTTCGAAGCGTAGGCGTGGCAGCACGCGACGGACCTCGCTCACGAATTCCCGATAGTGCGCGGCCCAGACATACGCGGTAGCCATGTCGACACGTCCGAGCGTATCCACCACGAACCGCATCTGCACGGTGTCGACCACGCCGGCCCGCAGGCCCGCATCGGGGTAGCGCGGGGAGAGCGCCTTGAACACCCGGACGGGCGTGGCGGGGTATCTGGGCATTCGCATTCGCATGAGCGGCGTGGACACCTCCCACTCGCCTGGGCTGTGCGTCGTGGTCAGAAGCAGGCGTACCGAGTCCTGGGCCAGGGGATGCGCGATGTTCCAGAACACGCCCGGGGGATCGTCGCGCTGCAGCATCGCCACGAGCGCCGCGTCCAGCGGCTCGGAGATCGATCGCTCCTCGAAGGCGAGATCTGTGATGCGGCCATTGGCGTGGAGCGTGAAGACCAGCCGTCCGTCCAGCGACGGATGCACGAGCCGTGGGCTGCGCGTGGTATCGCCGTCCGAATCGAACCGGGAATGGCTGTTGAGGAGCATGGCCAGCGCGCGCGGCATCGCGATGCCGGCCCGCAGGTCCTGCAGCACCAGCGTGAGCGTCTCCCGCTCGGTCGCCGTGGGCCTGGGCGCCGGCCAGCGCTCCCGCTCGGGGCGCCAGAGGGCGAGCGTGAGATGCAGCACGGTGTCCACCGAGTCGGCCACAGGCACCTGAGAGAGGCAGCTCGGCACAGCTGCCGGCGCATCCCCGGACGCCGCGTCCTGCGCGCCTGCCGCCCCGCCCAGCGCGAGACTAATGGCCGCCGCGGCCGCAATGGTCGCCCGACGAGTACGCGTCATGATCGAATGATTGGATGCTGGATGCGCGTGCGGCGCGGGAGCGCGCTAGCGCAGCTCGAAGACGAACGGCAGCCGCACGCGACTCCGGGTGGGGCAGCCCCCGATGAGCATGGGTCGGAAGCGATAGTGCGGCAGCACGCTGTGAACGGCGCCCGCGAAAGCCTGGTCGCGTGAGGCGTGGTTCGCATCGATGCGCCGCGCGGTGCTCATGTCCACGCGCCCCAGCGTATCCACGACGAACTGCATCGTCACCCTGTCGACGATGTCCTCCCGTCGCGCGCGTTCGGGAAACTCGGGTGACGGGCCCTTCAGGACGGAGGGCGGCTCGTAGGTGTACGTCGGCAGGCGCAGCCGCACGAGCTGGGTGGAGACCTGATTCGCTCTTGGCTCGTGCGTGGTCTCGAGCAGCAGGCCTGCCGAGTCGGCCCCGAGCGCGCCCGCGAGGTTCGGGAACGCCCCCGTCGAGCCGGCGCGCTGGAGCATGGCGACGAGCGCCGCGTCGAGTGCGACCGAGAAGGACCGCTCCTCGCTGACGAAACGCACGGTGCGGCCATCGGCGTCGAGCGTGAGCGCGAAACTCGCGTCCAGTGACGGATGCACCATCTGCGGACGACGCGCGGTGTCGCCGGCCAGGTGAAATCGGGAGCTGTCGTGCTGCTCCAGGGGAATCGTGCTCGGTAGCACGAGCGACTGCCGCAGCTCCTGCAGCACGAGCGTGAGCGCCTCCCGCTGTTCCGCCGACGGCTCGGGTGCCCTCACCCGCATTCCCACCGGGCGCCAGGCGGAGAGCGACAGGTGGATCGCAGCATCCACCGAGTCGGCTACAGGCACCTGAGCGAGACAGCTCGGCGCCACTGCCTGCGTCGCCGCCGGCTGAGCGCCGGCGAGGGCGGGCGCCGCGCCGCCCACCACGAGGGCGGATGCCATCGTGGCGGCGAGGATCGTCCTTCTGACGTTCATGATTGTCGAATGGGTGGAGAGGTGCTCGCGCGAGACGGGGCTGCTAGCGCAGCGAGAAGACGAACGGCTGTATCGCGACCTGCCGGATGGGGCAGCCCGCGACCTGCATCGGTCGGAAGCGCAGCTCGGGCAGTGCGCGCAGTACCTCCTGCACGAACCATCGGTAGCGCACGGCCAGCACCTGCGCGGTCCCCAGCTCCACGCGGCCCAGCGTATCCACCACGAACTGCATCACCACCGTGTCGCTCACACCCGCGAGGCGGGCGACCTCGGGGTATTCGGGGGCTCGCCCGCTGACATGCACGGCGGGGGTACCGCGAAACACCGGCAGCCGCAGCCGCACGAGCGGCGCAGCTACCTGCCGCGGCCCGGGACTCGTCGTGACCGCGAGCCGCAGGCGCACCGGGTCGTCCCCGATCGAGCCCGCGAGGTTCTCGAGGGTTCGCGTGGAGTCCACGCGCTGGAGCATGGCGACGAGCGCCTCATCGAGAGGCTTGGAGATCGATCCCTTCTCGTACTCGAGATCCGAGATGCGGCCATCGCGGTGGAGCGTGAGCGCGAAGCTCGCCTTGAGCTCCGGCGTCATGGGCCGCGTCGGGTGCGGACCGTCGTGCCCCTCCTCGAACGGCGTCTCGCTGCTCAGCCGGATGAAGAGCTCGCGTGGCAGCGTGATGGCGGCGCGTAGCTCCTGGAGGGCGAGCGTGAGCGCCTCCCGTTCGGCCGCCGACGGCCCTGGGGTGGGCGTCGGGTCCCACACCGGGCGCCAGCTGCCGAGCGACAGGTGCAGCATGGCGTCCACGGAGTCGGCCGCGGGCGCCAGGGACATGCAGCTCGCCGCTGGCGCCGCCGACTGGGCTCCGGCGTCCGCCGGTAGCGCCGCGCCGCCCAGCCCGAGACCGAGGGCGGTTGCCGCCGTCAGGATCGTCCAGCGCGGGATCACCGTGGCCACGGGAAGAAATCGGGCTCGCGCTGCACGGGAGGGCGCTGACGCAGGTTGAAGTTGAATGGCTGCTGCACGAGTTGCCGCACGGGGCAGCCCGCGACGCGCGGGGGCTCGAAGCGTTGGTGCGGCAGCACACGATGCACCTCGGTCACGAACTCCTCGTACTCAGCGAAGACGAGCCGCACGGTGCTCGTGTCGGCGCGTCCCGTCGTATCCACCACGAACTCCACGATCACCGCGCTGGAGATGCCTGCCTTCGCGGCGATCTTAGGGTAGCGGGGCGCTGGCCCTCGGCGCACACCGATCTGAGAGCCGGGATAGCGCGGCAGGCGCGTGCGCACGAGCGGTGTGGACACCTCCTGCCGCGCGGGGCTGTGCGTCGTCGTGAGCAGCAGGCGCACCGAGTCCTGCGGCAGCGGGCCGGCGGAGTACCAGAACCCGCCCAGCGAGTCCTGACGCTCGAGCATCGTGATCAGCGCCACGTCGAGGGCATCCGAGATCGATCGCCTCTCGAAGCCGAAGTTCGTGATGCGGCCGTTGGTATGGAGCGTGAGCGCGAGCCGCCCGTCCAGCGCTGGACGCATCAGCAGTGGGCGGCGCGTGGTGTCGCTGGCCAGGTCGAACGGAGTGCTGTCGTTCAGGAAGACGGGTAGCTCTCGCGGGAGCGCGACCGCTTCGCGAATCTGCTGCAGCACGAGGGAGAGCGCTTCGCGCTCACCCTCCGACGGCCCGGGTGCCCGTGCGCGCTCGTGGACCGGACGCCAGACGGCGAGCGCGAGGTGCAGCACCGACTCCACCGAGTCGGTGACCGGCGCCCTGGACAGACAGCCCGGCACCACCGGCTCTGCGTGCTGCGCCGCCATCTCCACCGGCGCCGCCGCGCCGCCAACCGCGATCACGATGGCGGCGGCCCAGTGGATGGTCGTCATGACACGTTGACGCGCGCATGCGCGCATCGTCACGGCACTCAGAACTTCGCCAATTCCTTCCGGTCCACGCGCGTCGTATCGCCCACGTACGCGAAGCGGATGTCCTTCATGTAGCGCCAGGCCGCGGTGCGCACGTCGTTGCTGCGCACCGCGCGCAGCGCCTGCATGCGCCGCACGCCGGCCCGCCAGTCGCCGTGCAGGAGCTGGGCCCGTGCCAGGAACTCGGCCTGGGAGGCGCTCGTGGCGTGGTCGTAGAAGTACTCCAGCGTCCACCCCTCCACGAACCGGCGCAGCGAGTACGCGTCCAGCGTCTCGGAACGCAGCCGGAGGAGCTGCTCGCGCATGATGGGCACGGCTTCCTTTGGCCGGTGCGTGGAGACGTACATGCCGCCGGCGGTGAGCGCGCGGTTCAGGAACGGAGCGCTGGCCGAGTAGGACAGCGACTTGTCCTCGCGGATGGCGCTGAACAGGCGGCTGGAGAGGATGGCGAGCGCCACCTCGAAGGCGGCGTGGTCCTGGCTCGTGGCCGCGGGACCGTCGAAGAGCCCCAGCAGGTAGTTCGTGGTCACCGCCCGCTGCTCGAGCACCGCGCCGCGCGCCGCGCTGGGCGGCACGGGGTCCGGCAGCGTCCACCGGTACTCGCCGCGAGGCAGCTGGCCCAGGGAGGAGCGCACCGCCGCCTCCACGGTGGCGCGGGGCACGTTGCCCACCACCACCAGCAGCATGCGCGAGGTCACGAGCTGCTCCTCGTGGTAGCGGCGCAGCATGGCCGGCGTGATGGCGGCCAGCGAGGCTTCGGTGCCGGCGGGGTGCAGCGCGTACGGGTGCCCGGCGAAGGCCAGGCTGTCCGCCAGGTAGTACACATGCGAGGCTGGCGACATGCGCCGCCGCGCCGCGGAGCGCACGAGCCGCGTGCGGACGAGCTCCACGTCGGCCGGCGCGAGCGTGGGGTGCAGCAGCCGGTCGGCGAACACCGCCCACGTGCTGTCGAACGCCTGCCGCAGCCCGTGGAACTCGTAGACCGTCCAGTCCACCTCCGCGCTGTAGTCGATGGAGCTACCCGTACGCCCCACCGCACTGCGCATGGCGGCCTTGGGGTACGCCGCTGAGCCGTGCTCGGTGGTCTCGAGCAGCATGGTCTCCAGGCCCTGCGTGGCGGGCGTGAGCTGCCGCACGCCGCCCAGCAGGTAGAGCTGCACGGCCACCACGTCGCTGCTGTACACGGAGCGCTGGATGACGGGAAGCCCGTTCACCTCGTAGTTCACCGTGAGGCTGTCCAGCTCCACGCGCGTGACGCCGTCCTCGGCCACGGCGCGCAGCGCCTGCTCGGGGCGCTTGGCGGCGCATCCCGGCACGCCGGCCAGGAGCAGGGCGGCCAGGCCACCCTGGATGATGCGTGGCATGATGGGCTGGATACCGCGTCGTGCACTCACTTGCCCGCTCCGGTCTCGAGGAATCTGGCGAGCACCGACTGCTGCTCCGCGGCCAGCACGGGAGTCATCATGACGCCGATCACGCGCGGCTGGTTGGTGAGATAGCGGCCGGCCACGTAGCTCAGCGCCGCCGCGTCGGTGGTCTCCGTGATCTGCGGCTCCTGCAGCCAGTGGTCCAGGTCCACCGAGCTCCACGCCCGCGCGATGCCCATGCCGAGCGCGTTCATCCGTTCGGCCTGGAGCGCTCGCGACACCGCCGAGCGGCGCTTGGCCGCGATGAGCTCGTCGGCGGTGAAGTACGTCTCGCGTCCGAACGCGTCGATCTCCGCCTTGAGCGCCTCCAGCGCGGGCTGGAGCTGCTCGGCGCTGGTGCGGCCACCCAGCGTGAGCTCGCCGCCCATGGCCAGCGGCGAGTAGCTCAGGTGCAGCGACTCGAACAGCCCGCTCTCCACCAGGCGGTCCTGCATGCCGGACGCGGGATCGTTCACGAGCTGCGCGAAGAGCAGCATCGCGTGGCTCTCCAGTCGGTCCGGTCCGGCGCGCGGTCCCTGGAAGCTCACGCGCACGGTGGCGCCGGGGGCGTCGTCGTGTCCCACGAGCACGCCCTCGGACACCTCGAGCGCGGGCGGCGGCGTGGGCCGTCCATCGGCAAACGGGTCCGCGCCCCGCTTCCACTTGCCGAAGTGCTCCCGTGCCTGGGCGAACACGTGATCGGCGGAGACGTCGCCGGTGACCACGACGGCGGCGTTGTTGGGGACGTAGAATCGCTCGAACAGCTCCGTGAGCCGCTTGGGCGTGGCGCGCATGAGATCGATCACGGTGCCGCCCACGTTCTTGCGCGGGTAGCCGGTGCCCCACAGCTGCTGCTCCACCGCCGCCATCAGCTGGTAGTCCGGCTCGGACGCGTTGCGATTGAGCTCGTCGAAGACGATCGTTCGCTCCTTCTTGAGCGTCTTGGCGTCGAACCGCGTGGAGCGCATGAGCCGCGCGAGAAGCGCGACGCCCTCGCCGGCCTTCGCGCTGGGGAGCGTGAGATAGTAGGCCACGAGCTCCGCGGATGTCACGCCGTTGTACGATGCCTCGATCAGGGATGCGTCGTGGCCGAATGACCGCTGCGTGCCGGACTGATAGCCCTGGAACAGCATGTGCTCGAAGAGATGCGCCGTACCCTGCTCGTCGTCGGCCTGCGTGTAGGCGCCGTTGCGCACCACCACGTTGAGCGTGGCCAGCGGCACGGTGTGGTTCTCCACGACCACCACGAGCAGCCCGTTGTCGAGCGTCATGTGACGGACGGCGTCCACCGGTGCGGTGGACTGCGCGCTGGCCACCGCGCCCTGCAGCGCGGTGAGCGAGAGCGCCAGCAGGGCACCGCGCAGCGGCGTGGTGGGAGCGAGTGTCATGAGCGGGATCCTTGGGAATGGTGCTGCGGACGACCACCAGTCGCGCACGCCCGGCCGCTCGCGCGCGGCCCCAAGGTAATGGCTCAGGCCGGATCGTACATTAAAGCTCTCTAAGGTTGGGGCGAGAAGGTTGGGGCGGGGCGGGCAACCACGCGGCGCCGCCCCCGCCCGGCCCCTCACTCCCCGTCCGCCAGGCAGATGAGCGCCAGCGGCGCGCCCATGGGATCCCGCGTCACGGTGAACGTGCCCACCTCGGGCACGTCGTCCGGCGGGCGGATCACCGTGCCGCCGAGCCGCGCGACGCTCGCGGCCGCGAGGCGCACGTCGTCCACCAGCACGTACGGCAGCCAGAACGGCCGCGCGTCGGCGGCGGCCGGCATGGCCATCATGCTGGCACCCGCGTGGCCGCCACCATTGGTCCACAGCCAGTACGGCTCCGCCTGCGCCAGCTCCCGGCCGCGCACCCCCCACCCCACCACGTCGGCGTAGAAGGCCGTGGCCGAGAGCACGTTGGGGGTGACGAGCTCCTCCCAGCAGAAATGGCCGGTGGGGATGGGCCAGGCGGGCGCGGGGGCCGGCTCCAGCATGCGGAGCGGCGACCAGAGGGCGCCGGACGCATCCTCGAGCACGGCGAAGCGCCCCACCTCGGGGAGATCGGTGGGCGGATACGCCACCTGGCCGCCGGCTTCGGGGGCTAGCGCGCAGGCCGCGTCCACGTCGTCCACCGCCAGGTACGACAGCCAGTGCGACGCGATGCCCTGCGCGGGATCGAGCTGCACCATGCCGCCGATCTCGGTGTCGCCAGCCCGCACCATGGTGTAGCTGCCCATGGGCCCCACGTCCACGAGCTCGATGGTCCAGCCGAGGAGCGCGCCGTAGTAGTCCGCCGCGCGCCGCACGTCAGTGGTCATGAGA
>DATANT010000339.1:0-4647 GCA_036266115.1 Gemmatimonadaceae bacterium | reverse complement strand
TTCTGCAGGCGGAGGCTGTTCAGGCGCATGGCGTCACCCCGCCCCCACGCCCTGGTCCCGCGCGTCCAGCGCGTCGCCGGCCAGCGATCCGTCGGTCAGCTCGACCGTCGCCGTCGGCGCCGCGGCCACGGCGTCGGCCTCGCGCAGGTAGTGCAGCCCCAGCTCCACCAGCGCCTCGCGCTCGATGTCGTCGGTGAGCTGCCGGTGGCGCAGCTTGTCGGCCACGGTCTCGGCCAGCGACGGGCGGCGGCCGGGCGCGCCCTGCCCCGGCTGCTGCCGCACGATGTCTGGCTTGCGCGTGTCGAGCTGGAAGTGGAGCGCGCGGCGCTTGTAGTCGCGCAGCGTCTTGTGATCCAGCTCGCGCACGATGTGCCGCGGCACGTCACGCACCACGAGACGCACGATCTGGTCGTCGATCGTGCGCGGCGCCTGCTCCACGGCGGCCGCGATGGCCGCGTCCACGTCGGCGGCCGCCATGCCGCGCGCATTGAACGTGGGCAGGTCGATGAGCTGTCGGCTGTGCGGCACGGCGTGGAAGCGGTGCCGGCCGGTGAGCAGGTCGTGCTCGATGAAGCCCTTGCCGGCGATGCCGGCCTCGCGTTCCTCGCGCAGCTCGCCCCAGGCGTTGGTGCTGGTGTACTCGATGGAGCCCGCGTAGTACGCGTTGGGCGCGATCTCGCGGTAGACGTGATAGTGCCCCAGCGCCACGTAGCTCCAGTTCCCCGCGCCCAGCTCCTCGCGGCTGATCTCGAGGCTCGCGCGGTCCACCGGCGCCGACCAGGCGGGCAGCGTGCCCTCCACCTCCCCGTGCAGCAGGAGCACGTTGAAGCGCGCGGCGGGATCGGGCTCCAGCCGGGGCCGGCCAGCCGGGACGTCCGGCACGGCCAGGATGGAGAGATCGCGCTCCGGGAACGACAGCCGCTGCGCCTCGCCGTCCACCACCTCCACGCCGAGCTGCCGGAAGAGGCGCAGGATGCACCCGGTCTCGGTGGAGCGCGGCGTGTCGTGGTTGCCGGCCACCATGGCCACGAGCGTGTCGGGCAGCGCCGCGCGCAGGCGGGCGAACTGCGCGAAGGCGTGCAGGATGGCCGGGTTGGTGGGCCGCACGGCGTGGAACACGTCGCCGGCCACCAGCACCACGTCGGGCCGCAGCGCGATGGTCTGCTCCACCGCGCGCGCGAACGCCCCGGCGACGTCGGCCTCGCGCTGGTTGATGCCGGCGGGCGTCTGGCGCTGGTACTGGCGGTAGCCGAGGTGGAGGTCCGAGAGATGGACGAGGCGCATGGGGCTGGCGTCGGGGGATCCCGGGCGCGGAAATCTAAGTTGTTGTGCCGCCTATGGCTTGTCCACCGACCATAGCCGCTGCACGATCCGCGTGCGAAAGCGCATGGGCGGGCCCGCGGTGCCAGCGGGCGGCGTGACCGTGGACTGCACGTCGATGGTGGCGCTGGCTTCGGTGAGGAAGCCGCGGCGCCGGTCGACGCGCATCATGCCCGTCACCTTGCCCGTGGAGGCGAGCGTGGCGCCGCCGTTCCGCTTTCCGGCCTCCGGCTTGCGCGACAGCGTGCCGCGCATGGAGAGCCAGGCCAGGTCGCCGTTGGCCGAGAGGGAGTCCAGGCGGAACACGGCGTCCAGCGTGCCGCGCGGCGCGCCCTCCACGTCACCGGGCAGCGGCATCCGCACGCGCTGTGTCCACCGGGTGCCCACGCGCACCGCGTGCGCGGGGAGCGTGGCGGGCATCTGCGCCAGCAGGGTGCTGGCCTCGGGGCTCATCATGCCGCCGCCGTCGAGCACGCGGGTGGTGCCGTCGGGGCTCATGTGCAGCAACATGCGCTTGCCCTCCAGCGCCTGGCGCAGCGTCTCACCGCGCGCCGGATCCCCGCCGCCCACCCGCACCGAGTCGGTGATCGCCACGAGCGTCGCGCCGGTGCCGGTCACCTGCTGCACGATGGAGCGCGTGTGCACCTCCAGCGTGGTGGTCATGCGACGCGTGGACTCCGCGCCGCCCTCCGTGAACGTGCCGCTCATCTCCACCTGCTGATAGAGCCCGAGCTCGAGCGTGTCGCCGGGATACGGGCGAAGCTCCAGCCGAACGAGCTGCGCGCCGACGGCCACCGGCGCGAGCGCGTGTGCGAGCAGGAGCGCGAGTAGCAGCGACGCGAGCACCGGCGCGGACGGGAGCCCGAGGGCGCGCGCGCTCCGCTGCATGGCGGTGCGGCGGCGCCGCGGTGAGCCGTTCAGTCTTCCGGCCCTCAGAAGGCGTACGGATCGTCGTCCGGCACCGCGCGAATGGGCGGCGCCGATGGCCGACGCTCGGTGGAGCGGGGCGCGAGCACCCCGCGGAACTGCGCCAGGAAGTGGGCTTTCACGTCGGCCGGCCGCGCGCGCACGGTGGCGTTGCGCGCGCGGAGCACCTCCTCGTCCAGGTGCAGCGCGATGGCGTCCTGCACCCAGGCGAGCGTCACCGAGGGGTCCAGCTCGCGCAGCGCGCGCAGCACGGCCACCTCGAGCGACGGCTCGGCGGCGCCCGGATAGCGCTCCGCGCCATCGCGCCCGCGCAACACGGCGGGGCGCGGGAAGCGCACGAAGATCGGTTGCGTGAAGTGCGGGTGGCGCACCATCAGACTCCCCTTGTCGAGCGTCGCCAGCTTGGTGCGGGTGGCCGGGCTGAGCACCGCGTAGCCCGGCGTCGCCAGCTCGTCGGCATCCATGCGGCCGTAGAGCGACGTGCCGCTGTTGCCCACGACGCGCCGGTGCACCTGCGACCGGAACTGCTGCGCGCTGAACAGCACGAGCCCCTGATAGCGCCCGCGCTCGGCGATGTCGAGCAGCATCTTGCGCACGTACGTCTCGGGCCCGTCGCCGGGCGCGTACTTGTTGAGCTCGTCCACGAACACGACCACGTGGTTCACGCCCAGATCGCGACGCTCGAGGTGCTCGCGCAGCTTGGAGACCACGCGCGCGAAGATCAGGTCCTGCGCGTCCTCGTCGAGCATCGCGACGTCCACCACGTACACCGTGCGGTCCTGAAAGGTGCCGAACGGCAGGTCGCTCACCGCCCCGTCGTCGGTCACCAGCCCGGCACAGCGGGTGGAGATGTTGGAGAGCCGGTTGCGCACCTTGCGGATGGTGGCCACGTGGTGCGTGCGCCAGCTGTCGCCGCCCTTGCCCTCCATGGCGATGAGCACGTCGCGGAACCACTCCTCGAGCTCCGCGAACGACTGCACGCGGTACGGCCGCTTGAGCATCGCGTCCGTGAACTCGCGGTCGATCACACGCTCCTTGATGAAGTCGATGAGCGCGTCGGCCTTGGCGTCCACGTCGTCCTTGTTGAGCAGCACCTCGGCGTACTGCAGCACCTCGCGCAGCCCCCAGGTGAGCGGCGTGACGTTGTGCGCCAGCGCCTCGTGCGAGCGCAGCGTGTTGAGCCCCAGCCCCTTGGCCGTGTACGGCGCGAAGTACCGGACGTCGGGAAACGGCTCGGGCGGCACGCCCAGCCGCTCGTACATGGCACGGTCGCGGTCGTCCAGCTCCCCGGGCAGGTCCAGGAAGAGCAGATCCGGCCCCTTCACGTTGAAGCAGATGGCGGCCACCGAGCCCTTGCTCGCCGGGAAGTGCGTGAACAGCGACGAGAGCAGCCATTCCACGGCGCTCGTCTTCGCGGCGAGACCGGAGACGCCGGTGATGTTGAGATGCGCCGCCTCGGGCCCCACCAGGAAGTCGGCGTCCAGGTAGATGGGGCTCTCGCGTCCGCCGGCGTGGTAGATCCCCACCGGAATGCCGGTGCTCGCGCCCTCCTTGAGATACCCGTCCATGCGCAGCGCCACGGCCACGTCACCGTCGTCGGCCAGGAACACCTCGCCCATGGGCGCGGGCTGCAGCGGCTCCTCGGGCACCTGGCGCAGCACGGCCGCGGTGTAGAGGCGGATCTCGGCGCGCTGGGTGGCGGCGAACGCCGCGCGCGCCGGCGAGCCATCGTGGCCGATGACGTCGTGCAGCGGCGACTGCAGGTCGCTGTAGCCGAACGCCTCCGTCACCACGCCGTAGACGGCGGGAATCACCCCGCTCACCGGATGCGTGCCCTCCACCCGCACGATGGTGCCGATGCCCACGGCGGCATCGAGCGCGGTCCAGAAGTGGAACTCGTGCGGGGTGTTGGGCCGGCGCTCGGTCGCGACCACGCGCCCGAGGGGGATCGTGTGCGCGTCGGGTGCCGAGCCTCGCGCGTCCGCGTCGGCGGAATCGGTGGGGCTGGCCGGCGTGTTCTCGATGTTCATCGGGTTCGTTGGGTCCTGGATCGGCGGTGGCGACCCCTATATGTGCCATCGGGGCCGCCGGAGTTCCATCGCGCGCGGCGAGGCGCCGGGTGCTCAGCAGATGGCGCGCAGGTATTCCTCACAATCCCGAATGCCGTACATCATCTTGTCCCACCGCCCATCGGGCAGTGCGAGCGGGGCGGTCTCGGCGAGAATCCAGCGCGAGAGGCGGTCGGCGCGGGCGGTGAGCGCCTCGCGCGGCTCGCCTCGGTGCGCGGGGTCCGCGGCCTCCAACCGCACCAGCCCCCACAGCGGGTCGTGCCCCGCGGCATCGCGCACGCGCAGGTACCAGCTGGCCACGGGGCTCCGCTTGGCCGAGGTGATGCGGAAG
>DATANT010000338.1:0-7591 GCA_036266115.1 Gemmatimonadaceae bacterium | reverse complement strand
GCGTAGACGATCGCGTTGAGCACCAGCACCGCCATGCCCAATCCCACCTGCACTTCCCGCGTCAGCCCGCCGGGGTAGATCGCCGCGGCCACATAGTGCTCGATGAAGCCGCCCTCGTAGCCCGCGCTGCCACCGCGCCGGCGCAGCCAGTTCTCCAGCGGCGTGAGCGGGCAGACGAAGCCCAGGAACTCGATGCTCGCCCCGTAGAGCGCGACCGGGACGTGCACCCATGCGAGCCGCGGCCAGCGCAGCGCGGCCAGCCCCCCCAGCACCACGAAGAGGACGAACGCCAGGTGGACCACGAGGACCAGGTCCGCGAGTCGGCTGGCGAGCATCGGCGTGATCGCGCCCGCGGCACGTCAGCCCGCGGGTGCCTCCGCGCGTTCGGCGCTCCATCCGGCGCCGAGCACCTGACGCAGGTGATGCTCCAGGTGGCCCACGTAGTCGGCCATGAAGTAGTCCAGCGTCGCCGGCTCGCTGGCCGGCACCACCTGCCACGCGATCTCGTGCAGGTTGTGCCGCGCGTGAGGCCGCGCGCGGACATCCGGCGGCACGGCGGCCATGACGCGTGCCAGGTGCCGGTTGAAGCCCGCCCACAGCGCCACCAGCTCGCCCCACGGCGCGTGCTCGTAGTCCTGCGCCTCCACCCACCGCTCCTGCTCGTATCCCGGGAACACGAGGTCGTCCTGCCACCGCGCCGTGACGAACCGCCGGTGGTTGTTGCTCGCGGAGTCGATGAGATGGCCGATCACCTCGCGTGGCGACCACTTGCCCGGTGCGGGACGAGCTGCCGTCTCCGCCTCGGGCAGGGCGGCGAGCGCGGGCTCCGCGGCCGCGATGTCGGCGCGGAGGCGGGTGACGTAGGGAGGGACGGTGTCGGTCATGGCTGCATGCGAGGAGCAGGCATCGAGGACGGCAAGCTATTTGATTCTGTCGTCGGAAACGGCGGGACGCCAGTTGGGCCGGCCTGCGCTCGCGTCTGCCACCGTCCGCGACATGACGAGGCGTCACTGAGCTCGGCCTCCCACCATCGCGCGCCTCACCCACCACCCAGCATCCGCACGCTGCCCCCCATGGCGAAACCCGCAACGAAGCGTCCCCCCAGGACCGAACCCCGGGCCGTGCACCAGCACGACACCGGCTTCGTCCACGTGCGCGGCGCTCGCGAGCACAACCTCAAGAACGTCGATCTCGACATCCCGCGCGACGCGCTGGTGGTGTTCACGGGCGTATCCGGCTCCGGTAAATCGTCGCTCGCCTTCGGCACGCTCTACGCGGAGGCGCAGCGGCGCTACCTGGAGTCGGTGGCCCCGTACGCCCGCCGCCTGTTCGACCAGATGGAGGTGCCCGAGGTGGACGAGATCGTGGGCCTGCCGCCCGCGGTCGCGCTGCAGCAGCAGCGCGGCTCGCCCACGTCGCGGTCATCCGTGGGCAGCGTCACCACGCTCTCCAACCTGATCCGGATGCTGTACTCGCGCGCCGGCACGTACCCGCCCGGACAGCCGCATCTGGAGGCCGAGGCGTTCTCGGCCAACACGCCGGAGGGCGCGTGCCCGCGGTGTCACGGGTTGGGCCGGGTGTACGAGGTGACGGAGCGCTCGATGGTGCCGGACGACTCGCTCAGCATCCGTGAGCGCGCCATCGCCGCGTGGCCGCCCGCCTGGCACGGCCAGAACCAGCGCGACATCCTGGTCACGCTCGGCTACGACGTGGACCGGCCGTGGCGGGAGCTCCCGAAGAAGGATCGCGACTGGATCCTGTTCACCGACGAGCAGCCGGTGGTGCCGGTGTACGCCGGGTTCGAGGCGGACGAGGTGCGGCGCGCGCTCAAGCGCAAGGAGGAGCCCAGCTACATGGGCACGTTCACGAGCGCGCGGCGCTACGTGCTGCACGCGTTCGCCACCACCCAGAGCGCGATGATCCGCAAGCGCGTGTCGCAGTACCTGGTGAGCAGCGACTGCCCGCTGTGCCACGGCAAGCGGCTCCGCCTGGAGGCGCTGTCGGTGACCTTCGCGGGGCTCGACATCGCCGACATCGCGCGACTGCCGCTCACGCGGCTGAGCGACCTGCTGCGGCCCACCGCCCAGGGCACCGCCGTGGGCCGCGCGAAGCTGGAGGCCACCCATCCGGAGATGGCGGTGGTGGCGCAGCGCATCGCGCAGGATCTCGTGGCGCGCGTGGCCGTGATGCTGGACCTCGGGCTGGGCTACCTCTCGCTGGAGCGCAGCACGCCCACGCTCTCGCCCGGTGAGCTGCAGCGGCTGCGGCTCGCCACCCAGGTGCGCTCCAACCTGTTCGGCGTGGCCTACGTGCTCGACGAGCCGTCCGCGGGACTGCACCCGGCGGACACCGAGGCGCTGCTGGGCGCCCTCGCGGGGCTCAAGGCGTCCGGCAACTCGCTGTTCGTGGTGGAGCACGATCTCGACGTCATCCGCCACGCCGACTGGATCGTGGACGTGGGGCCGGCCGCCGGCGAGCAGGGTGGCGTCGTGCTCTACAGCGGCCCGCCGGCGGGGCTCGAGCGGGTGAAGGCGTCGCAGACGCGCCGTCACCTGTTCGGCGATCAGACGCCACCCGAGCGCACGCCGCGCACGCCCGCGGGGTGGCTCCGCCTGGAAGGCGTCACGCGCAACAACCTGCACGCGCTGGACGTCGAGCTCCCACTCGGCGTGTTCACCACCGTCACCGGCGTGTCCGGCTCGGGGAAGTCGAGTCTCGTGAGCCAGGTGCTGGTGGAGCTGGTGGCGGAGGCGCTGGGCCACGACGTCGGCGCGGACGTGGAGGAGGGCGAGGAGCTGGAGCGCGCGACGCCGGTCACGGAGGGCGGCCGCATCGTGGCCGGCATGGAGCACGTGGGGCGGCTGGTGCGCGTGGACCAGAAGCCGATCGGGCGCACGCCGCGCAGCAACCTGGCCACGTACACCGGGCTGTTCGACCACGTCCGCCGGCTGTTCGCCGAGACCAGGATGGCGCGCGCGCGGCGCTACGACGCGGGACGCTTCTCGTTCAACGTGGCCAAGGGCCGCTGCGAGACGTGCGAGGGCGAGGGCTTCGTCTCGGTGGAGCTTCTGTTCCTACCCAGCGTCTACGCGCCCTGCCCCACCTGCCACGGCGCGCGCTTCAACGCGAAGACGCTCGAGGTGCTGTACCGCGAGAAGAACGTCGCCGACGTGCTGGGCATGACGGTGGACGCGGCGTGGGCGTTCTTCTCCGACGAGCCGCGGGTGCTCCGCTCCCTGGACGTGCTCCGCGAGGTGGGACTGGGCTACCTGCGGCTCGGCCAGCCGGCCACCGAGCTCTCGGGCGGCGAGGCGCAGCGCATCAAGCTGGCCACCGAGCTGCAGCGCGTGCAGCGCGGCGACACGCTCTACATCCTGGACGAGCCCACCACCGGGCTGCACCCCTCGGACGTCGCCCGACTCATGACGCAGCTCGACGGGCTGGTGGCGTCGGGCAACACCGTGATCGTGGTGGAGCACGACATGCGCGTGGTGGCGGGCAGCGACTGGGTGATCGACATGGGGCCGGGCGCCGGCGAGGAGGGCGGCCGGGTGGTGGCCAGCGGCACGCCGGCACAGCTGGCCCGGGTGACGAGGAGCCGCACCGCGCCGTATCTGGCGCGGTTCCTGGGGTGAGCGCGCGCGGCCGCGCGCACCGGGTGGTGGCCGCCTACCGCGGCCACCCGGTCTGCGGCAGCCCCTTCGTGATCCGCAGCGCGTTCTGGTAGTACACCTTCTTCAGCACCGCGTCCGGCAGGTCGATGCCGTAGAGCTTCCAGAACGCGTGGTAGCCGCGGTAGTAGTCGAAGTAGTCGTCCCGCGTCTCGAACACGCGCCAGTAGTACGGATACTCCTCCGGCTGGAACGAGTCCTTGCCGAACAGGATGCGGTCCTGGAAGCGGACGAAGAAGTCGTGCGCGGCGCGCGGCTGCCGCGCGATGTCGTACAGCACCGCGCCCACCTCGGTGTGCACGTTGGGCAGCTCGGTCATGAGCTTCGACAACCGGGCCAGGTCGTTGGCGTGCCAGCCCATGTGGGCGATGACGAACGTGGTGCGCGGATGCCGGCGCAGCAGGTTGTCGCGCTCCGTCATGAGCTGCTCGAAGCTCGGGAACCGCTCCGCCGGATAGCGGCGCCCGGGGAACAGCGCCAGCTCCAGCCACCGCTCGTTCTGGTAGTCGATGGGCTGCCAGAACTCCTGCGGATCGGCGGTGTGGATGAACACCGGGATGCCGAGTCGCGCGCTCGCCTCCCACACCGGAGCGAGAGCGGGATCGTCGATGCGGAGCCGGGTGCCATCGGCCTTGTTGATGGAGAGGCCGAGGCTCTTGGAGATCTCGCCCACGCCCACCGCGCCCGCCGCCACGTCGGCCTCGAGCTGCGCCACCGCCTTCTCCGCCCACCCGGGGCCCACGTTGCGGAAGTCGATGCCCGCGAGCACGCGCACGCGGTCCTTCATGCGCGGTGACGCGCGGACGGCCGCCACGGTGCTCCGCAGCTCGTTGCCGGACATGTTGTTCGCCACCACCATCAGCCGCACGTTCAGGCTGTCGAGCGCCGCGCCCAGCCGCTCCAGCCCATCGTTGGAGCCGAGCAGCCCTTGCGGGTGCCCGTGGAAGTCGATGGCCGGGTACTTCGCCCGCGGCACCGGGTGCGCGGGCGCGACGAGCGTGGAGCGCGGCCGGTAATCCAGGATGCTCGGCGCCGGCATCTCGGGGGCCTGGCACAGGCGCGGCCGCACCTCCGTGGTCCCCGCCGGGCACGACTCACCCGCCTGGATCGGCGTGCCACGTGGGCCTCGCGAGCCACCGGCCGTCTGTGACGCCAGCATGGACGGCGTGGCGACGAGCATGGCACTCAGACCGGCGAGGACGAATCGACTGCGCATCGGGGGCTCCTGGTGGGATCGGTGGTGCCGGAATCTGGCGCGCGGGCGGCGGATCGGAAGTGAGCGCGGGTGGCGTGCGGGCGTCAGCGCGCGGTGAGGCTCTCCACCTCGATGGCCTCGAGCGGAACGGCCATGCCGCGACGGAGCGTGTTCTGCACCTCGGCCACGGTGTCCGTGTGCTCGACCAGCGCCCGGATCTCGGCCTCGGAGGCGTGGGCGGCCACCCGCGCCCGATACGAGATTGCGCGAGCCGGCTCTCCCACGCCGCCAAAGGTGCTGCACACCTCCACCTCCACGCGCTCCACCGTGATCCCGCGGCTGGCCGCCTCGCGATACACGTCGTTGCAGAAGCAGGTGGCGAGCGCCGCGCACAGGAGCTCCGCCCCGTTGGTGGCCACGCCGCGCCCGTCCGGCCTGGGCTCCACGCGCAGGTGCTGCTCGCGCTCGTTGGTCGCGAGCGTCACGCGAAGCTGGTGCGCGCTCGGAGCGGTGGGCTCCGATTCCACGCGCGCCCTGATCTGCAGCACGGTGCCTCCGGGGGTGAGTGATGTGCGGGCCGCTCCGGCACCGGCCGCGCACGGATGTCCGGTCAGTCCGCCGTCGCCCACTGCGGATTCCAGGCGACCTCCCACACGTGCCCGTCCGGATCCTGGAAGTAGCCGGCATAGCCGCCCCAGAAGGTGTCGGCGGCCGGCTTCACGATCGTGGCCCCCGCGCGCGCGGCTCGAGCGAGCGCCGCATCCACCTCGTCCCGACTGCGCACGTTGTGGCCGAGCGTGAGGTCGGTGGCGCTCGGCGGCGTCATGGCCAGGCCGGTGTCGTGCGCGATGGACGTGCGCGGCCAGAGCGCCAGGCGCAGGCCGGGCTGCAGATCGAAGAACGCCACCGCGCCGTGCTCGAACTCGCGGCCCACGATCCCGTTCGTGGGCCATCCCAGGCCATCGCGGTAGAAGGCGAGCGATCGCTCGAGGTCGGCGACGCCGAGCGTGAGAACCGTCAATCGAGGTCGCATGGATGTGTCGAGTTCCGAGTGAGACCGCTGGAATGGCCGCTCGCCGTACGGCTGCGGCGCGGACGACGCCAACGCAAGCTGCCCACCAGCGCGGAGCCGCGCCAGAACGGCCTCGACGAACGGACCCTTCGCCGTGGAGTACGCGCTCTTGTCCCATGCCACCGCATGTGCCACCCGCCACTTCTCGGCCGCGTAGGCCCGCGCGAGCGCCGGGTCCGCCCGCAACGCATCGCGGAAGGAGAGCTTCTCCTGCCACGCCACGGCGGGCAGGACGTAGAGGTGGATCTGCGCCGCGCGGCGTCCGTCGACGTCGCGCACGTAGTAGCGCCGGCGCGGGTCGTCACCGTACGGGCCGCGGTACTCGTACCCCAGCGCCTCGATGGGCCCGATGCAGGCATCGGCTGCGCGCTCGCTCGCCACGGCGATCGCGAGGTCGAGCACCGGCTTGCCCGCGAGCCCCGGCACGGCGGTGCTGCCCACGTGCTCGATGGCCGTGATCGTCCCGCCGAGCGCCGCGTTCAGGCGCGCCGCCTCCGCCGCGAATCGGGCGGGCCACGCGGGGTCGTATGCCAGGAGTTGGAGCGTGCCGGTCATCGTGGTGGAACGCGCGGCCCGATGCCCATGGACGGGTCGTGCCTCAGCTCTCGTCCACGATGCTGGCGATGCGCCCATCCCGCACCCGGAACGTGGAGCGCCCCGTGAGCCGGAGGGTATCGCCCGCGCGCAGGGCGGGCCCGAGGTCCGCGGCGAGCACGCCCTCGTAGTCGATCTCGATGCTCGCGCCGTCCCCCTCCGGCACGTACCGCCGGATGGTCTGCCGCCGACTGGCGAAGAGCGTGGCGGCCCGTTCGGCCAGCTGCCGGAACTCGTCCAGGCCGTGGGCCTGCGCGGTGACCTCTCCCGCGGCGACGTTCCGGAACGTGACGTCGGGGTGCAGCAGCGCGAGCATGCCGGGGACGTCGAAGGCATTGTAGGCGGCGACGTAGCGCTCGATCAGCGCGCGGTGCGGGTCGTCCGGGAGCATGGCTGTCTTCGGAGGTGGTAGGGCGAGCGCTCGAACAGCTGATCCGTGTCGCACTCGTCGGCCGCGGCGCCTCGTCAGGGAACAGACGTCCGGAGCGTGTCCACACGCGCCGTGGCCCGCTCCACGTCCCCGCGGATCCGCTGCGTGCCACCCACGGCACTCGAGAGCGCGATGCGGATGTCGAAGTGCACCGCATCCGTCCAGTGAATCGCGTCCACGCCGGCGTCGGTCTCCAGCATCGTCACCGCCGGTCCGCGGTAGACGATCCGCCCCGAGGGCAGCGCCGCCACCGCGCCGTAGCCGTCCGCCTCGCCGGTCCGAGCGAGGTACGCCACGTGCCGGCCATCCGGTGCAATTCCAGGCGCCGTCGGCTCCCACCAATCGGCTGGCGTCGGTAGGCTCCGGACCTGCCGGCTGCGCGAATCGTACGCGAAGAGCCCCGCGGCCAGCTCCTCTTCGGCACGGACGCCGTAGACCACCTCGTCCGGGCCAACGACCGGCGCCTCGGCGACCAGGATACCCGGCAGGGTATCGGCGTGCTCCCCGGCGCGCACCACCACGCGCCGCAGAGGGCCGCTCCACATCTCGTTCTCGAACGGGACGGAGTCCGCGAGGATCACCGCAACCGTGCCGGCGGCGCGCCCCGGCGCCGATGCGCCGGGCTCGGC
>DATANT010000337.1:0-1683 GCA_036266115.1 Gemmatimonadaceae bacterium | reverse complement strand
ATGCGTCACCATCGCGGCGGACCCGCGCCACGATCGCGGCTGTCCGCTCCCGCACCGCCGCGTCGCTCGAGGTGGAGCGGTCCAGCAGCAGCGCGAGCGCCGTCTCGTCCAGCGCGCCGAGGGTGCTGCGCACCCGGAAGGCGCGCACCGCATCCCCCGGCTCGTCGGCACCCGGCTCGCCGTGCGTCATGGCATCAGCCTCTCGATCCGCGTCACCAGGATGCCTTCGCCGCCCAGCGTCTTCAGCGCCGCGATGGTGCGGTAGATGGCGTGCGCCGGCACCACCGCGTGCACGGCCACATGCGTGCCGCCGTTCAGCAGGTCGATCACCGTGGGCCCGTTGAGGCCCGGCAGCACCCGCTTCACCTCGTCCAGCGCGGCGCGCGGCACGTTGGCCATGAGGTAGCGCTGACCGCGCGCGCGCAGCACCGACTCCAGCGCCATCACCAGCTCGCCCAGCGCGAGGGTCGCGGCGCTGCCCGCCGCGGCGGCCAGCGCGGGCGCCGCCACCAGCCGTGCCGTGGAGTGGAGCACCGTAGCTATCTCGCGCAGCCCGTTGGTCTTGAGCGTGGAGCCGGTGCTCGTGAGGTCCACCACGATGTCGGCGATCCCGAGGTGCGGCGCGATCTCCGCCGCGCCGCTCACCGGCACCACGTCCACCGTGCGGCCGGCGTCCTCGAAGAAGCGGCGCGTGATGCGCGGGAACACCGTCGCCACGCGCCGCGCCGGGCCGCCGTCGTCCAGGTCCTCCAGCGCGCGGATCCCGCTCTCCTCGCGCGCCGCCACCACCAGCCGGCAGCGCCCGAAGCCCAGGTCCAGCAGCTCGTGCAGCTCGCGGCCGCTCTCGCACGCCAGATCCCACCCCGTCACGCCCGCGCTGGCCGCGCCGTCGGCCACGAACTCGGGAATGTCCTGCGCGCGCACGAAGATGGCCTCGAACTCACCACCCAGCGACGCGGTGAGCGCGCGGGGGCCGCTGGAGCGGACCTCCAGCCCGGCGTCGGCGAACAGCTCGAGCGTGTCGGTGGCCAGGCGTCCCTTGTTCGGCAGTGCGATGCGCAGCATGTGACGGCGTGGAGGTATCGAGGAGGGAACGATGGAGGAGCGAGCGATGACGGTGAGGCGGCCACGACGGTTCAGGACAAACAAAAGGCCCGTCCAGTGATGGACGGGCCGTGGCGTCGGAGCCGGTTACGCGATGATCAGCCGATCATCCACGCACGCGTGCCGCGCCTCGACCCGTCGGGCCGTGGTGATGCGCGGAATGGTGGTGGCGGAGCGTGGCGGGCATCGGCATGTGGCGGCAACCTAGCGGCCCACGGGTCTCCGCGTCAACACGCCGGCCGGCGGGTCGCTCGCGCGGCCGGCGTCCGCGGCCCATCGCTCGATCGAGCGATCCACTCGGTGGCGGCACGGCTCCTGCCCATCCCAGTGGCTCACCCCGGAACGCCCGTATAGATTCATGGTGTTCCCGGGAGTACCCGTGGAACGATTTCCACGCGTAACGACCAGTACGGCTCTGGAGGCCATTTCAAGATGCGGTTTTCTGCTCTGGCGGTTGCAGTGAGCGCGGTCGCGCTGATGGCGTGCGGTGGTGGTGACAAGGGCGGCGCGGCTGACACGGCTGCGGCGACTCCGGATGCCGCGGCTGGCGCGCCGGCTGGTGAGGCGCTCGCGGCGGCT
>DATANT010000336.1:0-5387 GCA_036266115.1 Gemmatimonadaceae bacterium | reverse complement strand
ACCAGGTGGGCGACTGCTGCCAGCCGGTGGCGCCCGCGCCGCCGGTGAGCTCCGCCTTGCCGGAGCCGTCGGCATTCATCACCCAGATGCGCGACGGATTGAATGGGCCCGGGCTCCCACCGGGCGCCCAGCCGCGGAAGGCGATGCGCGTTCCGTCCGGGCTCCACGCCGGCTGGTCGGCCAGCAGCGTGCTGGCGGCGGTGAGCTCCACGAACGCACTTCCGTCCACGTTCACCACGCAGATGGACGGCCCGACGTCGCTCGCGCAGACGAACGCGAGGCGCGAGCCGTCCGGCGACGGCGACGCGTCGGAGCTGCCGGCGATCTCGAAGATCGACGCGGGTACCGCGCCGGGCGTGCGCAGGTCCAGCCGGTGGAGCGAGGACCGCGTCAGGCCGCCCGCCGTCGCGCCCCAGCGATCCAGCAGCAGGTCGAACGGCGAGCTCCCCTGCACCACCACCGCGCTCGGTGCGCTCTTCCCACTCACGGTCGCCGTGATCGTCGCCGCGCCCATCTCCAGCGCGGTCACCAGTCCCGTCGCCGACACCGTGGCCACGGCGGCGTCGCTCGTCGTCCAGGTGAGCACCAGGCCGGCGATCGGCTCGCCCTCCGCATCGCGCGGCGTGGCCACGAGCTGCCGCGTGGCGCCGCCTTCCAGGGTGATGGCCGTGGCGTCCAGCGTCACGCCCGCCACTGCGCGCTCAGGCGCCGCTGGCGCGACCACGGTGATCGCCGCCTGCGCGCTCTTCCCTCCACTCGTGGCCGTGATGGTCGTGGTGCCCGGCGCCACCGCCGTCACCACCCCGGCCACTGAGACGGTGGCCACCGCGTGCGCGGACGAGGTGAAGGCCACGGCGCGCCCGCTCAGCGCGCGGCCGGCGGCGTCCAGCGGCGTCGCGGCCACGGTCGCGGTGCCGCCCACCTCGATGGTGCCGCCGGCCGGCGTGGTCACCACGGTCACCGATGCCACCGGCGGCGGCGACTCCACACCAGCCGGGTCACCGCACGCCAACATCAGGGGCACCAGGGGCACCAGCAGCGCGCCCGGCAGGCGCGTCAGGATCTCGCGTATCATCGTCGTGTTCTCGGGTTCTGGCTCGTTTCGTCAGCGGCGCGAAGCGCGCGCACCGACTCCGGCTGCCATCGCGGGCGCCAGGTCCATCGGGTACGGCGCAAGATCGAACGCGCCAGGGGACCGCGCATGGTACGAGTGAACCATCGTGCGCCCCGCACTCGCCGCGCTCCGGAGCGCGACGAGTACGGAGCCGGCACCTACCCCACGGTCGCGCCGTCCCCACGCACGTCGCGCAGCGGGAGTGGCACCACGGGAGCGCCGCTCGCCAGCGGCAGCGTGATCACGAATCGCGCGCCACCGCCCGGGGCGTCGCTCACCGCCACCTGGCCGCCGTGCTGCGTGACGAGGCTACGCACCACCGAGAGGCCGATCCCGCTGCCGCCGGCGTTGCTGCCGCCCTTGCCGAGCCGCACGAACGGGCGCCAGAGGCGCGCCCGGTCGGCCGCGGCCACGCCGGGCCCCTCGTCACTCACGGTGAGACGCGCCCACCCGCCGTCGCGCTCCACCTCCCCGGTCACCGTCTGGCCGGTGGGACCGTACTTGAGCGCGTTGTCGATCAGGTTCACCACCACCTGGCGCATGGCGTGCGGGTCCACCACGGCGTAGATGCGCGACGGCGCATCGGCCACGATGCGCATGCGCCGCGATGCGGCCAGCGGCACGTAGGCCTCCACCGCCTCCTCCACCAGCTCGCCCAGGTCGGTGCGCTCGGGCTCGAACCGCGCGCGCGACGCGTCGATGTGCGAGAAGAGCAGAATGTTCTCCACCAGGTCGCCCAATCGCCGCGCCTCGCGTCCGATCACCGCCGTCCAGCGCAGGCGCTCCTCGTCGCTCTCCTCACGCCCCAGCAGCAGCGTCTCGCTGAACATGCGGATCTGCGCGAGCGGCGTGCGCAGCTCGTGTGACACGCTGGCCACGAAGTCGCGACGCGCGCGCACCAGCTCACGCTCCCGCCACAGGTGCAGGATGGTGAGCGCGGCCAGCACCAGCGAGAGGATGGGGAGCGCCACCTGCAGCCGCCGGCGATCGTCGTTCAGCATCTCCCCGCGCAGCCGCTCGGCGAGCGCCGGGTGCAGCGTGGCGTGCATCGTCGCGCCCGTCCCCGGCATGCGGTACGAGCCTTCGGCGGTGGACGTGAACCGCGCGGGCGTCTGGAACAGCTCGCGGCCATCGGGCCAGGTGACGCGGAGCGCGATGAGGGTGTCCAGGCGCGGCGTCTCACCCAGCCCGCGCGCGGGCTCCACGAGCGAAGGCGGCAGCAGCACGCTGCGCTGCAGTACGCGGCGCGCGAGGATCTTCCCCGAACGATCCCACGACACGATGACCCCGTAGACGGCCGCCGGCCGGCCGTCCGCCGGGCGGTGGAGAGCGTACGTCACCGTCACCGGGTCGTCGCCGCCGATCGGGACCACGCCCTGCAGCGGGATCTGCGCCGTGTCGAGCGCGGCGCGGCGGGCGAGCACCAGACCGCGGATCGCCCGGGCCGCGATGGAGTCGCCGGCGTACTCGAGCCCCTCGTAGCGGCCGGTCGCGAGCTCCAGCCGGAAGACGCCGCGCTGGGGATCGTTAGCGAAGTCCATCTCGCGGTCGAGCACCGGCCTGGCGGTGGCGGCCAGACCGGCCAGCGGGAGCGAGCCCCCCTCGTATGCCGCCGCGCCCATCACGGGGGCGAGCGCCTGCACGCGCAGGTGCACGTTGTGCGTCGCCATCTCGCGCGCGAAGGTGAGGGCCGCGTAGCTCGCGTACTCGTCCAGCGCCTGCTCCACCGAGCGCTGGTGGTCCAGCCACGACGCGCGCACGGCCCATGCGCCCAGCGCCGAGACCACCACCGTGCCCAGGAGCGCCGCGGATACGATGAGCGAGCGCCAGTTCCAGCTCCCCAGCCGGTCGCCGTGCAGCAGACGCCGACGCGCGGCGCGCAGACGCCTCACAGCGCCTGGCCACGCAGGATGGCGCCCACGCGGGCGCGGGTGGCCGCCCCGAGCTTGAAGAGGATCTGGTCGGTGTGGTTGCGGGCCGTGAACACCGCGATGCCCAGCGCCTCGCCGATCTCCGCGTTCGAGAAGCCCTGCGCCAGCAGCCGCGCGACCTCGATCTGCCGCTCGGTGAGCCCGTAGCGGTCGCGGAGCGCGTCGTCGCTCAGCCCCGAGGCCGGTGCCGAGTCGGGCACCGAGGAGCTGCGTCGCAGATGCGCGCTCACGCGCGCCATGAGCTCCACCACGCCGAACGGCTTCGTCACGTAGTCGTCCGCGCCCAGGCGGAACCCCTTCACCTTGTCCGACTCCAGCCCGCGCGCGCTCAGGATGAGCACCGGCGACTGGCAGCCGGTGGCCCGGAGCTGCTCCAGCACGTGGTAGCCGTCGCGGTCCGGTAGCCCCAGGTCGAGCACCACCAGATCCGGCACCTCGAGCCGCGCGCACGCGAGAGCATCCGCGGCGGTGGCGGCCACCGAGACACGGTGCCCCTCGTGCTCCAGATTGCGCCGCAGGCCGCCGGCGAGATCGGCGTTGTCCTCGACGACGAGAATGCGCTTCATCGGCGGCTGGTCTCGGTGGTACGGGAGGGGTGCGCCGACGGGTGCACGGCGCAGGCTCCGCAGAAGGTAGGGCGCACCGGCGGGGCCGGGAATGGTGCGAACGAACCAGGGGGAGGATGGCGGGGCGGCCGGCCTCCGTGCCGCCTACGGCCGCCGACGAGGTGCGTCGACCAGGAGGGCCCTCAGGGCTTCGCCACCGCCGGATGTCGCCTGATTCCCCTGCGCCTGGCCGCGTTCGGCCCGTGAATCTCGTGGTAGAGATCCCAGGCCAGCTGAAGGTTCAGCCAGAACTGAGCGGACGCGCCAAACAGCCGCTCGAGCCGCAGGGCCACGTCGGGCGTGACGCCGCGCCGCCCATTCACGATCGCGTTCACGTTCTGAAACGATAGCCCGATGGCAGCGGCCAGCGCTGTCTGCGTCATGCCGAGCGGCTTCAGGAACTCCTCGTTCAACATCTCGCCGGGGTGAACCGGCGGCCCATGAGTCGGAATGCGGACCATTGGTGCCTCCTTGTCGTTCGTCGTGCGCAAGTCGAGGCCGGGGGGTATCCGCGGTGTCATCCCGCCGGAGCGTGGCCGAAGGGGAGGCGAGGCCACGCTGTCAGCCGTCAGGGGCGCTGACGGGCGGCGGGGCCAGGCCCATGTTGTCATCCCGCAGGAGCCCGGCCGAAGGCAGGGCGAGTGTCGGGATCGCTCTCCCTCGCGGCCGTTTGGCCCCCGCGCCCTGATCACCGCGGCAGGCCGGCACGGCGGACGCGCATCACGCATGTGAAGACGATCCCGACCCTCGCGTCTGCGACGCTCCTGCGGGATGACAAGGAATGCGGAGCAAGTGTCGGATGGCCATTCGGGGGCTCCCTCCGGCGGGGGGTCCGTGACAGTGATGCTATAAAGCGAGGCTAGCTAGCGTGCCATTCCCGGTGGGCTAGCATCCGAGAGGCCGGAAGGACGCACCCGCCACCCTTGCCTGGCGCAGGTGAAATGATACGATACCCGGCCAATGAATGGTCACGCTTCTCACGCCGGGTGGACCCGATGAAGCTGTGCACGCTGCTGCTGGTGCTGGCCTTCCCTACCCTGGTCCTGGCGCAGGATCGCGCACCACTCGTCCAGTCGGTCGACGTCCAGATCCCGGTGGCCCCCACGCCGACGAGGATCGCCGGCCGACCGCACCTCGTCTACGAGCTGCACGTCACCAACTTCAGGCCCGTCGACATCGCCCTCACGCGCGTCCAGGTACTGAACGCCGACGCACGGACGACGCTGGCCGATCTCCGCGACTCGGCGCTGGCCACCGCACTGGGCCGACCCGGCGCTCCCGCCCGACTGGCCGACAGGCGCGTCATCGGCGCCGGCATGCGAGCCGTCGTCCATCTCTGGCTCCCGCTCGCCGCGGACGCGGCGCCGCCCCCCACGCTCGGGCACCGGCTGGAGCTGGAGCTCATCCATCCCACCGCCCGCGAGCGCGTCGTGGTGCGGGGGCCCGACGTGGACGTCCTCCGGCAGCAGCCCATCGTCCTCGAGCCGCCGCTCCGCGGCGGGCCGTGGGTCGCCGTCTACGACCCCGCGATGATGGGTGGGCACCGCACGTCGATCTACACGCTCGATGGCCGCGCGCGCATCCCCGGGCGCTTCGCGATCGACTGGGTGCTGCTGGACCGCGACGGGAAGCTCGCTCGGGGCGATGGACGCAGGCTGACCGACTTCCACGGCTACGGCGCCGAGGTGCTCGCCGTCGCCGATGGCGTGGTGGCCCAGGCGATGGACGACATCGCCG
>DATANT010000335.1:0-6373 GCA_036266115.1 Gemmatimonadaceae bacterium | reverse complement strand
TGCGCGGGTCGTCCTTGAGCCGCAGCTCGCGATCGGCCAGTCCGCGCACCGCCGCCACGCGCGCCGGGTTCACGCCCGCGCCCTCGAGCACGCGGCGCGCCGCGTTCGCCCGGTCCGCCGACAGCTCCCAGTTCGTGTAGCCCGTCCGGGCGCGATAGAGCGCCGCGTCGGTGTGGCCCTCCACGATGATCGGGTTGGCCAGCGCGTTCAGCTCGGTCGCGATGAGCTGCAGCGTCGCCACCGCGGGCGCCTTGAGCTGCGCGGAGGCGAGGGGGAAGAACGTCTCGCCGTCCGCGCCCTCGATCAGCTCGATGCGCAGCCCCTGCTCGGTGACCACGATCTCCACCTGGGTCGTGGTGCCGAGCAGCGCCCGGGACTCGGCCACCTTCTCGGAGAGCTTCTTCGTCACGTCGTCGAAGCGCTTCTGCTCGTAGGCGCGGATGATCAGCCGCAGCGGCGGCTGCTTGGCGCCGCCGGGCGAGCTGCCCGTGGACAGCGGGCTCGCGCCGGCCGAGTAGCCCTTCTTGTAGCCCACCGGGTTGGAGAAGTAGCCCTCGATGGCCTTCTTCGTCTGGTCGTCCATGCCGACGATCCACATCACGAGAAAGAAGGCCATCATGGCGGTCACGAAGTCGGCGTAGGCCACCTTCCAGGAGCCGCCGTGATGGCCGGCCACCTGCTTCTTGACCTTCTTGATGATGATGGGACGCGAACCCTTGCCACCGGCCATCTCAGGCCGCCTTCCGGCGCGTCATCTGCTCCAGCGCCGAGAACGACGGCCGGTCGCTCGGCTCGATGTTCCGCCGCGCGAACTCCACCGCGGTCATGGGCGAGTCGCCGCGGGCGAACGAGAGCAGCGCGGTGCGGATGACCTGCATGTACGCGTGCTCCGAGCGGATGCGCGACTCCACGGACGTCGCGATGGGGCCGATGATGCCGTAGGCGAGCAGGATGCCGAGGAACGTGCCGACGAGGGCCGCGGCCACGCTCATGCCCACCTCGGTGGCCGAGCCGTTGATCTTGCCCATGGTGATGATGACGCCGAGCACCGCGGCCACGATGCCGAAGCCTGGCATGGCGTCACCCACGCGCGCCAGCGCGTGCGGCACGAGCATCGCCTCCTCGTGCTGCTGCTCCAGATCCACGTCCAGGATCTCGGCGAGGTGGTGGTCCTCCACCGCGCCGGTGAGCAGCACCTTGAGCGTGTCCGTGAGAAAGGCCACCGCGTGGTGCTTGCGCATGAAATCGGGGAACTGGGCGAACACGGCGCTCTTCTCCGGCTCCTCGATGTGCGACTCGATTCCCACCAGCCCTTCCTTGCGGGCCTTCTGGAAGATGGCGTAGAGTACCTGCAGCAGCTCCCCGTACGCCTTGCTGTCGTACGGGTTCCGCTTCAGCAATCCGAGCGTGGCGGTCGCCGTTCCCTTGATCACCGACGGTGGATTGCCAATGAGCATCGCCCCCAGCCCCGCACCCCCGATGATGACGAACTCGGTCCACTGCCAGAGCACCATGATCTGGCCGTGGTGGGCGACGTAGCCCAGCAGGATGCTGCCGATGACGATGACGAGCCCGATTATGAGAAGCACGCGACTGACACTCGCTGAAGGGTGCACGGAGCTGTTGCGGCTCCTGGAGCGAGTATCGGCCGCACCCCGCCGGAACTGGACCCTGGCGTGCGCGCCGTCCCGGCGCTGTCGGTGACGGGGGGCACCAACCCGGGGGCTTCGGGAGACGGACCCTCCGCCGCGCCGGGCGCGGGCCCCAGCCCCAGCGAGCGGTGGCTCCTCGCCAGCGACCCGATTCTGGAGGGCATCGCCCACGCCCTCAGCAACCGCGTGGGCACGGTGGCCATGGCCGCCGAGGCGCTGGCCGAGGTGGGCGGCAGCCTGGGTGCCACCCTGGCAGCCGAGGCGGAGCGGCTGGAGGCGCTGCTGCGAGTGCTCCGGCTGGTGCCGCGCAGTCCCGAGGCGCGGCCCGAGATCACGCACCCGGCAACTCTTGCCGCCGACGCGCTGGCGCTCGTGCGCATCCACGCGAGGTGGCGCGACCTCCCGGTGATGCTCGACGGCCTGGAGCCACTCCCCCTGGTGGACGTGCGCGGCACCGCCGTGACGCACGCGCTCGTGCTCGCGCTGGGCGCGGCGCTCGATGTCGCGGGCGCGGCCACCCTCGTGGGCCACACCGGCGAGCGTCACGAGCCGGTGGTGGTCCTGGACATCGCCCCGCGGTTCGAGGGGGCGCCGGGTGCCGGCGCGGCGGACGAGCTGCGCGTGGCCGTCGCGGCCGCGGGCTCGCTGCTCCGCGCCGCCGCCGGCGAGACACTCACCCTGCATGGCGAGAGCGGCCTCACGCTCCGCATGCGGTTACCCGCTCTTGGAGCCTGACGTGCACCGCACCTCCCTCACCCGCCTCACGCTCGTCATCGCGGCCCTCGCCGCGACGCACGCCACCACCGCCGCGGCGCAGCAGGCCGCCCCGCGCGCGCGCGACCTCGGCATCGCGCCCGGCGTGTTCCGTCCGGGGGCGCACAACGCCATCACCGACGTCGCGGGTGTGCGCGTGGGGCAGGTGACGGTGCAGGAGGGAGACTCCGTGCGCACCGGCGTCACCGCCATCCTGCCGCACGCGGGCAATCTCTACCTGGACCGCGTGCCGGCGGCGCTGCACGTGGGCAACGGCTTCGGCAAGCTGGTGGGCGTCACGCAGCTGCGCGAGCTGGGCGAGCTCGAGACCCCGATCGTGCTCACCTGCACGCTGTGCGTGTGGCCGGCCGCGCAGGCGCTGGCGGACTGGATGCTCGTGAAGCCGGGGCTGGAGCGCGTACGCTCCATCAACCCCGTGGTGGGCGAGACGAACGACGGAGGGCTCAACCTCGCGATCCGCCGGCACCCGATCACCCAGCAGCACGTGTGGCAGGCGCTCGACGCGGCCACCGGCGGGCCGGTGGCCGAGGGCAGCGTGGGCGCCGGCACGGGCACCGTCGCCTTCGGATGGAAGGCCGGCATCGGCACGTCGTCGCGCGTGCTGCCCGCCACGCTCGGCGGCTACAGCGTGGGGGTGCTGGTGCAGGCCAACTTCGGCGGCATGCTCCAGATCCTGGGCGCGCCGGTGGGGCAGGAGCTGCAGCAGTACGACTTCCGCGGCGCGGTGGAGGCGGAGCGCGGCGAGCGCTCCCGGGACGACGAGAACGGCGGCTCCATCATGATCGTGGTGGCCACCGACGCGCCGCTGAGCGACCGCAACCTGGAGCGGCTGGCGGCGCGCGCCATGCTCGGCGTGGGCCGCACCGGCGGCTACGCGTCCAACGGCTCTGGCGACTACGTGCTCGCGTTCTCCACCGCGGCCGGCGTGCGCCGCGTGCTGGGCGAGAACCTGGCGTTGGCGCCCATGCGCACCGTGCCCGAGCTCTCGAACGACGCCGTGTCGCCGCTCTTCGCGGCCGCGGTGGAGGCCACCGAGGAGGCCATCTACAACGCGCTCGTCAGGGCCACCGCGGTGACCGCGGGCGGGCGCACCGTGCAGCCGGTGCCGCTCGACCGGGTGCGCGGCATCCTGAAGGCGCGCGGGATCGAGGCGCCGCGATAGGGCCGCCCGGCGCGCGCGCCGGGCGAGTGGTGTGGCCGCTCGATCTCGCGTATCGTCGGAGGTAGCCAGCGCGCGCACCTTGTGGAGGCCCGATGTCCAGTCCCGATGAGCGGCTCGTGAGCGCGCACTACGCCCGCGGTGCGGGCGCGGCGGAGATCCTCGATTCCATCCTGGCTGCGTTGCGGGCCAGTGGCCGCGATCCCGACCGCATCACGTGGGAGGATCTCACGCCCGTGGACCAGTTCCACGTGGGCGGCCGGCCGGCCACGCTCAAGCTGGCCGCGCTGGCCGACATCCAGCGCGGCCAGCACGTGCTGGACGTCGGCGGCGGCATCGGTGGGCCGGCGCGCACGCTCGCCGTCACCACGGGCTGCCGCGTCACGGTGCTCGACCTCACCGAGATCTTCACGCAGGTGGGCACGGCGCTCACCGAGCGCGCCGGGCTCCAGGATCTGGTGTCCTTCCGGGTGGGCGACGCGCTCGACATCCCGCTGGACGACGCGAGCGTGGACGTCGCCTGGACGCAGCACAGCACCATGAACATCGCGCACAAGGAGCGGCTCTACGCCGAGCTGCACCGCGTGGTGCGGCCGGGCGGGCGGCTGGCGATGCACGAGGTGGTGGCCGGCGAGGGCGAGCCGACGCTGCACTTCCCGGTGCCCTGGGCCGCCGATCCCGGCATCAGCTTCCTGCGCACGGGCGACGACCTGCGCGCCACCATCGCCGCCGCGGGCTTCGCCGAGGTGGTGTGGGCGGACCTCACGGGGCCGTCCATCCAGGGGATCGGGGAGCGGCTGGCCGGTGCCGCCAGCGCCCAGCCCCCGGTACTCGCGCTCCATCTGCTACAGGGCGAGCGCTTCGACGACTCCCTGCGCGTCCTGCTTCGCAACCTCGAGGAGGGGCGCGCGAGGGTGGTGCAGGGGGTGTTCGAGCGCGTGTGATGCCCGGCGGGCGTGCCGGCGGACGTGCTACGCCAGCCGGTTCGCCGTCGTCCGTCCGGCCTCGAAGTCCGCGATGCTCTGGATGGTGGTCTCGCCGATGGTCGTGAGCGCCTGCTCGGTGACCCACGCCTCGTGCCCGGTGACGATCACGTCGGGCCGCGCGAGCAGCGCGGCGAGCACGGGGTCGTGCGGCGGGTCGGCGCTGCGGTCGCGGTAGAACACCCCCTTCTCGCGCTCGTAGACGTCCAGCCCCGCGCCGGCCAGCTGCCCGCGCTCCAACGCGTCGAGCAGCGCGGCGCTGTCCACCAGCCCGCCGCGCGCCACGTTGATGAGCACCGCACCGGGCTTCATGCGCGCGAAGGCATCCGCGTTCATCAGGTGGCGCGTGTCCGCCTTGAGCGGCGCGTGCAGGGTCACCACGTCGGACGCCGCGAGCATCTCCTGCAGCGACACGTACCGCACGCCCATGGCCTCGCACTCGGCGTTCGGCCGCGGCGCGCTGGCGAGCAGGGTGCAGCCGTAGGCGCCGAAGAGGCGCGCCGCGATGCTCCCGATCTGCCCCGTGCCCACGATGCCCACGGTGCAGCCGTGCAGGTCGCGCCCCACCAGCCCGTCGAGCGAGAAGTTGTACTCGCGCCCGCGCACGTACACGCGGTGCAGGTGGCGGTGCAGCGCGTGCACCAGCCCCACCGCCAGCTCGGCCACCGACCAGGGCGAGTAGCGCGCGACGCGGAAGACGGCGATGCCCAGGCGGCGCGCGGCGTCCAGGTCCACGTTGTCGAAGCCGATGCTGCGCAGCAGCACGAGCCGCGTGCCGCCCTCGGCCAGCCGCTCCAGGATGGGCGCGGAGAAGTCGTCCTCGAAGAAGCCGCACACCGCGGGCACGCCGCGCGCGCGCGACACGCTGTGCTCGGTGAGCGGCTCGCTCAGGTAGGTGAGCTCGTGGAGGCCGGCGTTGGCGGCGTCCAGATACGGCTGGTCGAACGCGTGGGTGCTGTAGGAGAGAACGTGCATGACGGGCAAGTTAACCACGCCGCCGCCGTGAGCCACGCCAGCGCGCTCACGGCCGTGGCGTCTTCTCCACCACGGCGAGTAACCGCCACGCCAGGCCGGTGACGTCCTGCGGTGGGTTGGGAACGGTGCGCCGCGCCACGCGGAGCTGGTACTGATAGCCCGGCTCGTAGGTGAAGCCGTCGATCGTGTCGTAGAACAGCTCCCACGGCAGGTCGGGGCGCTCGCGCACCTGCATGCACTCGCGCGGGGCGACGGCCGTGCATGGCGCGAGGGCAGCGGCCACGTGGAGCGTGAGCACCCGCTCCGCCGGCTCGGTGGAGCTGCGGCATGCTCCACCCAGCACGAGCGTCAGGGCGGCGAGGCGGAGCAGGCGGCGGGTCGTGATATGCGGCACGGGGCGATTCCCTGGCGAAGGCGAGGTCGGATCCCGACACGTTGAACATGACGCAGGACCCGCGTGCCCCGTGCCGGGTCACCGCGCGGGCGCCGCGCGCCGTCGCAGCTCAGCGGCCGGCGATCGCGCCGGGGCTCCTGGCCATGCCGATGTCGGACATCGGGACGGACCGGGCCAGCTCGCTGAGGTGCTGGTGAACCAGGTGCACGGCCGTGGCGCCCTCGCCCACGGCGGCCGCCACGCGCTTCACGGACCCGAAGCGCGCGTCGCCGGCGGCGAACACGCCGGGCACGCTGGTCTCCAGCAGGAACGGTGCGCGTCGCAGCGGCCAGCCGGCGGGTGGCTGGCCGTCGATCAGCAGGTCCTGGCCCGTGAGGATGTAGCCCTGTCCGTTGCGCTCCACGAAGCCGTCCAGCCAGTCCGTGTGCGGCTCGGC
>DATANT010000334.1:0-2424 GCA_036266115.1 Gemmatimonadaceae bacterium | reverse complement strand
AAGCCGGGCGACGCCATGTACCTGCCGCCGGCCGAGCGGGTGAAGATCTGGTGATGGGCGCGGGATGGCGGGCGCCCGCCATCCCGCGCACGCGCACGGTTCGTACGTCGGCGGGATGGAGCGCACGCTGCCCCCGTGGAGCTCCGGCACCTACCAGCCGGCGGTGTGATCCCGGGGCGCGCCCGGGGCGGGGAGCCGCCATCCGAGCGTGCCACTGGCCATCGAGCGGGAAGGGTGCAGATTGGGGACGACCGTCACCCGTCTCCCCGAACGTCTCCCATCATGGCCCCACGCCCCGACCGCGACCTCGAGCGCACCTACACGCGCACCCAGTTCGTCGAGAAGCTGCGCCGCCTGGCCGACGCGCTGGAGGAGGGCCGTCCGTTCACCATCCAGGTGGCCGGCGAGCGCCTCCGCATTCCCGCCGATGCCGTGTTCAACGTGGAGCACGAGCGCCAGGGCGGCGACGACGAGCTCGAGTTCCAGCTCCGCTGGCGCTCGGCCGGCGACGCCACGGCCTAGCCGGGGGCGCCGTCATGGCCAGCAGCCGAGCCGCCACCGTCACGGACTACCTCGAGGAGCTGCCCGCCGAGCGGCGCGCCGTGGTCTCCAGGGTACGGGACGTGGTGCTCGCGCACCTGCCCGCCGGCTACCAGGAGACGATGAACTGGGGGATGATCTGCTACGAGATCCCGCTCGAGCGATATCCCGTCACGTACAATCGCCAGCCGCTCGCCTATGCCGCGATCGCGGCGCAGAAGCACCACTACTCGCTGTACCTCATGAGCGTGGACCAGGTCGGACCACTCGCCACCTCGTTGAAGGTAGAGTTCGAGAAGGCGGGGAAGGAGCTGGACATGGGGAAGTCGTGCGTGCGCTTTCGCACGATCGACGACCTGCCGCTGGACGTCATCGGCCGGGTGATCGCGAGCACGACCCCGGAGGCGTACATCGCGCACTACGAGGCGAGCCGCCGCTAGCGGAGCCAGGCGCGTCGCCGGCCGCGGCGTTAGCTTCGAGGACGACGCTCCTCCTCACCCTCTCGCCAACTCACGCCGTGGCCCGCAGCGCGACCGTGTACAACTTCGACATCGAGCTCGCGGACACGGATCGCGGCGTCTACGAGTCGCTCGCGCTGCGCGTGGCACAGCACCCCTCGGAGACCGAGGAGTACCTGCTCACGCGCGTGCTCGCGTACTGCCTGGAGTACACCGAGGGCGTCGCGTTCTCGCGGGGGCTGGCCGAGCCGGACGAGCCCGCGCTTGCCGTGCGCGACCTCACCGGCGCGCTGCGGGCGTGGATCGAGATCGGCGTGCCGGACGCCGCCCGACTGCACCGGGCCAGCAAGGCCGCGCCGCGGGTGGCCGTCTACACGCATCGCGATCCCGCGCAGCTCGTGCGCTCGCTGGTCGGGGAGCGCATCCACCGGGCCGAGGCACTCGAGCTGTACGCGATGGATCGCGCGCTGATCGCCGAGCTGGTGGGGCACCTGGAGCGCCGGATGGCGTTCACGCTCTCCATCACGGACCGCCACCTCTTCCTCACCGTGGGCGGCGACACGCTCACCGGGCAGGTGGAGCGCCACACGCTCGCCGTCTGATCGCTCGCGCTCCGTACCGCGGCGCGCTCACCCCCCGCGCATCGCCTCTCACCCTCGCACCCAGCCGCACATGTTCGCTGCCGACTACTTCCAGGGCCAGCTCCGACGGAACGCCGAGTCCATGGCGGGCGCGCCCGTCGTGGAGATCTATCTCGTGAACGGCCACTCGCACCGCGTCCGCTCCATCGTCGAGGTGACCCCCGGCTTCGTGACGCTGGACGTCTATCAGGTGAAGGGCGACCGCTCCCAGCAGCAGCCCCGGTGGGATGACGAGTCGGTCGCGGCGCAGGGCTCCGCGCTCGAGACCATGCGCACGTCCATCGCCTACGACAGCATCACCGAGGTGCGGTTCGAGCCGTCGACGGTGCACGTGCGGGCGCAGGCGGGGTTCGGGAGCTTCTAGCGCGACGGCGCGACCGGCATGTAGCCGGTCGCCAGCGCGTGCGCCCAGTCCGCCCGCCCGACGCGCGCGGCGTCACGGGCGGCGGCATCCCAGTCGTACGGCACCGCGATGACGGCGACGCGTGGCCGGCGCGAGGTGTCCACCAGCGCGTAGCGCGCGTGGGGCGCGTGGGGCGCGCCCGCTTCAGCCACGTGCGGGTACGGCGTGTCGTCGCTGAAGGCGGGCAGGCCCACGCTGCCAGGGTTCACCACCAACCGCCCGTCCGCCGGGGTCACGGCCCGCGGCACGTGCGTGTGCCCGCAGAGCACCACCCACTGCGCGGTGGCGCCGAGCCGTGCGGTGACGTCGCGCGGCGTGGCGAGCGACATCCCGTGTGGGCCCACCGTCTCCAGCAGAAACGTGAGGTCGCTGGCGGGTGCGC
>DATANT010000333.1:0-2246 GCA_036266115.1 Gemmatimonadaceae bacterium | reverse complement strand
GATCGACGGACGCCGGATGCCGCCCGATGCCGCGCACCTCTCGGCGCTCGACCGCGGGTTCACGCTCGCGGACGGCGTGTTCGAGACCCTGCGCGTGCACCGTGGCGTCGCCTTCCGGCTGGACGCGCACCTCGCGCGCCTTCACGGCGCGACGGCCGCGCTCGGGATCCCACTCCGCGCGGACGTCGGCGAGGTGGTGGCCGCGGCGGTGTCGGAGGCCGACGGCGCCGGGCTGGGCGAGGCGAGCGTCCGCGTGAGCGTGAGCCGCGGCGTCGGTGCGCCGGGTGTCGCGCCATCGTCGTCGGCCGAAGCGACCGTCGTCATCGTGGTGTCCGAGCTTCCGTGCTTCCCCGCGTCCGTCTATACCGACGGCCTCACCGCGCACGTCGCGTCCGGGCGGCGGAACGAGCATGCCATGACCGCCGGCCTCAAGACCCTCGCCTACACCGATGCCGTGTTGGCGCTGGCCGAGGCGCGCGCGGCGGGCGCCGACGATGCGCTGTTCCTGGACACCGCGGGTCACCTCTCCGAGGGAAGCTCCAGCAACGCCTTCCTCGGCGCCGGCGGCGCGCTGGTCACTCCGCCGCTCTCGTGCGGCGCGCTGCCGGGGATCACGCGCGCCGCCGTGGTCCAGCTGGCGCGCGAGCTGGGTGTCGCCGTGGAGGAGCGCCCCATCGCGCCCGGCGAGATCGCGAGCGCCGACGAGCTGTTCCTCACCAGCTCCCTGCGCGGCATCGCGCCCGTGGTCGCGGTGGACCGCCGGCCCGTGGGGAGCGGCTCCCCCGGCCCGCTCACGCGACGGCTGATGGAGGCGTACGCGGCGCTCGTCGGCCGCGAGTGTGGCCCGTGATCGTCGAGACCATCATCACCACGCTCGACGCCACCGGCGCGGCCAACTTCGCGCCGATGGGCGTGGAGTGGGGGGAGACGACCATCGTCGTCAAGCCGTTCCTCGAGACCACCACCTTCCGCAACCTGCAGGCGACCGGCGCCGCCGTGGTGAACCTCACCGACGACGTGCTGCTGTTCGCGCGCGCCGCCATCTCCAGCCCGCGGTTCCCCGCCTTTCCGGCCGCGGTCGTGCGCGGGGTGGTGCTGGAGGCCGCATGCTCGTGGCGCGAGCTCCGGGTGCGCGCGGTGGACGCGACGCCGCCGCGCGCGCGCATCGAGACCGACGTGGTGCACTGCGGCATGCGCCGCGAGTTCATTGGCTTCGTCCGCGCCCGGCACGCCGTGCTCGAGGCCGCGATCCTCGCGACCCGCACGCACCTGCTGCCGCCGGATCGGATCCGCGAGGAGCTCGCGCGGTTGCAGGTGATCGTCGACAAGACCGCCGGCCCGCGCGAGCACGAGGCCATGGCGCTGCTCACCGCCCACATTCGCGGCGCGCCCACGCCCGAGGGCGCGTGACCAGCGGCGGGACGTCCGCGACCAGAGTCGTCGTGGAGGCGCCCGCGCGCCTGCACTTCGGCATGCTCGATCTCCGCGGCTCGCTCGGCCGCCGCTTCGGCGGCATCGGTGCCGCCGTGCAGGTGCCGTCGCTGCTGCTCGAGGCCAGCCGGGCGGACCAGGTGGAAGCCGCCGGCCCGGACGCCGAGCGGGCGTGCGAGTTCGCGCACCGCGTCATCGCCGCCCACCGGCTGACGGGTGGCGTGCGCCTCCGCGTCCGCCGCGCCATCCCCCCGCACGCGGGACTCGGCTCCGGCACCCAGCTCGCGCTCGCCGTGGCCCGCGCCGTCGCCGAGCTGTACGCGCTGCCGACCGACGTCGTCACACTCGCCGCGGCCACGCAGCGCGCGCGCCGCTCCGCCATCGGGACGTGGACCTTCGCCGCCGGCGGCTTCATTCTCGAGGGCGGGCGCCATGGCGATACCGCAGCTCCGGCACCGATCCTCGCGCGCTTCCCCATGCCGAGCGACTGGCGCTGCGTGATCGCGGTGCCGAGGGGTGAGCCGGGAATGAGCGGCGCCGCCGAAGCCGCCGCGTTCGCGCGGCTCCCGCCGCCATCACAGGCCGAGGTGGAGCGCGTCGCGCATCTCGTGCTGATGGGGATCCTGCCGGCCGTCGCCGAGGGCGACCTCGCGGCGTTCGGCGCGGCGCTGAGTGAGGTGCAGCGCGTGAACGGGGGCTGGTTCGCGGCGGCGCAGGGCGGGGTCTTCGCGCCGGGGCCCACGGAGATGCTCGTCCGGCGGATGGGGGAGTGGGGCGCGGCGGGGGTGGGGCAGAGCTCGTGGGGGCCGACGGCG
>DATANT010000332.1:0-5258 GCA_036266115.1 Gemmatimonadaceae bacterium | reverse complement strand
GCCGAGCCGGAGATCGTCCGGCACCCGGACGGCAGCTGGATCGTGGATGCCGGCACCGCGCTGGAGGATCTGGAGCACGCACTGGACCTCGACCCGCTCCCCGCCGCGGAGCGCATCGGCTTCCGGAGCGTCGGCGGGCTGATCATGGCGCGACTCGGCAGCGTACCCACGGAAGGCGAGAGCGTGGTGGTGGATGGACTGCGTTTCGAGGTGATCCGGATGGAAGGCCGCCGCATCGCCACCGTGCGCGTGAGCGGGCCGAATGACGGCCGCCAGGCGGCTGCGGACCGGTGACGTCGCCGGCGGCCGCCGTGGCGGCTCACGCCGCGCGCTTGCGGTACCGGCGCACCGCCAGCGTGAGCACCGCGGCGCCGATCACCGTGAGCATCGCCAGCTCGTGCGCCACGTCCGCCGGCCCCGCCCCCTTCAGCAGCACGGCCCGCATGAGCTGCGTGAAGTGCATCACCGGGCTCGCCTGCGCCACCCACTGCGCCCACGCCGGCATGGCGCGCACCGGGGTGAACAGCCCGCTCATGAGCAGGTAGACCAGCATGATGGCGTAGGACACGAACATGGCCTGCTGCTGCGTCTCGGCGACGGTGGACACCCAGAGCCCGATGCCCAGCGCGCCCAGGAGGTAGATGGCGGCGGCGAGGAATACCAGCGCCAGGCTGCCCTCGATCGGGATGTCGAACACGAGGCGGGCGACGACCAGGCCGAGGGCCAGCTCCAGCAGGGCGAGGCTCCAGAGCGGGATGAGCTTGGCGGCGACGAACGTCGAGCGGCTCACCGGCGTGACGTTGAGCTGGTCCAGCGTCCCGGCCTCCTTCTCGCGCACGATGTTCATGGCGGTGAGCAGCGTGCCGATGATCGTCACGAGCACCACGAGAATGCCGGGGATCATGAAGTCCCGGTACTCCAGCGTGGGGTTGTACCAGCCGCGCTGCCGCACGTCGATCACCGCACGCCCGGGTTGGGGTGGGCGCTCGGCGCCCGTGCCGATGGTGGCCATCGTCGGATGCACCTCGGCGCCGAGCTCCCTGGAGTAGCTCGCGAGGATCTGGCCGACATACGACTGCATGAGGGCGGCGGCCGCCCCATCCTCCGCGTCGACGACGAGCTGCACCGTCGCACGCCCATCTCGCACGAGGTCGCGCTCGAAGCCGGTCGGCAGGGTGAGGATCACGTCTGCCTCCCGATCGAGCATTGCCTCGTCCGCCCGCGCCGGCGACGGCGAGCCGGCGGTGGGAACGAAACGGCCCGAGGCGGCGAGTCGGCTCACCACGCCGCGCGACAGCGCCGAGACATCGTGGTCCACCACGTAGAGGCGCGCGCTCCGGACCTCGAACGTCGCGGCGTTCGCGAGGAGCAGGAGCTGCAGCATCGGCATCACGAACAGCATGCCCAGGATCACGCGGTCCCGGAAGATCTGCGTGAACTCCTTGCGGAGCAGGAAGCGCAGGGCGCGCATCGTCAGGCCAGCCTCGCCTTGAAGCTCCGGATGGCCAGGGCCAGGAACAGCACGAGCATCACCACGAGCACCAGCAGCTCCTGCCAGAGATGCGCGATTCCGACGCCCTTGAGCATGATCCCGCGCGAGATCAGGATGAACCAGCGCGCGGGGACCACGACGGTCACCGGCTGCAGCCATCCGGGCAGGCTCGCGATGGGAAAGATCATGCCCGAGAGCAGGGTGCTCGGCAGCATGGTCCCCACCAGCGCGCCGAGCATCGCCGCCCGCTGCGAGGAGGTCCGCGCGGCGATCAGCACGCCGAGTGCGAGCGCCACCATGGAGTAGAGCACGCTGGCGCCCAGCAGGAGAGCCAGGCTACCGCGGAACGGGACTCTGAAGACGATCCATGCGGCCAGCAGCGCCGTGACGACGTTGGCGGAGGCGAGCAGCAGGTATGGCAGCACCTTCCCGACGATGATCTGCCACGGGCGCAATGGCGAGACGAGCAGGATCTCGAGCGTGCCCCGCTCCTTCTCGCGCGACAGCGAGATCGCGCTCATGAGCGCGGAGACGAGGGTCAGCACCAGGGCAATGAGCCCCGGCACGAAGAGATTCACGCTCTCGAGCGTCGGATTGAAGCGCATGCGCGTGCTCGGCACGATCTGCACGGCGCCCGCCGGCCCCAGCTCCGCCTGGTAGCCCGCGATCACCGCGCGGGCGTACGCCTGCATCCGGCTGCCGGTGTTGGGATCCGAGGCGTCGCTGACGAGGAGCAGCTGCGCCGGCGTCCCGTCGGCCAGCCGCTCCGCGAATCGCGGCCCGAAGACGATCGCCACGTCCGCCTGCCCGCGCCGGAAGAGCGGCTCCACCGCCGTCGTGGTGGGAGCCGTACCGACCACCTGGAAGCGGCCGTTGCCGGCGAACCGGCCGCGCAGCGCCGCGGTGGCGTGGTCCGGCGCGGCGTCCACGAACGCGACGCGGATGTCGTTCACGTCGGTGCGGAGCGCGAAGCCGAACACGATCACCTGCGCGAGCGGCAGCAGGAGGAGGATGAGCAGCGTCTGGCGGTCGCGCAGGATGTGCCGCAGCTCCTTCACCATGAAGGCACGGAGCGCCGGGGAGCGGGTCCGGGTCGCCATGCGTCCGGCCTCAGCTCGCGGGGGAGCCGGACGGCCGCGCGAGCCGCACGAACAGCTCGTCGAGCGTCTCGGCGCCAAACTGCCGCTTCAGCGCCTCGGGCGCACCCATCGCGGCGATGCGCCCGTCCACCATGATGGAGACGCGGTCGCAGTACTCGGCCTCGTCCAGGTAGTGCGTGGTGACGAACACCGTGGTGTCCCGCGCCGCCGCCGAGTAGATCATCTCCCAGAACTGGCGGCGCGTGATGGGATCCACCCCACCCGTGGGCTCGTCCAGGAACACCACCGCGGGCTCGTGCAGCAGCGCCACCGAGAAGGCGAGCTTCTGCTTCCAGCCCAGTGGCAGTGCCGCCACCCGATGGTCGGCCGACGCCCGCAGGTCCAGCGCATCCACGAGAGCGTCGCCGCGGTGCCGGATCTCGGCGTCGGCGAGCCCGTAGATGCCGCCGAAGAGCGTGATGTTCTCGCGCACCGTGAGGTCCTCGTACAGCGAGAACCGCTGGCTCATGTAGCCGATGCGCCGGCGTACGTCCTCGGCCTGGGTGAGCACGTCATACCCCGCGACGCTCGCCTGCCCCGAGGTGGGCGCGAGCAGCCCGATGAGCATCTTGATGGCCGTGGTCTTCCCCGCCCCGTTGGCGCCCAGGAAGCCGAACACCTCGCCCTGCCGCACGTGGAAGCTGATGGCGTCCACCGCGGTGAACGAGCCGAAGCGACGCGTGAGGTCGCGCGCGTCGATGGCGAGGGTCACGCGGCCGCCGGGGGCGGGGCGCCCATGAGCGCCATGAAGGTGTCCTCGATGCCGGGCCGGATGGGTTCCACGTCGGCGTCGGCGAAGCCCTGGTGCCGCAGGTACGTGCGCAGCTCGGCGGCCACGGCGGCCGGTGGCAGCGCGGGGCGGGCGTCGGCGTAGTGCAGCTCGTTGCCGAAGGGAAAGGCGGACACTGCGTGCGGGTACGCGCGAGCCGCCCGGAGCAGGGCGGAGCGATCGCGCCCGCGGACGGCGAACAGCGGGTGCGGGAATCGCTCGCCTATCGCCGCCGGGCGGTCGATGGCGAGCACCCGCCCCTGCTGCATGAGCGCCACGCGGTCGCACCGTCCGGCCTCGTCCATGTACGACGTGGAGACCACGATGGTGAGCCCCGAGGCCTTGAGGTCGCCCAGCAGGTCCCAGAGCTCCCGGCGCGAGACGGCGTCCACCCCGGTGGTGGGCTCGTCGAGGAAGAGGATCTCGGGCCGATGCACGAGGGCGCAGGAGAGCGCGAGCTTCTGCTTCATGCCGCCGGAGAGCGCGCCGGCCCGTCGATCGCGGAACGGCTCGATCTGGCGGTAGATGGGCGCGATGGTCGCGTAGCCCTCTTCCACGCTCGTGCCGAACACCGCGGCGAAGAAGCGCAGGTTCTCCTCCACGCTGAGGTCGGGGTAGAGCGAGAAGCGTCCCGGCATGTAGCCCACGCGCGCGCGGACGGCCCACAGGTCGCGAACGACGTCGAGCCCCAGCACCGTCGCCGAGCCACGGTCCGGTACCACCAGCGTGGTGAGGATGCGGAAGAGCGTGGTCTTGCCGCCGCCGTCCGGCCCCACGAGGCCGAACAGCTCCGCCGGCCGCACCTCGAACGAGACGTCGTCGAGGGCCACGGTGTGGCCGACGCGCTTGCCCACACCCGCCACCACCAGCGGCGAGCGAGCGGCGCTCCTCGCCGCGCCTCCTGCGCGGCCGCCGCGGGCGCCGCCGCGCCCAGCGTCACGTCGCCCGGCATGCCGATCTTGAGCGCGCCGTCCGCATTCGGCACGCGGATCTTCACCGCGTACACGAGGTCCGCTCGCTCGTCGCGGGTCTGCACCGGCGTCGGCGTGAACTCCGCCGTGGGCGACACCCAGGTCACCGTGCCTGGGATCGTCCGCAGCGCATCCACTCCCTGGTCCACCCTCACCTGCACCTGCTGCCCGAGCCGGATGGCGCCCAGCTGGCCACCGGTCACGTAGGCGCGCAGCTCCAGCGTGTCCAGGTCGGCGATGCGGTACAGCGGCTGCCCCGGCTGCACCACCTCGCCGGCGCGCGCGTACGTGGCGAGCACCGTGCCCGGCTGCGGGTTCCGCACGCTGCTCTTCGCGATGCGCTCGCGCACCTGCGCCACACGTGCCTCGTTGGAGGCCACGTCCAGCCCCACGCTCTGCCGCTGCGCGCGCACCGCCTGCATCTGCGCGTCGAGCACGCGATAGTCGCGCTCCGCCTGATCCAGCTGCTGCGCGGTGGCGGCCTGCTGCGCGTGAAGGCGGTGGGCGCGCTCGTACGCCCGCCGCGCGATGTCGCGCTGCACCTCCAGCACCCGCAGCTGCTCGGACACCTCGGTGCGCCGGGCGCCGGTCGCGGCGCGCTGCGCCACCAGCTGCTCGCGCTCCAGCGTGAGCTGCGTGGTGTCGATGATGGCCACCACGGCTCCGCGCTGGAGCCGCATCCCCTCCGTGGGCATGAACTGCTCGATCTGCCCGGCGGTCTGCGCCGAGACCACCACTTCGGTCGCCTCGAAGTTGCCGTAGGCATCCGGCTCCGGCGCGCCGCGGCAGGCGGCGAGGGCGACGATGGCGACGGCCGCGCGGAGCACGGCGCGGGCAGCGAACCAGGGGACGAGTCGCATCAGCGAACCTCGACGCCGATGAGGGTG
>DATANT010000331.1:0-3304 GCA_036266115.1 Gemmatimonadaceae bacterium | reverse complement strand
GACCGGCGCGACCGGCCCACACGCTCCGGGCCGCGCTACACCTTCACGATCCAGTTCCGGCGGTACATCACGTAGGCCAGCAGGAAGAATCCCGAGGTCCACACGATAGCGTAGCACAGCGAGGCCAGGGCGGGATCGCCGAGCGGGCGGAAGAACGCCTCGAAGACGTAGCCCTTGATGGAGATCCAGTCGTGCGTGGGCGTGCTCACGCCCTTGGCGGTCAGGAGCCCAGACAGTACCGTCGAGAGGATGAACATGACGAGGCCGTTGAGCCCGAAGATCGCGAACGGCCGGGACCACCGGGTGTACCCGCGCACGTCCAGGAGCCAGTAGCACACGGCGAACGCGCTCGTCGAGATGCCGGCCATGAGCACGGTGAACGACGGCGTCCACAGGCTCTTGTTCACCGGCACTCCCCCACTCATCATCTCGCCCACCGCCAGCATCACGCTGCCCATCACCAACAGCTCCGCGGCCTTCGTCTCCGGCGGCGCGTCGCGCCGCAGCAGCTGCCCCGCCAGCACGCCGAAGAGGGTGGTGGAGATCGAGGGCAGGGTGCCAAGGATGCCGAGCGGGTCGGACGCCTTGGTGTGCGCGCCGAGCACCACCCGATCCAGCCATTGCGGGAAGTTGCCGGTGGGCGTGAGCACGCCGGCCCCGACGCCCGGCACCGGGATCACGAGCAGCATGACCGTGTACGCCGCGATCAGCCAGAGCGCCCAGGCGAGCTGCCCGCGCGGCCCCGTCTGCCGCACGATCAGGCTGGCGCACAGATAGCACACGGCGATGCGCTGCAGCGTGCCCGGGATGCGGAGCGTCGCCAGCGCGTTGGGGTCGAAGAGGGAGATGGCCCAGGGAATGGCGGCGATGAATATGCCGAGGCCGAAGAGGATGGCCGTCCGGCGAACGACGTGGCGCAGGGGTCTGGCTACCGAGAGCGGCGTCCCGGGGCGCGGCATGGTGAGCGCGATGGCGACGCCGACGATCCAGAGGAACGTGGGCGCGATGATGTCGGTGAACGTCCATCCGTTCCACCTGGCGTGAAGCAGGGGCGCGTAGGTGGTGGTCCACTCGCCGGGATCGTTCACCAGCACCATCGCCGCGATGGTGGCGCCGCGGAACACGTCCAGGGAGAGCAGACGCCCGCTGCGCACATCCCCGTGCGCTGGCGTCGCCGCGTGGGATCGCTCCTGCGGCGGCGTGGATGCCGTGAGGGGAGAATAGCCGGTCTCGATCGGAGCGGTCCTCATCGCGAAGCTCCCACGACGGAAAGTCACGGTTGATCGTGCCATGGCCAGCATGCGGAGCGACCGCGCCGTCGCGTCCGTGACGGCGCGGTCGCTCCGGGTCACATCGGCTTCACCACCAGGTTGTCCACGTTCGGCCCGCTGCTACCGGTGGCGCGGGCGCGCACCGTGTTGGTGCCCGCCCTGAGCGACGCGGTGACGCTCACGGTGCGCCAGGTGCTCCAGCTGCCCGTGGGCGGGAAGGCCAGGTGCGCCGCCACCTGCGCGCCATTCACCGCGATCTCGAGCGGCCGGCCGGCCGTGCCGCCCAGCCCGTACCGGAAGGTGAGCGTGTGGCTCCCGGCGGCCGCCGCGGTCACCGTCCACTCCGCGTAGTCGCCGGTGGGGTTGACGTAATCCACGAAGCCGGTGCCGGTGTAGCCGGCCACGTCGGTACCCACGCGCGCTCCCACCAGCCTCGCGCGCTCGCCCTCGTAGGTGGCGCTCGCCGCGGCCGCTGGCGCGGCGCTGAGCTTGTAGATCGTGCCGCTGTGATCGTCCGAGATCAGCATCGCACCGGCGCGGTCCACGGCCACGTCCACCGGCCGGCCCCAGTACGACCCGCCGCTCAGCCAGCCGCGCACCAGGTCCATCTGCGTGCCGGGACGCTGCGAGGCGGCGTTCCACGGGAAGTAGACCACCTTGGCGCCCGTGCGCGTGGTGCGGTTCCACGATCCGTGCAGCGCCACCACCGCGCCGTTGCGGTAGGCGGTGGCGAAGCGCGTGTTCTGCAGGAACAGCAGCCCGAGCGGCGCCGAGTGCGCCTGGATTCCCTTGGAGATGCGGTCCATCGTCGTGCAGTTCCTGCTCCCCGTGCGGTTGAGCTGATAATCGCGGTCGAACGGCATGTCCACGGTGCCGCTGGCGGTATTCGGATTGGGATTGCAGAACGGCCAGCCGTAGTTGCCACCATCGCGCACGCGCGTGAACTCCTCGGGCGGGTGGTTGTCCACGTAGCTCGAGATCACGCGGCCATACTGGCCGGAGCCGTCGTCGAACGGATAGGCGATGTTGTCCCGGTTGTTCACCACCGCCCAGAGCGTGTTGGTGCCCGGGATCATGGCCAGCCCTTCGGCGTTGCGCAGCCCGCGCGCGAACAGCCGGCGCCCGCCGCCCGTGGCCGAGTACTGGTAGATGGCGCCCCGCACCGGGTTTGCCGCCGCGTCCGACGCGCACGCGTTGCAGCTCGAGGCCACGGAGACATAGAGCCTGTCGCTCTCGTCGAGCGCGATGTTCTTGAGCTGGTGCCCATAGCTTCCGCCGAGCTCCGGCGTGCTGGCATCTGGCAGCCCGGTGACCACCACCTGGCGCCCGGCACCCGCGGTGGCGCCCGTGGTGTACACGTAGCGCGCGATCTGGTGGCTCTCGGCCACGTAGATGTAGGTGGTGCTCCCGATGGCGTGCACCACGATGTCGTGCGGCTTGCGCAGCCCGCTCGCGAAGGTGTACGCGGCGGCGGTGCCGGTGCCGTTGGGCCGGAGCAGCGTGATCCTGCCGGCGTTGGGCTGCGAGACCAGCACGTCGTTGTTGGGCAGCACCGCCATGAAGCGCGCACCGCTCACCCGCGCCAGCACACTCACGGTGAAGCCGGATGGGATGGTGAGGTAGCGTGCCACCGTGAACGGCCCGGTGCGCAGCGACGCCGGCACCTGCACCCTGGCCGAGATCGACGCGGGCGCCGCCACGTCGAGAGCCGCCGCCACCGCCGGTCGCGGCGGCGGGCTGCCAGTGGGAGCCACGGGATCGTCCCGGCATCCGACGATGAGCACGAGCACACCAGTGAGCGGTGCCAGGAGCAGGCCGAGGAGCAGGGGGGCGCGTGACCGCGGCGGACGCCACGAGCGGCAGCGAGGGTCCATGGACAACCTCCACGTCGGGCAGCCGACGGGAACTCCCCCAACGGATGCGGACGGGCAGCGGCGTCATTGCCCTCGCGGCGCTCCGACGGGCGAGCGGCAACAATACGGGGTGGCTGGCGCGGTTGCGCAAGCTCGACCGGGAAGGACGCGGAGGCCGGA
>DATANT010000330.1:0-4939 GCA_036266115.1 Gemmatimonadaceae bacterium | reverse complement strand
ACCCCTCGTCGAAGCCGAACACGAGGGTCGCCTTACCCTGCCGCTCGCCATTCACCGTACCCGACATGGTGTACTGTTCCGAGCTGTCGCGCTTGATCGCCTTCACATGATAGGACAACTCGATCTTGTTATTCTGACTTGCCGTATCGGCCGGAGTCACAATCTGACGATTCGGCGAGTGTCCGATGGATACGAGCCCCAGGCTCAGCACCGCAAACGCAGGACTCTGGATTCTGGTGAACATTGGGCCTCTTCAGGCGCAATCGTGAATAGCTTCAAGCGGGTAAGCGCATCTGTTTCCGCAGACTCTTGTCGAACGCCGCGGTGGGAACAAAGCGCCGGAGCAGACTGATCTGGCGCGCGGCCCGTCCTGCGGTGTAGCGGCGGCGCGGATTGAGCTCAGTGGAGGCCTTCACCACAGCGCTCGCGACCAGCTCCGGCGTGTCGGCGGTTTTCCTCCCATCCCGCAGAACTCCCTCGGCATTCGTTCGCGCCGACCGGTAGACATCGAGCTGCTGGTCTGCCTGGTAGACGTTCCCTTCGAAAGCGGTCCGGGTATAAGCCGGCTCGACCAGCACCACTCGGACACCCGAGCCCCTGATCTCATGGTCCAGCGACTCGGAATAGCCTTCCACCGCGTGTTTGCTGGCTGCGTACAGGGCCATGAACGGCGCCGGGATCAGCCCCATGACCGAGCTGAGGTTGACGATCCGTCCCGCCCGCTGATTCCGCATGGTGGGAAGGACGCCCTTGGTCATGCGAATCAGGCCGAAGAGGTTGACGTCGAAGAGGGACTTCGCCTGTTCTAGCGACGACTCCTCCGCGGCGGCGACTAATCCCACCCCGGCGTTGTTGACCAGGAGATCGACGCGGCCTGCCTTGGACAGCACTTCACCGACCGCGGCCTGCACCGACTCCTCGCTGGTCACATCGCACACCAGGTATTCGATCCCCGGCGACTTCGTCGCTGGCGCCCGGCGTGAGGTGCCGAACACCCGATAGCCGGCCGAGTGAAGCGCCCGCGCGGTGGCCTCGCCGATCCCTCCCGATACGCCCGTCACGATCGCCACGGGCCGAGTCTGCTGCTGATTGCCTGCCATACCGTGCTCGCTTTCTCTTGGGGTCCATTCTTCAGCTGCAATATGACGATCATCATATTCCTAGGCAAACGCAAATCCGGCACCGGCGCATAGTATCAGCCTGTTCGGGTGAGATGGTTCAGGGCCGCCTCGCGCACCGCATCGGAGAGCTTGGGGTCGTCCACGGCGCGGGCCAGGACCAAGGCTCCGAGCGCTGTAGCCATGGTGACAAGCGCGCGCTGGTGCGCACCAGGCTGGCCCCAATCGGGCGACTGGCGAGCGACCAGATCGATCATCTCCTTGATCCGGCGGGTGGCGGCCCGGCGCACCTTGGTCGACTGGCGTGGCATCTCCGAGCCGAGCGCGGCGACGGCGCATCCGCCGTCGAGGGCTGCCACATGCTCCTTCGAGAGATAGCTGCGGAGCATGGCCTCGAGCTCCTGCTTGGCCGGTGCCGCAGCGGCGACCCGCGTCAGGAAGGCCACTGTGTCAGCGCCGGCCCGGTCTGCCGCTTCGGCCAACATCCCTTCGCGCGAGTCGAAGTGAGCGTAGAAGCCGCCGTGGGTGAGGCCTGCCTCCTTCATGATCTCGGCCACGCCAGCGCCATCGTACCCGCTCCGCCGAATGGCACGGGCGGCGGTCTCGACGATGCGCTCGTGGGTGGCTTCCTTACGGCTGGGGGCGGGTCCTCTCGAGGTGGCGGCTCTCATATGATGATCATCATACCCATCTGGCAACTGGAGCGCAAGGGGTACGCGACCGGCCGGCCACTCTGCTCCGCCATGAGCCGCAAATAGGGAAAGCGCCGCGACCGGGGAAACCCGATGCGGCGCTTTCAGTTGCCCCTCCTGGGCTCGAACCAGGACTCTCCTGATCCAGAGTCAGGCGTGTTGCCAGTTACACCAAGGGGCAGCGTGTCACTTTCCCCCCGTTCCCGGGGTACCTTACCATAATCACCCCCCGGTACCCGATCAACCCCCGTAGCCGTCCACGCCGAACCACCCCGACGTGCCGCATCCTCGTCTGGTCCACCGCCGTGAACGCCACGTCGGACTCCTCTTACTCGCCTTCCTGGTCCTCCCGGCCGCCGGCGCCTGCCGCGCGACGCCGCCGGCCTTCGGCACCACCGCACCGGCTGCCCGGCACAACGCCACCGACTTCTTCGGCGGCATCGCCAACCGCTTCACCAGCGTCACCCGCACCCCCAAGTTCGCCGCTGCACGCGGCAAGCTCGCCCGCTACGCGCTCTCGCCGTCCGGCATCCTGAACGACACCAGCGTCTGGACCTCCGCGTCGGGCAACGCGCGCACGCTCACCCTGAGCGGTCGGCTCACGGACGGCCACTACGTGTTCGACGCCAGCGCCAACGCGCCGGCGCCGGTGCGCCCGGGCGACACCCGGCACTCCATGCATCTCACCCGTCTGCCGGGGGACGCCGAGTATCGGTGGGATACGGGTGTGGACATGGCGGTGGGTGACGTGCGGCCCGACGAGCTGCATGCGGCGTGGTCGTCGCTGCTCGCGACGGCTGCCCGCCACCCGCCGGCGATGCTCCGCGCCGAGTACCGGGCGGCCTTCCCGCGCGTCACGCGCGCCATGGGAGTGCTCGCGTCGCTCGACTCGCTGGGCACGTCGCGGCTGGCGGATGGATCCACCGCCGTGTCGCTGGTCGTGTCGCTGCATCCGGAGCGCGTGAAGGCGGCGGGCTCGCCCGCGTTCGCCCGCTATCTGGAGAAGTACGTGCAGCCCGCGCGCTACTCCATGGTGTTCGCGGACCAGCAGGGCGGGCGCTGGCTGGTGGCCACGGGCCACGACAACCGGCTGGTGTTCCAGCTGCGCACCCGCGACGGGCGCCTGCAGCCGCTGAATGGCCCGGCGCGGCCGATGCCGGCCACGCTGCGCCTGGACGCCAGCCTGTTCGCCAAGTTCTCGATCTTCACGGTGGGCGTCACCGAGCTCACGGGCGAGGTGGCGGTGCTGGGCGACGCCCGCGCGCGCGGCTGGGACATCCGCTTTCGCGAGGAGCCCCGGTGGCACCTGCCCCTCGCCACCCGCCACTTCATCCGCTCGGCGCTCCGCCGCCCGTTCGCGGGCGAGGGCGCACACTTCCGACTCGCGGTGGTGCGCACGGAGGAGGATGCGCCCACGCTCATCGTGCGCCGCACGGCGCTCGACGTGAAGGAGAGCGCGCTGGTGCGGTGGCTGGGCGGTCTGGGCAGCGGCGCGATGAACGACTTCGCGGGGCAGGCGGAGGTGGAGGAGAACCGATTCGCGGAGGACGTCTTCCGGGCTCTCGCCGCCGACTGCGCGGCGCTGCTGGGTGGCGCCGCCTCCGGCGGCTGAGCGCCGGGTGCACCAGAAGCCGGGTGCACCAAAAACAAAACGCCGCGACCGAAGTCGCGGCGAATCTGCTCTCCTTCCTGCTATGCACTACGCCCGCTGGGCAAGTGCCACGCGCACCGTCATTGGAACTCTCCGTCCTACCGATCGGTGGCGGGCCTCTGCCTCAGCGAGTCGTGACTCGCTGGCCCTACAATGGAGCTGAGGGGAATCGAACCCCTGACCTCTGCAGTGCGATTGCAGCGCTCTCCCAACTGAGCTACAGCCCCGCATCCCAAGGTGCGAGAAGAGCACTGCACCCGTCGCACCGGGACTGACCGCCTGCTGTAACTTACAAATGTCAGGACGAATGTCAACATCGGACGTAACGGGCAGCGCGTAACAGGTCGGATGGACGGCCCGCCGGCCGCTCCGCCCCGCCGCGCGGGCCGCACGCTCTCTCCCTCCTTTCCCCATCCCTTCTCGTGTTCACGGACCTCCGCCCCATCCACGTCTTCCAGGCCGCGGGTAACATCCGCGACCTGGCGCACCCCACCCCGCTGCGCCACTCGCCGGCGCTCTCCCGGCTCGCCGGCGGCGACGTCCATCTCAAACTGGAGACGGAGCAGATCACCGGCTCGTTCAAGCTGCGCGGCGCGCTCAACACCCTGGCGTCGCTCACCCCGGACGAGCGCCGGCGCGGCGTGGTGACCTCGTCGGCCGGCAACCACGGGCTGGGGGTGGCATTCGCGGCCAGGCACTGGGGCGCGCCCGCGCTCATCTTCGTGCCCCGCTCCGCTCCGCAGGTGAAGAAGGACGGCATCGCCGCCCTGGGCGCCACGATCGACGACAGCGCCACGGACTACGATCACGCCATGGCGCTCGCCATCCAGGCGGCCGCCGAGCGCGGAGTGCCGTTCATCAATCCCTGCCTGGGTGATCCGCTGCTGGCCGGCCAGGGTACGGTAGCCCTGGAGATCGTGGCCGAGCTCCCGCACGTGCGCTCGGTGGTGACGTGCGTGGGCGGCGGCGGGCTGCTGGGGGGAATGGGTGTGTTCCTGCGCGGGGTCGCGCCCCACGTGCGCATCCATGGCGCGCAGTCGGAGCAGACGGCCGCCATGACGCGCTCGCTCCGGGCGGGGCAGGTGGTGGAGATCCCGAGCGTCCCGACGCTGGCCGATGGCCTGGCCGGTCAGATCGACGCCGAGGCGCTCGCCATCGGGCAGGCGATGCTGGACGACGTGGTGCTGCTCTCCGAGGACGACATCGCGCGCACCATCGCCTGGCTCGCCCGGGAGGAGGGCGTGACGGCCGAAGGCGCCGGCGCCGTGGCGGTGGGCGCGGTGCTGCTGGAGCGGCTGACCGAGCTGCGATTTCCGGCCGCCATCGTGGTGAGTGGCCGGAACATCGACGAGGCGCGGCACGCGGAGGTGCTGGCGCGATTCGGCGCGCCTGGGGACGCCTGACCGGCATCGGCGCGCGCCGTGCGCGCGCCGATGCCGGTCCGTGCAGGCGAACGCGGGGGTCGGTCGCTCGGCGGC
>DATANT010000329.1:0-6174 GCA_036266115.1 Gemmatimonadaceae bacterium | reverse complement strand
CCCACCGTCCTCGCCACCCCCTTCTGGGCAGCACGAAGGTCAGCGGGAGCCGACGGCGCACTCGGCGAGCTCGGCGCGCGGTGCCGGGCTCGACGCGCGGCTCGACGTCGAGCTCAGGGCCGGGTGGCACTACCCGCGGGGGCATGGGGGGCGAACGGAGCGGGAACGAGGCACAACCAGATGGACACCCGGCGCGGGACCGGAGGTTCCCGGGCGGCCCGGACGAGAACCGCGCCCTCAGGCGAGCGGGGAGTCGGGCGCGGCGGCTGGGCGGCCCGGGCGCAGGGCCGCCCAGGCCGGTGGATCACTGGCGGGAAAGCTCTCCTCCGACGCCTCCGCGACGTCGTCGGGCGGCGGGCTCGGCTGCGTTTTCGCATCGGTATCGCGCTTCGCCGCTATCCGTTCCTGGTGTCGGTCGTCCCGTGCCAAATCCACCTCCCTGCGCCCGGGCTCCCGCGCTAGCGGGCGCCCTTGTCCGGTGAGGGGCGCTCGTACCCGGCAAAGCGCGCGGCGGCCCGCCAGCGGCTCTCCGCGTTCACGAGCTCGTAGTAGTACGGGCCGCCCTGGTCGCTCGTCGCCACACCGGTGCGCTCGATGACGATGAAGTCCCCTCGCTGCCAGCCGTCGGCTCGGGGCTGATCGGGCAGCGCGATCTCCCAGCGGGTGCCATCCGCCAGCGTCACGTAGCTCCCGCCGTCCGTGATCGTCCGCAGGGGAGCGCCCACGGGCAGGTACCACGCCCGGACACCCGAGCGGCGCCACGCCGGCGCTACCGGGTAGGCCATGGGACGCTGCACCGGAGGCGGCTCCATCACCCGAGCCGCGGCGCTCACCGCCGCCGTGTACCGCGCCAGCCATTCCTCCAGCGCCCGACGCTGCGTCGAGTCCATCCGGCCCAGCCCCATCGCCTCGCGCTCGGCGCGCGACATCAGGCGGTCCAGCTCCAGCCGCTCCGGTGCCGGAGGCGCGGCGCCCCGCGCCGGCTGCTGCGCCGCCAGGGGAGTCACGAGCAGCGAGAGTCCAGCGAGCACGGCGAGTGACGTCTTCATGGAGCCCTCCGGAGGTCCGGCGCGTCCGTCAGTGCACCTCCTAGTGCACCTCGCTCCCACCGAGCGAGAGGTGCCGCGCGACGAGCGCGGCCAGGGAATCGAAGTCCACCGCGGCCCGGTGCTCCACCGCGGTCACGCCGGCCGCGCGCCCCGGCGCGTCGGCGTCCAGCACCACGTCGTAGCATCCCGGCGCGCCGCGACCGCTCACGAAGTACAGCAGCCGCTCCTCGCCGTTGGACAGCCGGTGCCCCACCACGCCGCAATCCGCGTCCCACTCCTCGCAGATGTCGAGCGCCCCCACACCGAATCGTTGGCGGAGCCGAGCGAGTACGTCCATCGTGTCGGCGTCCACGCGCTGTGCGTGCGTCACATGCCCTCCCACGCCGTCGCTGACCGCACCCCGCGATCCCGCTCCGGCCACCGTGTACGGTGCGATGCGGCCCATCCTCGCGCCAGCCCCGGCACCGGAGTCATACCGCCGAGCTCGGCGGAGTGCCGCTACGCGTCCGGCGGCGACACGCGCACCGCGGCCGGCGCCCCGCGCACGAACGCGATGTAGTCCGTGGCGATGGGCTCCGCGCCGGCGCGCCGCAGCGCGTACGCGATCTGCCCGCGGTGATACGCGCCGTGCAGTGCCACGTGCAGCAGGATGTCGTCCAGCCGCGAGCGGAATCGCGCCCCGGCGCTGTTGGTGTAGTCCACCTCGCGCGGGAGCGCCGCCTCGTCCAGCGTGTCGAGCAGCGCGTCGTACGCGGCCTGCGTCTCGGCGGCCAGCGCGGCGCTCTCGTCCAGCGAGTGCGCGGGCCACACCGCCACCGCCGCCGCCCTGCCCTGCGCGCGGGCCAGCCAGACGTGCTCGGCAGCGATCACGTGCGCGTAGAGGTCCACCAGCGCCCGATCGGGCGCCGGCACGCGCCGCAGCGCATCCAGCGCGCACTGGTCGGCCCAGCGCAGGTGCGCGAACAGACGGTGAAGTTGGTCGATCATGGCATGGACTCCACGATGCGGCGCTTGCCCCATGAGTCCACGTCGAACGCGACGGCGCGCCCGGTGCGCGCCTCGAGCCCGCGCACCGTGGCCAGCGCGTCGTAATACTCCACGTACGCGAAGCCGGTGCCGCCGCGCGCGAACTCGTACTGCGACACCGCGCGGCGCCACCGGTCCAGCACGCTCGTCACGTTCACGAACACGTACGGCGAGAACCCCTCCGCGTCCTCCCAGTTCTCCGCGTACCAGACCGAGCGCACGCCGCGCCACGCCGGCGTCTCCGTCTGCACGCCGGGCAGCGATGCGAGCAGCACCGCGTCGCTCACCACGCGGTGGGTGGTCGCATGGTCCTTGTGCAGGCTCGCGCGCCAGTGCGTGATGACGTTGGTGGGCCGCACCTGGCGGATGGCGTCGGCCACCCAGAGCCGAGCGGCTTCGTCGTCCGGGATCTGTCCGTCGCCCCAGGGGCCGAAGCGCACCTCCGCGCCCAGCGAATCGGCCACCGCCTGCGCCTCGCGCCGCTTCTGCGAGCCGTACTCCGCCGGCGTGAGCGCGGGCTTGCCGCCCTCGCCCAGCGTGAGATGCAGCAGCACCACGCGATCGCCCCGCTCGCGCTGGAGCGCCAGCACGGCACCGGCGGTGAGCTCCATGTCGCCGGCGTGCGCGCCGATGGCGAGGACGGTGCGCGGCGCTCGGGCCGCCGGCGCGGTGGACGCCGGCGCGGTGGACGCCTGCGCGTGGATCGCGGTGGGCAGCCCGGCGGCCAGCGCGAGCGCGACGCCGAGCAGCGCCTGACCACGCCACGTAGTACGCGGAGAACGGGGATTCGGCACGACAGCTGGTGGAGTGAGCGGACGGGATGCGACGGGAACGGGACGGAGCGAGATGAGAAGTTGCGCTCCCCGCACCACGCTGTCGAGGCGGTGCCCGCCGGCGCACCGTGGGAGTGGAACTACCCGCGGCGCGGCGCCCCGGCATGGGGTACGTCCCTCACCCCGCTACCCGGTACACCTCCCATCGCTGGGAGCCCGGCACCACGTGCGGAGCGAGGGCATCCGAGTGGCGCCGGAACTGCGGCGCGCCCATACCGTCGAGCGCCGCCTCGAAATCGCCGAGCGAGTCGAAGCTGTACTCGTCCACCACGTGCGACGGGGACACCCCGACGTGGCCCACCATCAGGCGCGTGGCGCGGGCGCGCCGGAACTCCGACGACGCGGCCTTCTCCACGCCCCACGCGCGAAGGATCGCGAGCGCCTCGGCCTGATGACCGTACACGATGTCCAGGTGCCACTGGCACAGTAGCATCGGTCCTCCCTGCTCAACGCCTCACGGGCTTCCGGCCTCGACGCCGGGGACGGACCAGCCCCCCAGCACCTGCGAGCGCCGGGCCAGTGCCGCGGAGGCCCCGCCGTTCATGGGCCAGCGTCGGCCTCCAGCGTGAGCTGCGGTGCCGGCGCGAGCCGGCAGTAGATGCGGGCGAAGTGCGCGTCGTCGGGATTGTAGCCGGGGCGCGCGCCCTCGAACGCGGCATCGAGCGCCTGCATGTCCACCAGCGCATCCACCCGATACATGCGCCAGCCGCCGTCGGGATCGGTGCGGCTGTAGCCCGGGCGCAGCCAGGCGCTCAGCGTCTCGTTGCCGGCCGTGCTCTCGCCGTGGATGTGCGGCTCCACCACGCGCACCTGGTTCCGGTATCCGAACATGAGCAACCGCCGGCTGGCGATCGCTGCACAGATCAGAGGATCCATGTCGTCCACCGCAGTGGGAGTGTTCGGGTGCGGGCCCATCCCGGGCGATCGCGGCTCGCGGGGCCGAGCGGTCCGGCGGTTGCCTGACCGTTGCGGGTTGGCGGCGGCCGCCGCGGTCGCCGTCTGCGAACCGTCACGCTCCGGAGGAACCGAGCGATGTCACACCGTCAGACACAACACCATGGAGCGAGCGAGGGAGACGACCGCGAGCTGCCCGGACGCGACGTGCCGGGTTCCGAGGCCGTGGGCGCCGATGCCCTGGCCGCGGCCGAGGACGTCCGCGACGTGTCTCGCCTGATCGACGAGAACGAGGGGCGCGTGCCCCGCAGCGAGCAGCGCGGCGGTCGCGCCAGCCGTGGCAAGCGCCGCGGCGCCGGCTAGAACTCGCGGCGCCGCATCTCCTTGAACATGTCCGCGCGCTCCAGGTCCTGCTCGTCCTGATCGCGCGACGGCAAGGTGGCATCGTAGTTCTTCGGGGCGCGGTTCTTCGCCGCCTCGGCGGCCTTCGCGGCGTTCTTGCGAATGAGCGCGGCGAGCTGCTTCTCGTTCATCGGGTTCCTCTGGGTGAAGGGGACAGGGTCAGGCCACGTCGTGCGTGTCGCGCTCCTCGGGCCACGCCCGGGCCTCGGGGCGCAGCTCGGGGTGCCGCTGCAGCAGCTCCTCGCGATCCGGCGCCGGGAGCAGGGCGAGCCATTCGTCCACGACCGCGTTCGCGCGCCGCGCGCAGCTCGCGCTCACCCGCGTGAGCAGGACGAAATCGGCGATGTCCACGCCCAGCTCGGCCTCCCCGTCGTGCGCCGAGGCGGCGTCGGACTCCGCCTGGCGGGCGAGGGCGAACAGCGCGTCCACTTCCGCGGCCGGATCGGAATGCTCGTCGCTCTCGCGATGGCGATAGGCGGCTTCCCACTCGGCGCGCGTGAAGCCAAGGACTTCGTCGTCGTGCATGCCGCTCCGTCTCCCGGGTGCGTGCTCAGTGCTCACGATGATGCGTTCCATCGGCGTGGTGGCGCCAGTCCCGCGCGGGCGACCCGCGCCCGTGACGGCCCGGCAGAAAGACAACGGGCGGACCGGAATCGATCAAGATGGACGGTCATCCGGGCGCTCTGGTCACCGGCCGTCACGTGTCCGCCGGCAGGGCGGTGAGCGTCTGGGTGCCCAGCCAGCGCCCGCCCGCCGGCAGGTGGATCGGGGCGCCCACCGCCGCCGCCTCCACGCACAGCATGCACGGCACCTCGCCCACGGGCAGGTCGGGCAGCACGGCCTCCGGGCCGGGGTTCCAGAGCACCGCGTCCGGAAAGCCGGTCGCGCGCACCACCGTCGCGCGCCCCGGCTCGAGCACCGTCAGCGGGCCCGCGACACCCAGATACACGCGATTGAGCTCTCCCTCGGCACGCACCACCGGCGCCTCGTCCACGCGCTCCGCGCCGTTGGCCACCGCGTCCCGGCAGCGGAGCCCCTGGAGGCCATGGACCATCGTGTCCCGAGCGTCGTTCACCCGCAGGTAGGTGTGCAGCGCCGTCGTGAACTCGAACGCCGCGGCACCCGTGTTGGCCACCGACAACTCGAGCCGGAGCTCGGCGCCGCCCACGGTGACCGCGAGCTCGGCGCGGAATGCGTGGGGCCACACGGCGCGCGTGGCGGCGGAGTCGGTGAGGCGGAACGTAGCCGTGGCCGCGCCGTCCGTGACCGTGGTGCCGACGAGCGTCCATTCCACCTGTCTGGCAAAGCCATGGCGCGGCAGCGGACCCTGGGCGGCGAACTGCGGGAAGATCACCGGCACTCCGCCCCGGATGGCGGCGCCGACGCGCCACTCCGCCCGCGAGCTCAGGAAGAGCCGCTCCTCGCTGCCGCCGGCGGCCTGCGCGGCCGGCACCCACGACGTCACGTGCGCGCCGTGCAGGTACGCCACGGCCCGCGCACCGTCCGGCGCGGTGAGGATCAGCATCGGCAGCTCGCCCATGCCGGGCACCAGCTGGCCGCAGCTCACGCGGGCGGCATCCCGGTCGTCTGCACCTGCGTCAGGTGGATGCGCCCCAACCGCCCGCCGCGCGCCGCGCCATCGCCGTCCCGCAGGAGCGCCGATATCGGCACCGCGATCGTCCCGCACTCGCTCATGCCGGCACCGCGCGCGCCGAGGCCAGCTCGGCCACCAGCATGGCGCCCACGGGGCCACCGCCGCCGCACACCAGCCGACGGTGGTAGTCCACCTGCCCGAGGTGGTAGGCCAGGTGGGTGGCCAGGTGCACGAGGAAGTCGTCGGTGCGCGCCCGGTGCCCGTTGAGCACGAGCGGGAAATCCTCGGCCAGTCGCTCGTCGCTCATGCCGGCGAGCGTTCGCTCCACTACCGCGCTGGTGGCCTGGACGCGGGCCACCAGCTCGCGGCGCGCCAC
>DATANT010000328.1:0-4152 GCA_036266115.1 Gemmatimonadaceae bacterium | reverse complement strand
AGCGCCACGACCACGGTCTCGGTGAGCGACGTACCAGTGATTGCGGCCAGCTCGCGCGCCAGCCGATCGGCCTCGCCATTCTTGATGTTGAGCGCCATGGTGGCACCTCCGGGGGAATGGTAGAAGTCTACGCGCCATTCCACCCATCGGCTGCCGCACGCGGCCCCGCCGGAATCATCCCCCGCTCGCCACCGCCCCTGCGGGCCCGGCCACGGGCGACACCGGCCCCTTCCCCGCCCCGGTCTCCTCCAGCGCCACCGCGATCTCCGCCAGGTCTGCCTCGGTGAGCGCGAGCGTCGCCGCGCCAATCCACCCGTCCACCTGCTCGGGCGACCGCGCGCCCACGATGGCTCCGGTCACGCCGGGCCACGCGAGCGTCCACGCCACGGCTACCGCGCTCACCGTGGCGCCGTGCCGCCGAGCGATGGGGCGCAGCCGGTCGCGCAGCGCGATGTTGGCGGCGAGCTTTGGCGGGTTGAACTCGGGCGACTTCCGCCGCCAGTCGTCCTCCGCCATCCTGGCCACGCGCTCGGCGCCGAAGCTCTCGGTGAGGATTCCCGACTGCATGGGGCTGTAGCAGATCACACCGGTGTCGTGCGCCGCGCACCACGGCAGCTCCGCCTCCGCCGCGCCGCGCCGGATGAGCGAGAAGGGCGGCTGCAGCGACTCCACGTGGCGCAGCGCCTCGCACCGCTCCAGCCGCGCCACGTCGAAGTTGCACACGCCTGGCAGGCGCACCTTGCCCTCGTCCACCAGCTGGAGCATGGCCGCCCAGGAGTCCTCCACCGGCACCCCGGAGGCGTCCGGCCAGTGGAACTGGTACAGGTCGATGCGCTCCACGCCGAGCCGCCGGAGCGACGCCTCGCACTCGGCGCGGATGGACTCGGGGCGGAGGTCGCGGCGCGCCGGCGCCATGGGATGGCCGGGCTCCCACACCATCCCGCACTTGGTGAACACCAGCGGCCGCTCGCTGGCGCTCGTCTCGCGCAACACCCGACCCACCACCTCCTCGGAATGTCCCAGCCCGTACACAGCCGCGGTGTCGATCCAGTTGACGCCGAGCCCGATGGCGTGGCGCATGGCGGCCATCGAGGCGTGGTCGTCCTGCGGCCCCCAACCGAAGGCCCACGGGCCGCCGGTGGCCCACGCGCCAAAGCCTACCCTGGTGATCTGCAGGCCGCTGGCGCCGAGGGGACGGGTGGGGAGGGGAAGGGTCATGGTGCGGGTGGCTGGGTGATGTCGTGGGAAGTCCCGCGACCGTAGGCGGCCGCTTCGGCGGCGTCGTCGGCCGCCGAGCCCGCGTCGGACGTGCCGCCCATGCCGCCCTCCGGCAGCTCGCCGCCGTCCGTCTCGTTCCGCGCGCGCCTCGCGGCGCCGCCGGACGTATCCTCGAGCTCCCTCAGGCTCTCTGGCTGGCCGTCGCCCTGCTGCTCGGCACGTGGGCGTGATCGTCTGGGCATCGCTCCTCCAATGCTGGGTCGAGCGGCGATGGCTCGCAAGCCGCGCGCCGGCCGGCGCGTGGGCTATCTTTCGTCGGCCACTTTCGACCATCACCATGATTCGCATCATGTCCATGCGCACCACCAGGCTCGTCCTACTGCTCGGTGCCGTGGCGCTCGGCGCGAGCGCCTGCCAGCCGGGTGACTCCGCGGCCGACGCCGGCGGCACCGCGAGCGAGTCCGAGTATCGCGGCGTCACGCTCCCCGAGCCGCGCGACAAGCCGAGCTTCACGCTCACCGCCACCGACGGCAGCCCGTACGACTTCCAGAAGGAGACGGCGGGCAAGCTCACGCTGCTCTTCTTCGGCTACACCAACTGCCCGGACGTATGCCCGGTGCACATGGCCAACATCGCCGCCGTGCTGCAGAAGATGCCCTACGAGGACCAGCAGCGGATCGCGGTGGTGTTCGTGACCACCGATCCCGATCGCGACACACCGGAGAAGATCCGGAAGTGGCTGGATGCCTTCGACTCGCGCTTCGTGGGGCTGTACGGCAGCGAGGAGGACGTGAACCGCGTGATGTACGACCTCAAGCTGCCGCCGTCGATGAAGGATGCGCCCGCCGAGGATGGCAGCTACGGCGTGGGGCACGCGGCGCAGGTGTACGCGTTCACCGCCGACGGCAAGGCGCGGCTGGTGTACCCGTTCGGCACGCGGCAGAGCGACTGGGCGCACGATCTGCCCAAGCTGGTGCGCGGGCGGTGATGCGGCCCGCGCGCGCCGCGGCCGGCGCGATGCTCGCGCTCACGGTGGCGGCATGCGGCGGCGCGGAGCGGCCGGCGGACGCGTCCGTCCCCCACGCCTCGAGCGAGCCCGCCGGTGATTCCGCGAGCGACGCCGTCTACCGTGCGGGTGGCATCGTGGTCTCGGGGGTCGTGGCTCCCCGCCCCGCCGGCGAGGCCCCGGCCGCCGTCTACCTCACCATCACCAACGAGAGCGGCAGCGCCGACACGCTCGTGGCCGTGGCGAGCGGCGCGGGCGAGGCGTCGCTGCACACCCAGCAGCGCGACGCGGGCACCGGCACGACGCGCATGGCGGCGCTGTCGGAGATCGTCGTGCCGGCGCACGAGGTCCGCCGCCTGGCGCCGGGCGGCGACCACGTGATGATCACCGGCCTCGGCGCCCCGCTCGCGGTGGGCGACACGCTCCCGCTGGTGCTCACCTTCCGCCGCGCCGGGCAGCTGTCGATAGCGGCCCGCGTGCGCACGTACGCGGAGCTCGAGCAGGCGCTCGACACTACCGCGCACGCCGGACACTGAGCGATGAGCGAGCTACAGTGGTGGTGTTCGGCGCAGGCCACGGCGTGGAGCTGGACGTGGCGGCCGTATCCCGGCGTGTGGTTGTTCGTGGCCCTCGCGGCCGTGGTCTACTGGCGGCTCGCCCGGCGCGGCGCGGACGCCTCGGCGTCGCCCGGCCGGACGGCGGCCGCGGTGGCCGCCATCGCGGTGCTCTGGCTCACGCTCGACTGGCCGGTGGGCGCGCTCGGTGCCGGCTACCTGGCCAGCGTGCACTCGGTGCAGTTCATCGCGCTGGCGATGATCGTTCCGCCGCTCATGCTGCTGGGCGTGGCGCCCGCGCGCTGGGCGGCGCTCGCCGAGCGCGCGGGCGCCGTGCGCGTGCTGCGTCGCGTCACGCAGCCGCTGCTCACCATGCTGACGTTCGCGCTCGTCATGCTCGTGACGCACGCCCCGCTCGTGGTGGATGGCCTCATGGCCACGCAGGCCGGCTCCTTCCTGTTGGACATGCTCTGGCTGGGCTCGGGCCTCCTGTTCTGGTGGCCCATCCTCAGCCCCGTGCCGGCGCACCAGCGGTTCGGCCCGCCGCTCCAGATCCCGTACCTGTTCGTGGGCACGGTGGGGCACGTGTTCCTGGCCATGTGGCTGCTGCTCGCCGAGTTCCCGGTGTACGCCACCTACGAGCTGGCGCCGCGCATTCCCGGGTTCGCCGCCGTGGCCGACCAGCAGATGGCCGGCGGCGTGCTGCTGCTCCTCGGGACGCCGCTGGTGCTGCTCACCATCTCGGTGATCTTCTTCCGCTGGATGGGGAGCGACGGGGAGGGGGCGCGGGCGGACGAGGGGACGGGGGCGCGGATGGGGTGAGGGGTGGCGGGCGCTGCCGGTCGGAAGAAGTGCGAGGCCAGTCATGCTTGTCCTGCCACCGGAGGGAGCGGCGTATAGTGCATTCCTCCTTGTGTCATCCCGCGGGCGCGAGCGGCTCGCCCTTTCTCATCCCGCAGGAGCGAGCCGGTCCTTGTCATCCCGCAGGAGCGCGCGGCCCGGAGGGCCGCACGCGAGTGTCGGGATCGCCTTCACGTCTCGTGATGCAGGGAGGGTGATCAGCGTACAGCGGTCGAACCGCCGCGAGGGAGAGCGATCCCGACACTCGCTCGCTGCGCTCGCTCCTGCGGGATGACAAGATTGACTGGCCTCCCCTTCGGCCGCGCGCCGGCGGGAGGACACGAGGGGCCGGCTTTGCTCTCGACCACGCCGATGCGGGATGACACGATGGACTGGCCTCGCTGTCGGCCGCGCTCCGGCGCGATGACGACATCGGCCGGCACCCTATCGGGCAGCGCTCCGGCGGATGACAGCGTGGACCGCCCCGCCGCTCACGAGCACCCTTCCACCCACCCCACCTCCGGCAGCTGCCCC
>DATANT010000327.1:0-6770 GCA_036266115.1 Gemmatimonadaceae bacterium | reverse complement strand
TGGGCGGCCCGTCGCGTGGTCTCGTCGGTGCCCGTGCGGTCGTTGCAGACGCTCACGGTCACGAGCGTGTCGCCCGCGCGCACCGCGTGGTAGGCGACGAAGCCAGGGACGGCGCTCATGAGGCGCTCGATCTCCTGCGGCTTGCGGTCCAGCGCCTCGATGAGCTTGGCCGCGCCGGTGTAGCGGCGAATGACGGCGTACATGGCGCCCTCCTCCTGAGAGGCCGCCGCCGTGGGTGGGCGGGGCTCCCGCGCCGGGCGACGGGACGGGCGGCGGGAGCGGGCCCCCGGGGCTGACCCCCATGGCCAGCCAGAGGAGGCAGAGCACGGACGCAGACGTGGGACGAGCGAGAGCGGGTGACACGATGCCCCCCACGGAGGATCGGCGCAAGGCGATGGCGTCGCCTTCGTGCTCCGTACCGGCGCGCGCGTAACCGGCGACGCACAGCTCCGGGCAGCAGGCTGCCGCTCTCCGTCGCGCCGCCCTTGACAAGCTCTTGAAGGAGTGGTATGGACGAGCGCCCTATTCGCGTTGCGAGCCCATCCCTCGCCATGGGAGGCCGACATGCACCAGCCGGGTCCGCGTCGCTGTCGCTCGTCCTTCGTCGCCCTCGCCGCCGTGCTCCTCGGCGGCCTCGCCCTGGCCCCCACCGCGCAGGCGCAGACAGGCCGCCTCACCGGCACCGTGCGCAGCGCCCGCGGCGCGCCTGTGGAGGCGGCCAGCGTCACCGCCGCCAACGAGGCCACCGGCGCCTCGCGGCGTGCCACCACCCGGCCCGACGGCAGCTACACCGTCGGCGACCTCGCGCCGGGCGCCTACACCGTCACCGTAGCCGCCGTCGGCCACCGGCGCGCCGTCCACCGCGCCGTGCAGGTCACCGGCACCCCCACCACCCTGGACGTCGCCCTCGAAGCGGCGCCGCTGGAGGCGGTCGTCGTCACGGCCACCCTGCGTGAGGAGGAGCTCACCGCCGTCCCCTTCTCCATCGCCGCTCCCACGGCCCGCACGCTGCGCGAGCGCGGCGCCGACAACATCGAGGCCATCGCCGCCAACGTCGCCGGCCTCAGCGTGCAGAACCTCGGGCCGGGGCAGAGCCAGGTGGCCATCCGCGGCGCGTCGGCGGGGCAGATCGCGCGCGACCAGCCCGGCGTGAAGGAGCAGGTGGGCGTCTACCTCGACGAGACTCCCGTCTCGCTCTCGCTGTTCACTCCCGACCTCGACCTCTTCGACGTGGCGCGCGTGGAAGTGCTGCGCGGCCCGCAGGGCACGCTGTTCGGCTCCGGCTCGCTGTCGGGGACGGCACGCTACATCACCAACCAGCCCGAGCTCGGCGTGCGCAGCACCTTCGGTGAGCTGGGCGGGAGCTGGGTGGACGGCGGGAACGGCGGCGCCGTGGCGAAGCTCGGCGCCAACGTGCCCATCGGCAGCCGCGCGGCCGGGCGCGTGGCGGCGTACCACAATCAGCTCGCCGGCTACATGGGTGCCGTGCAGCCGGACTTCTCGCTCGACAAGGACGTCAATACCGGGCGCCGCAGCGGCGTGCGCGCCGCGCTCCGCTGGGAGCCGGCCGAGGGGGTGAGCATCACGCCACGCTTCGTGTGGCAGTCCGTGCGCATGGACGGTTGGAACCGCATCGACGACTACAACATCCTCGCCAACCCGTTCACCACCTCGCGTCCCCCCGTCACGCTCGGCGAGCGTGAGCAGTTCACGCAGCTCGAGGAGGCGTTCGACGACGACTTCGTGCTCGGCGACCTGAACGTGCGCTGGGACTTCGCGGGGATGAATCTGACGTCGGTGACGACGTACAACTGGCGCGACATCCTCGTCGTGCGCGACGCCGGTGCGCTGACGTCGAGCATCACTGGCGGCAGCTTGGGGCTGCCGGAGAACGTCTACACGCTCGACTCGCCGCTGAACGACTCGACGCGCGTGAGAGGCTGGACACAGGAGCTGCGCCTCGCCGGCACGGCCGGGCGCTCGAAGTGGCTGGTCGGCGCCTTCCACGCGCAGAACCAGCGCGACTACTCGCAGATCCTCGACGTCGCCGGCTTCGAGGATCTCTCGGGGATCCCCACGGAGGGGCTGCGCGCGCCACGCGACGTCCTGTTCTTCTCCGACCTGTCGTACGACCTCACGCAGACGGCGCTCTTCGGCGAGGGCACGCTGAACCTCACCGAGCAGCTCGACCTCACGGCCGGGCTGCGCTACTACCGCTTCGACGAGGAGCGCGACCAGGTGTTCGACGGCATCTTCGCCAACGACAACACCGGCGAGTCGATCGTCTCGGTCCCCGGCGATACCAAGGCGGACGGCATCGCGCCACGCTTCATCGCCAGCTTCCGCGCCACGCCGACCCTCACCTTCAACGCGCAGGTGGCGGGCGGCTTCCGCCTCGGCGGGATCAACGACCCCCTCAACGAGCCGCTCTGCTCCGCCCAAGACCTGGTCACCTTCAGTGGCCGCGACTCGTGGAAGGACGAGACGGCGTGGAACTACGAGGTCGGCGGCAAGTCGCAGTTCGCCGGCGGCCGCGCCTCGCTCAACGCCTCGCTGTTCTACATGGACATCCGCGACCTGCAGCTCATCGTCACCGCCGGCACCTGCTCGTCGCGCCTCGTCTTCAACGTGCCGAAGTCGCGCAGCCAGGGGGTGGAGCTCGAGCTCACCGCCTCACCCACGGATGCGCTCGATCTTTCCCTCTCGGCGAGCTACAACGACGCCGAGCTGCGCTCGACGCTCACCACCACCGACTCGATGGGCGTCACGAGCGTGATCTCGGGGATCGAGGCAGGCAACCGTCTGCCGAGCGTGCCGAAGTTCCAGGGCGCCGCGGCGGGGACGTACCGCTGGCGGCTCGGGCCGCGCTCGCTGGCGTCGTTCACCGGCACGGTGCAGCACGTGGGCTCGCGCCTCACGCAGATCGACGACCACCAGCCGGGGATCGGCACCGTCGACCTGACGACGCTGCCCAACACGATCGGCGGGCCGCTGACGGCGTCCACCTTCACCTTCGACCCCGAGATGCCGGCCTACACGCTGGTCAACCTGCGCCTCGGCGTCGCACGGCTGAACTGGGAGGTCGCGCTCTTCGCCAACAACGTCACCAATGAGCGCGCCTTCCTTGCCCTCGACCGCGAGCGAGGGCTGCTCGCGCGCGTCGGCTATCTCACGAACCCGCCGCGCACGTTCGGCCTCACCGCGGCGTTCCAGTACTGAGCACCGCGTGCAGGACGGTGGGAGGGCGATGCTGTCGCGCCGTGCCTTCGTGGCCGCCATGACGGCCGCGCCGGTGACGGCGCGGCTCGTCGCGGCGGCGCGGCGCCAGGAGCACGCGGTCGTCGTGGGCGCCGGCGCCTTTGGCGGCTGGACGGCGCTTGCGCTCCTGCGCGCCGGCATGCGCGTCACCCTCGTGGACGCGTGGGGCGCCGGAAACTCACGCGCGTCGTCGGGAGGCGAGACGCGCGTGATCCGCGCCGTGTACGGCGGTGTTCCCCTATACAGCGAGATGGCGGCGCGGGCATTCGCGCTGTGGCGCGAGGCGGAGCGGCGGTGGGAGCGGCAGGTCTACTTCCGCACCGGCGCCCTCTGGCTCTGCGCGGGCGACGACCGCTACGTGCGCAGCTCCGCCGCGCCGATGAAGGGCGCCGGCCTGGCGCTGGTGGAGCTGACGCCGGCGGACGCGGCGCGGCGCTGGCCGCAGATGCGCTTCGGCGAGGACGTGCGCACGGTCTTCCACGAGCCGGAGGCAGGCTTCCTCACGGCGCGCGTCGCCTGCGAGCTGGTGCGCGGGACGTTCGTGCGCGAGGGGGGCGAGTGGCGGCAGGCGTGGGCGCGCCCGGGCGCCACCACCGGCGCGCGGCTGTCGGGCGTCGCGCTCGGAGACGGCACCACGCTCGCCGCGGACCGCTTCGTCTTTGCCTGCGGCCCGTGGATGGGGCAGCTCTTCGCGGAGGTGGTGGGCCGCCGCATCGTCGCCACGCGGCAGGAGGTCTTCTTCTTCGGCACGCCGCCGGGCGACGCGCGCTGGGACTCCACGGCGCTGCCGACGTGGGTATACCTCGGCGAGCGCATCGCGTACGGCGTACCGTCGCACGATCGCCGCGGGCTCAAGGTGGCCGACGACACGGCGGGCCCGGAGGTGGACCCGACGACGCTGGAGCGCGTGCCGAGCGCCGCGGGGCTTGCCGGGGCGCGGGCGATCCTGCGGGAACGCTTTCCCGAGCTCACCGACGCGCCGCTGCTGGAGGCACGCGTGTGCCAGTACGAGGCGTCGAGCGATGGGCACTATCTGGTGGACCGGCACCCCGGGCTCGAGAACGTGTGGCTCGTGGGCGGCGGCTCGGGGCACGGTTTCAAGATGGGGCCCGCAATCGGCGAGCACGCGGCGGCGGTGGTGCTGGGGCAGGCCGCGGTGGAGCCGATGTTCGCCTACGGGCGGCTGCAGGCGCGGCCGCTTAAGGGGGGGCGCACGGGAGGCGCGCTGCGCGACGCAGCCGGCCGCGCCCCGCCGCCGCCCGCGCCCTGATCACGCCGGGGGGCGCGGTATCATCGGTCGCCGTTCGCCTTCCGACCGCCAGCGACCATCGATCACGAAACCCGCACCCTGCCCGCGATGCCGCCTGCAGCCGCCCGCGGCGCCTACGCCGTCTCGCGCTCGCCCTCCGTCGCGATCGCCCGGTAGAGCAGGGCGCCGAGGATCCCGCCGACGATCGGCGCGACCCAGAAGAGCCAGAGCTGCGCGATGGCCCAGTCGCCGACGAACACCGCGACGCCCGTGCTCCGGGCCGGGTTCACCGAGGTGTTGGTGACCGGGATGCTGATCAGGTGGATGAGGGTGAGCCCCAGGCCGATCGGGATGGGCGCGAAGCCGGCCGGCGCCTTCCGGCTCGTGGCCCCCATGATGATGACCAGGAAGAACGCCGTCATCACGATCTCCGTGACCAGCGCGGCCAGGAGCGAGTAGCGGCCGGGCGAGTGGGCGCCGTAGCCGTTGGACGCGAATCCGTTGGCCACGTCGAAGCCCGGGGCGCCGGACGCGATGACGTAGAGGACGCCTCCCGCCACGATGCCCCCCACCACCTGCGCCACGATGTAGGGCAGCACATCCCGGGCGGGAAAGCGGCCCCCCGCCCAGAGACCGATGGAGACGGCGGGGTTCAGGTGGCAGCCCGAGATGTGCCCGATGGCGAAGGCCATGGTGAGCACCGTGAGGCCGAACGCGAGCGCGACCCCGAGCAGCCCGATCCCGACATCAGGGAAGCCGGCCGCGATCACCGCGCTGCCGCAACCACCGAGCACCAGCCAGAACGTCCCGATCAGCTCCGCCGCGTACCTGTTCATCTCGACGCTCCCGTGTGGATGAATGGGACTGCCAGACATGAAGCTTCAGCTGCGGGTTCTCGAGCCAGCTCGCAGGGCCAATGTGTGGGTCGCGGGGATGGGCCGCCAGAAGAAAGTGGCGTGGGCCGGGCGTGGCTCGCGGTCGGGCGCCGTCCGTCACGTCAGGAGGGCGACGGCGGGCTCGACCGCGAGCAGTGCGGCGATGATGGCCGGGTGGACGAGGGTGTCGCCGTGGGCGAGGCGGTGAAGGAATGGCCGGAAGCTGTCCATGGCGGCGCTCCGCGCCGGCGCGCTCCAGCGCGCTACGCCGGGCGGGTCGGCCGCCGCTCGGCCACGATCCGCGCCACCTCGCGGTCCCCCGCGTCCGGCGAGCTCCCCAGCCCTTGCACGACGCCGTCGATGTCGGCGTCGGAGCGGTTCTGGCTCATCTTCCACTTTCCTTCGAGCCGCGTGATGGTGAGCTCGACTCCGACGATGGCGCGCTGGAGCTGCGCGACGTATTCCGGGGGTGCGTCGCTCACCGACCAAGGATTCGGCCGGCCGGCCTCGTGGCGCGTCGTCAGCTCTTCGAGGTGCCGGCGCAGGAACGCCGGGTCCTCGATCCAGCGCAGCGTGCCGTAGACGTGAACGGCGACGTAGTTCCACGTCGGGACGACGCGGCCGTGTTCGGCCTTGGCTGGATACCAGGACGGCGTGATGTAGGCGTCGGGGCCGGTGAAGATGATCAGGGCCTCGGTTTCAGCGGCCGGTGGCTGGCGGTGGTGCGGGTTGGAGCGGGCGAGGTGGCCTTCGAGGGTGCCGTACTCGCCGCGGGCGCGGTGGAGGATGAAGGGGAGGTGGGTGGCGTGGATGCCTGTATCGGGCGAGGCGGTGATCAGGGCGGCGAAGGGGTGCGCGTCGAGGAAGTCATGGATGACTTCGGGGCGGGGCTCGGCGTTGGAGGTGGGGATGTACACGGGGGCGAGGAGAGCGGGGAGGCGTGGCGCGTCGGGATCCGCATGGAATGATCCCGGATCATGCGTCGAATTGCCTACCGGGTACAGGGCATGGGGTCATGTGGGTTGGCCGAGCCTTGTTCGACCACGGAAGTTGGCCGCGAGGCACTCTCGGGGGTCTCGTGGCGAGCCACGCCGTTAGTCCACCATCCACGCCCATCCCTGAGAGGCGCCGTGCAGCGTTTCTGGTCGAACCGCGGTGGCCGTCCCGCCGCAGTCCTGGCAGGAGCCGTGACGTTGCTGCTCGCCGGCTGCGGTAACGGGTCCACGGCGCTCGAGTCGATCCGGCATTGGCATCGCGGGCCGTTCGTGAGCGGGCGCGTCGAGCGGAGGCCGGTGTCGAACGATGATTGGGGCTACCTCGTCCTGGCTCCGACGGCGCCGGGTGCAGATGCCGTGGGCGCGTACTTTCAGGTCGGGTCCGGGACGCGA
>DATANT010000326.1:0-8721 GCA_036266115.1 Gemmatimonadaceae bacterium | reverse complement strand
CGCGCGACGGCGCGCTCGAGATCGCGGGGTCCGAGGAGGGCGCCCGCGCGCACTGGCTCCCGTCGTGGACGACCCACGGGCGGCGCCGCCCGGTTCGCCCGATCGGTCTTCTGCTGGGGCGCGCTCGGACGTACAGTATGGATCTTGCCGCCCGCTCCCGCATGCGCGCCGAGCACGACCCGCTCTCCGGGGGGCGGTCGCGGCAGGCCTTTCTCCAGCAGAGATGCGCCATGGCCCACGACGGCAACATCGACCCGGCGGAGCGCCGGGAGCTCGAGGCGCGTGGCTCGGTGGAGCCGCGATCGGGAGCGATTCGTGGCGACGATGGCGACAAGCCGCACCCCGATTCCTGGGAGGCCGCGAAGATCGACCTCGCGAGCGAGCAGCGGATCCGGCGCGAGCAGGCCGAGGCGGGCGAGCCCGGGGCCACCGCCGACGACGAGGCATTCCATGGTGACGTGAATCCCCTCACGCCCGCGGAGCTCACCGGTCTGGAGCGACGCGAGATCCAGACGACCGCCGCGGGTCTCACGGCCGTGCGCGAGGCCATGCGGTACGCCGTGGACGAGATGGGCGTGAAGGACGGCCTGCACATGCTCTCGAAGCTGAACCAGACCTCCGGCTTCGACTGTCAGAGCTGCGCCTGGCCCGATCCCCAGCCGCACCAACGCGCCACGCTCACCGAGTTCTGCGAGAACGGCGCGATGGTCACCGCAGAGGAGAACACCCGGCGGCTGATCCCCCCCGAGTTCTTCCAGCAGCACAGCGTCGCCGAGCTGTCGCGGCGATCCGACTACTGGCTGGCCAGGCAGGGGCGCATCGCGCATCCGCTGGTGCTGCGCGACGGGGCCACGCACTACGCGCCGATCGAGTGGGACGACGCGTTCGCGATGATCGCCCGGGAGCTCGGCGCGCTCGAGTCGCCGGACGAGGCGGCGTTCTACACGTCGGGGCGCACGAGCAACGAGGCGGCGTTCCTCTGGCAGCTGTTCGCGCGGCAGTTCGGCACCAACAACCTGCCCGACTGCTCCAACATGTGCCACGAGTCCAGCGGCGCCGCGCTCACGGACGCCATCGGCATCGGCAAGGGGACGGTGACGCTCGAGGACGTGGAGACCACCGAGCTGCTGATCGACATCGGGCACAACCCGGGGAGCTGCCACCCGCGCATGCTGAGCGCCATGCAACGGCTCAAGCGGAACGGCGGCGAGATCATCGCCATCAATCCGCTCCCCGAGACGGGGCTCAACCACTTCAAGCATCCCCAGGACCTCAAGCATCCCACGCGCGCCCTGCAGGTGCTCGTGGGCAACGGCACCCAGCTGGCCGACCTGTACGTGCCCGTGCGCATCGCGGGCGACCTGGCGCTGCTCAAGGGCATCGCCAAGGAGCTGCTGGAAGAGGAGGAGCGCCGCCCGGGTAGCGTGGTGGACCACGCGTTCGTCCGCGAGTACACCCACGGCTACGAGGCGCTCGTGGAGGACCTCCGCGCCGAGTCGTGGGATGTGATCGTGACGGAGAGCGCGGTGAGCCGCGCCGACATCCGCCGCATCGCCCGGATGGTGATGCGGCACGAGCGCATGATCATCGCCTGGGCCATGGGGCTCACGCAGCAGCCGCAGGCCGTCGCGGCCATCCAGGCGATCGTCAACGTGCTCCTGCTCCGGGGCAGCATCGGCAAGGCCGGCGCCGGCGCGCTCCCCGTGCGCGGCCACAGCAACGTGCAGGGCGATCGCACGGTGGGCATCTGGGAGCGCATGCCGGAGCAGTTCCTGGAGCGCATCGGCCGGGAGTTCGGCTTCCACCCGCCGCTGCACCACGGCTACGACACCGTGGAGACGCTCAAGGCCATGCACGCGGGCAAGGTGAAGGTGTTCTGTGGCATGGGCGGCAACTTCCTCTCGGCCGGCCCGGACACCGGGTACGCCGCCGAGGGGATGCGTCGGTGCCGCCTGACGGCGCACGTCTCCATCAAGCTCAATCGCGGGCATCTGGTCACCGGGCGCCAGGCGCTCATCCTGCCCACCATCGGGCGCGCCGAGGAGGACATGCAGGCATCGGGCAAGCAGTTCGTCACCATGGAGAACTCCATGGGGATCGTGCACGCATCCACCGGCATGCTGTCCCCCGCGTCGGAGCACCTCCTGAGCGAGCCGACGATCATCGCCCGTCTGGCGACGGCGACGCTGGGCGCGCGCAGCACGGTGGACTGGGACGCGATGATCGCGAACTACGATCGCATCCGCGAGCGCATCGAGCGCGTGGTGCCCGGCTTCGATGACTACAACCGCCGCGTGCGCGAGCCGGGCGGGTTCTACCTGCCCAACCTCGCCCGAGACCGGCGGGAGTTCACCACCACCACGGGTAGGGCCAACTTCACGGTGCACCAGATCCAGCCGGTACCGCTCGCACCGGGCCAGCTGCTCATGATGTCCATGCGCAGCCACGATCAGTTCAACACCACGGTGTACGGCCTGGACGACCGGTACCGCGGGATCTACAACGAGCGGCGCGTGGTCATGATGCACGAGGCCGACATCCGCGAGCTGGGACTCGCGTCCGGCCAGGTGGTGGACCTCACCAGCCACTGGAGCGGGAAGCAGCGGGTGGCCCGCCAGTTCGTCGTCGTGGCCTACCCCATCCCTCGCCGGTGCGCCGCCACCTACTATCCCGAGGCCAACGTCCTGGTGCCCATCGACAGCGTCGCGGAACGGAGCAACACCCCCACGTCGAAGTTCGTGATCATCTCCGTGGCCCCGTCCACGAGTCGCGAGCGTTGGGACTACGACCGCGCGGACCACGCGCAGGGCACCGCGCCCGGCCAGGCGGCGACGGCCTGAGCACCGCTGTCGGCGAGCTCCCCGCCCTGCTCCGTCACCCCGCTCCCGCGGGGAGCGCGCCCGCGCCGCGTACCCGCACCGCCCCCGCGTAGGCGTTGAAGCGCCCGTCGCGCACGAAGCCGAGCAGCGTCATGCCGGCGCTCGCGGCCAGCTGCACGGCCAGGCTCGACGGGGCGCCGACGGCCGCCAGCACGGGGATTCCCGCCATGAGGGCCTTCTGTACGAGCTCGAAGCTCGCGCGCCCGCTCACGAGCAGCACGCGATCGTGCGCGGGCAGGCGTCCGGCCAGGAACTCCGCGCCGATCACCTTGTCCAGCGCGTTGTGGCGCCCCACGTCCTCGCACAGCGCGTGCAGCCGTCCGTCGGCATCGAAGAGCGCGGAGGCGTGCAGCCCACCGGTGCGGTCGAAGACCGCCTGCGCCTCGCGCAGCAACCGCGGAAGCCGGTGCACGAGTGCGGCGTCGATCATCGGCTCGGCCGGCGGCAGCGCGAAGCACGAGGTGGCCTGCAGCGCCTCGATCGACGTCTTGCCGCATACGCCGCAGCTGGACGTGGTGTAGAAGTGCCGCTCCAACCTGGCGAGGTCCACGCTGGCGCCGGGTCGCAGCTGCACGCGTACCACGTTGCGCGCCCGCCCGTCGCCGGCCGACGGGCCGCACGACCGGATCTCCTCCACCTGTGACGGGTCGCGCAGGATCCCCTCGGTGAACAGGAACCCGGCGGCCAGGCTCCGATCGTCGCCGGGGGTGCGCATCGTCACGGAGACCGTCCGGCGCTCGAGTCGGCCCTCCACCTCCACGTGGAGCCGGATCTCCAGCGGCTCCTCGACGGCCACCACGTCGCGCGCGGCCCGCTGCCCGTCCTCGTCCACCCGCTCGACGTCCACGTCCATCGCGCTGTAGTCGTCCATGCCGTCGTGCTCCGTGCTCGTTGAGCCTGTGAGTCCACGACGCCCCTGCGCCGTGGGCACGATGCGCCGGATGCGCGCATCCCGATCGGGTGGTGCCGAGATCATGCCCGCCGCGCTTCCCTCGCTAGGAATGCTCCGCCGCGAGCCGTTCGAAGCGTGGATTGCCGCGCAGCGGCGCGAACGTGGGGTCGATGCGCAACCAGGCGGGCGTCACGTACCACGGCGCCTCGAGGAGTGGCTCGAGCAGATCCAGCGCCGCCTCCGTGTCTGCCGCCAGCAGGTGGATCCGCACGAGCTGCAACTGAACGTACGGGCCCACCGAGTAATCCTCCGACATCGGTGTGAGGGCGACGCCGCGCTCACCGGCACGGAGCGCCTCGGCATGGTGTCCCGCGTAGGCGAGCGCGAGCCCGAGCAGCGCGTGGCGCTCGCCACTGGTGGGCAGGGCGCGCGTCTGCGCCAGGAAGGCGCGGCGTGCCGAGTCCGCGTAGATGCGCGCGCGGGCCTGGTTTCCCTGCAGCGCGTGGATCTCGGCGAGCGCCAGTGCCCAGCTCCCCGCGTCGCCGTCGAAGTCGCCCGGGCGCGAGCGCAGCACCAGCGCCTGCTGCGCCGAGTCGAGCACCCAGTACAGGTCGCTGAACTTGGCCAGATTGATCGCGACCTGCAGTGGGGTGAGCCCGGCCGGCGCGTCTCGCGCCAGGGCCCGCGTGCCCGCCAGGTCACCCTGGCTGAGCCGGGACATGACCAGGTCCAGATGGATGCCCAGGCTTCGCGGGGCGAGCGCATGCGCGCGCGCGAACAGGGAATCGGCCTCGGCGTATCGACGCAGCTCGCCCAGCCGTTGACCCGCGGTCCTGAGCGACCGCGCCGAACGTGGATCCAGGCGGACGGCTCGCAGCGCGTGCGTCACCGCCGAGTCCATCTGCCCGACCGCCTGCTCCACCTCCGCCCGCCGCTGCAGCACCTCGACGTCCCGCGGCGCGAGCGCGCCGGCGCGCTGGAGCGCGGCGAGTGCGCCGCGGACGTCGCCCTCCACCTGCGTGTGGTACAGCCCGAGCGCGGCGTGGCCACGGACGTCGGTCGGCGCGAGCGCCACCGCCCGCTCCGCCCCGTACTTCGCGCGCGCCGCCAGTTCCGGCGACGGCACCGTGTTGGCGTACAGCAGGCTGGCCGTCTCCGAGAGGCGCGCCCAGGCCGCGGCGAAGCCGGGGTCGAGCGCCACGGCCTGCTCGTAGAGCGCGAGTGCCCGGCGAAGCTCCGGCCCGTTGCTCACCGCCCGCTGCTGCGTGGTCTGCTCGCCGCGCAGATAGGCGTCGTAGGCCTCGATGTTCTCCGTCGGCCGCGCCGCCAGCCGCCCTCGCTCCTCCTCGTCGAGCGCGACGTCGAGCGCCTGGGCCACGCGGGCCGCGATGTCGGCCTGCACCTGGAAGACGTCGGTGAGGGTGGCGTCGAACGGCTCCTGCCACGCGGCCGCGGCCGTGGACGCCCGGATGAGCTGCGGGCTCACCCGAACCCGGCTCACGCCGCCACGCGACTTGTCCCACCGCACGGTGCCCGAGAGCAGGTACTCGGCGCCCAGCTCGCGGCCGATCTCCCGCGGAGAGCGGTCGCTGCCGCGGTACTGCTCGGAGCTGGTGCGGGCGATCACGCGGAGCCCCGGGAGCGCGGCCAGCTTTCCGCGCACCTCGTCCGTGACGCCGTCGGCGAAGTAGCGGTCGCTGGAGTCGCCCAGGTTCTCGAACGGGAGCACGACGAGCGTGCGCTCGCCGTCGGACGCGGCCACCTCGGCGCCGGCCGTGGGGCGCCGCGCGTCGTGCCAGGCAAAGAGCGCGACCGCGCCGAGCAGCAGGGCGCCCGCGCCCAGCCCCACCGTGAGCCGCCGCGCGCGCGGGCCATGCATCGCGGCGCCGCCGACGCGTCCGTCACGGCCCGGCGCACCGTCCAGCGCCGGAAGTGCCGCGGTCAACGTCCCTCCGCTCGGTGTCGCCAGCGCGTTGAGAGCGCTCACGACCTCGTCCGCGTTCCGGGGACGGTCGGCCGGGCGCTTCTCGAGGAGCCGCATGACGAGTGCAGCGAGTGCGGGTGGCAGGTTCGGTCGGCGCCGCAGGATGGGCTCCGGCGCCTCGCTCACCTGAGCCGCGATGGTCTGTTGTGGCGTGCGCCCCGCGAATGGCGCCGTGCCCGCCAGCAGCTCGTAGGCGATGCACCCGAGCGCGTACAGGTCGGCTCGGTGGTCCACGTTCGGGTCGGCCGCCGCCTGCTCGGGCGCCATGTACGCCGGCGTGCCCAGCGCCACGCCACCCGACGTGAGGTTCTCGGTGCCCATCCAGCCAGCGCCGCTGTCGGCGCTCGCATCGGCCGCGAGTGCGAGCGCCTTGGCGACGCCGAAGTCCGCCACCACCGCATGTCCCTGCGCGAGCAGCACGTTCTCCGGCTTGAGGTCCCGGTGCGCGACGCCCTGCCCGTGTGCGTAGGCGAGCGCGTCGGCCAGCTCGCACAGCAGACGGATGGCCGGGCTCACCGGTAGCTCACCGTCGCGGACCAGCCGATGCCGGAGCGACTCGCCGTCGATGTACGGCATGGTGTAGTACAGCAGGCCGTTCCGCTCGCCAGCTGCGAGCAGGGGCACGACGTGCGGGTGGTGCAGTCGCGCGGCGAGCGCGATCTCGCGCCGGAACCGCTCCGTGCTCACCCCAGCCGTCGCGTCGGGTGGCAGCACCTTGATGACCACTCTTCGGCCGAGCGCGGTCTCCGTGGCCACGAACACGCGCGCCATCCCCCCGCGCCCGAGCTCGCGCTCGATGGCGTAGGTCGTGCCCACGGCGTGCTGCAGATGCTCGCGCAGGTCGGGCAGGGTCACGCGTACCGCTCCGGCGGGGACGCCCTACGTTAGGAGCCCGATCCGGCGCGGACCAGAGGGCGGCCATGATCGGAGCGCGGGAGCTGCCTCTGGAGCGGCGTCCATGCGGCCGACGCGGCCGGGGCGGTACTCCTGCCGATGGTGTGCGTTGGCTCGCGCGGCCGCCGCGCGCCGAGCCGCGTGCTCGGCGGCGCCGCTGCCCCGCTTCCCCTGCTCACTTGGAGCGACCGCGCGGCCGGCTCGATCACGGCGCCCGCGCGAGCGCGTCGAGCACCAGCCGCGCGAGCGCCTCGTAGTCGCCATCGAAGTGATGCCCGCCACGTCTCGCCGCCTTCGCCATCAGCGTGGGATCGGCGTCCCTGCACCCGGAGTCCGCCTCATCGGTGCCGTACACGCACAGCATCCGCATGCCGCGGAGCCGCGCGAGCTCCGGGGCCACCAGCAGGTCGCTGGCGCGCGGCTCATCGCGCACCATGTCCACCCAGTGGAACTCGAAGCTTGCGCGCGAGGCCAGGCCGAGCAGCGCCAGCAGCGCCACCCGCTCCCGCACGTCCGCGGCGAGCCGGGTGGCGACGAACGGGAGCATGTCCGCCCCGCGCGAGTAGCCGATCAGGACGAGGCGCGTCGTGTGCCAACGCGCACCGTAGCCGCGAGCGAGGCGAGCCACGTCCGCCGCCGTGCCCTCGGGCGTGCGCGGGTGACCACGGAGGTACGCGCGCACGTCGAGCCCCACCACGCCCACGCCGGCCGCACTCAACACGCCCGCCACCTCGCGGTCGAGCGGCGCCCAGCCGCCGTCCCCGGTGAGCAGGATGGCGAGCGTGGTGCCGGGGTGCGCCGCCGGGACCACGGTGAGCGGGAGCCCGCGCACGCTGCTGTCCGCGCTCGCCGATGACTGCGCGCCGAGCGCGGTGGCGGAGGCCGCGGCAAGGAGCAGGAACGTCGCCACGGCGCGCGTGACGATCGCGCGCACGGTGAGCGGCGGCCAGCGCGCGCGCCTCCCGGCGTCCGGGATCGGGCGGGCCGTCACCTGCGGATCACTCCACCCAGCCCACCCGCGATGAGCGCCGCGACGTTGGCGAGGATGCGCGGCAGGGCGAGCCCGCCAGGCGAGGCGAGATAGCGCGGCTCCCAGACGACGGGGAACTTCTCCTTGTAGGCGCGCAGGCCGGCGAAGTTGTAGTACGTCTCGCCGTGCTGCGCGATCAGCGCCCCGGCGCGCGTCCAGAGCGGCGCGAGGTGGCGCGGCGTGAGCCCGGCCAGCGGCGCCATGCCCAGGTTGCACCGCGCGAATCCTTCGCGCGCGCCCCACTGCAGCAGCGAGACGAAGAGGAAGTCCATCACGCCCTTCGGCGCCGCCGCGACGTGGCGCATGAGGTCGGGCGAGCACTCCGTCTGCCCGTCGCCGAGCCAGAGATCGGCGAAGGCGACGATCTCGCCGTGCGGGCCACCCACGCGGACGAGCGCGCACGGGAAGCGCCGGAGATACGCCCCGTCGAAGCGCCCGAGCGAGAACCCCTTCTCGCGCGCCGCCTTGTGGGACAGCCAGTCGTCGGAGACGGCGCGCAGCCGCGGCAGCAGAGCGGGCACCGCGCCGGCTTCCACCACCTCGAACGTCATGCCGCGCTTCTCGCCGTCCTTGAGCATGCGCCGCAGCCCCTTGCGCTCGCCTCCCTCGAGCGTGAAGCCGCGGAGCGGCACCACCGCCTCCTCACCGAGCTTCACGAACGTCAGCCCGAGGTCGATGTACAGCGGGAGCAACTCGGCGCGCACCTGATAGAACACCGGCCACGCACCGAGCCGATCGGCCTCTTCGCGGAAGCGCCACGCGAGCTCCGCCCGCTGCGCCGGCGCGCCAACCGGGTCGCCCATCGCGATCCAGCTCCGGCCCTCCACGCCGTACATCACGAAGCCATCGTCGGCGGGGCCGGTGGATCGGGGAGGAAAGAGCAGCGCCTTGTCACCGAGCAGCGCCAGTGCAGCCGCGGAATGCGGAGAGCGCGCGACGATCGCCGCGGCGCGCGCGAGCTCGGCCTCCGTGGGCGAGGCCGGCCTGGCCTCCGCGGTGCGCAGGAGCCGGGCGAGCCCGAGCACGCCGAGGGCGAGCACCG
>DATANT010000325.1:0-2041 GCA_036266115.1 Gemmatimonadaceae bacterium | reverse complement strand
GCGTGTGGCGACCGACACCGCGGCGAACGCGCCACTGACCCCGGCGCCGCTAGCCGCGCGCCTCGTCGTCGACGCGACGCGCGTCGAGGGCGAGGTCAGCCCGCTGCTCTACGGCCAGTTCGCCGAGTTCATGTTCGAGGGAGTGAAGGGCGGCCTGCACGCCGAGCTGCTGCGCGACCGCGGCTTCGAGGAGCTGCCGAACGCCATCGGGCTGCCGCGGTACTGGGAGCGCTACCCCGACGACCGCAACGACGACTACGCGCTCGCCTTCGGCTGGGATAGCGCGACCGCGTACCCGGTTCGGGCGGACTCGCTCACCGGCGGCGGCGTGCAGCACGCGCTCCGCGTGGAGGCCGGCGACGCGGTCATCGAGCGCCACGGTGTCTACCAGCCGCGCGTCCCGGTGCGGGCTGGCGTGCCGTACCGGGCCTCCCTGTGGCTCAGGACGTCCGATTACGTCGGGCCGGTGCTCGTCGCGCTGGAGCAGGACGCGAGCGGCGGTCGCGTGTACGCCGAGGCGGCAGTGCCGCGCGTCGAGCGGGGCGAGTGGCGCCGGTACGAGGTCACGCTCACCCCCGCCGCGGCCGACCCGCTCGCGCGCTTCGTCGTGCTCTTTCCCGGGCGTGGCCGCGTGTGGGTGGACCAGACGTCGCTCATGCCCGGCGACACGGCGCCCGGCGGCGTGCGGCGCGACGTGTTCGAGCGGGTGGTGGCGCTACGGCCGGCGTTCCTGCGCTGGCCCGGCGGGAACGTCGCCCAGGACTACCACTGGCGCTGGGGCGTGGGCCCCCGCGACGGCCGCCCCACGTGGGCCAACCTGTCGTGGAAGAACGAGCCCGAGCCCGGCGACTTCGGCACCGACGAGTACCTGGCCCTCAGCCGCGCCCTGGGCGCGGAGCCGACGCTGACGGTGAACGTCGAGGGGCGAGGGGCCACGCCCGAAGACGCGGCGGCCTGGGTGGAGTACTGCAACGGGCCGGCGACGTCGCGCTACGGCGCCATGCGGGCGGCCAACGGGCACCCCGAACCCTACGGCGTGCGTTACTGGGAAGTGGGCAACGAGATCTGGGGCGACTGGGTGCGCGGGCATTCGGACGCGGCCACCTATGCGCGCAACCTGGCTCGCTACGCCGAGGCGATGCGCCGCGTGGATCCGTCCATTCGCGTGATCGCGGTGGGCGACAACGACATGGACTGGAACCGCACGGTGCTGCGCGACGCCGGCCGCCACATCGACTTCCTGGCGGTGCACCACTACTTCGGCTTCGACTCGGCGCAGCGCGCGTGGCCCACGCTGATGGCGCGCCCGCTCCACTACGAGCGCTTCTACCGCGGGCTCGACTCGCTCGCCCGGGAGCTGGTGCCGGGGCGCACGATCCGGCTCGCCATCAACGAGTACGGGCTGGCGATCCCCGAGTCGGGCCAGCACGGCATGACGGCGGCGCTCTACGGAGCGCGGCTGATGCACGCCTTCGAGCGCTCTGGTCCGGTGGTGGCCATGAGCGCCGTGTCGGATCTCGTGAACGGGTGGCCGGGCGGCATCATCCAGGCGGGCCGCCACGGGTTGTTCGTCACGCCGCTCTACCACGTCAACCAGATGTACGCCGCGCGGCTCGGCCGCTCACGCCTCCGGGCCGAGGTGGACGGCCCGGCGCCGGAGTCGGGCGTGCCGGCACTCGACGTGGTCGCCAGCCGCTCGGCCGACGGGCGGCTGGTGTACGTCACGGCGGTCAACGCGGACTCGGCGCGGGCGATGGAGGTGCAGGTCGAGCTGCGGGGCGTGCCCGTGGCGCCCGACGCCGACTGGAAGCTGCTCGCGGCCGACGCGCCCGGGGCGCACAACAGCTTCGCCGCGCCGGACTCCGTGCGGCCGCGCCGCGTGTCCCTCCGGGCGGGGCCGCGCTTCGGGCTGCGGTTGCCGGCGCAGTCGGTGTCGGTGGTGACGCTGCGGGTGGTGCGGGACTGACGCTCGCGCGCGCCGAGCGTCAGGCCTGGCCACCTCCGCCTCGGCGGGCGGCTGCACCCTGTGCCCCTCCGTCAT
>DATANT010000324.1:0-28073 GCA_036266115.1 Gemmatimonadaceae bacterium | reverse complement strand
GGCGGACCAGCCGCCGCGTCCCGAGACGCCGCCCGAGGTCCACTCCATGGATGCCTCGATGGCCTCGCAGTACGGCGTGGAGGAGACCGAGCAGGAGTCCTGACCGGTCGCGCACCACGCACGAGAGAACGCCCCACCGGCCTGCCGGTGGGGCGTTCTCTTTTTCGCAGGCGCCCGATCGCGTACTGCGCGTCGGGCCATGCCAGGCCGGGCTGGCTCGCTCGACGCGGCATCGGGTGGTGTCGCGTAAGTGGTTGTAGCATAAACCGGTGGGGCGCAGCGCATGCCACGCTGTCGAGGTCCCTGGCGGCGGCGGACCCACCGGTTCCTCCTCCGTGCCGTGTTCACAGCCAGCGGCTGCACCCAGCCGTGCGCGATAGCGCACCAGTGCCCCCGCCACGCACGGGCGGCACGTCGGGCCGGCCCGCGGGTCCCTTCAAGCGGAAGGGTCGCTGTGCTAGCTTCACCCGCCTATGACCATGGAAGCCAAACTCGAGTTGCTGAGGCGCCGGAGCGCCGAGGCGGAGCTGGGTGGCGGCGAGGCGCGCCTGGCGGCCCAGCATGCCAAGGGCAAGCTCTCCGCGCGCGAGCGCCTGGACGTGCTCCTGGACCCCGGCAGCTTCGTGGAGTACGACCGGTTCGTGGTGCACCGCAGCTCCGACTTCGGGCTGGACAGCCAGCGGATCTTCGGCGACGGCGTGGTCACCGGCCACGGGCGCATCGACGGGCGGCTGGTCTACGTCTTCTCGCAGGACTTCACCGTGTTCGGCGGCTCGCTCTCCGAGGCGTTCGCCGAGAAGATCTGCAAGGTCATGGACCTGGCCCTGCGGAACGGCGCCCCCATGATCGGCCTCAACGACTCCGGCGGCGCGCGCATCCAGGAGGGCGTGGTCTCGCTGGGCGGCTACGCGGACATCTTCCTGCGGAACGTGCTGGCCAGTGGGGTGGTGCCGCAGATCTCGGCCATCCTGGGCCCGTGTGCCGGCGGCGCCGTGTACAGCCCGGCGATCACCGATCTCACCTACATGGTGCGCGGCACGTCGTACATGTTCGTCACCGGGCCAAACGTGGTGAAGACGGTGACGCACGAGGACGTGACCATGGAGGAGCTGGGCGGCGCGGACACCCACGGCTCCAGGTCCGGCGTCTCGCACTTCACCTGCGACTCCGAGCTGGCCTGCCTGCAGGCCATTCGCGACCTGTTCCGGTACGTGCCGCAGAACAACGTGGACGACCCGCCGCGCGGTGCCGGCACCGACCCGCACGACCGGCGCGACGAGCGGCTGCTGACCATCGTGCCCGACAACCCGAACAAGCCGTACGACATGCACGAGGTGATCCGGTGCGTGGTGGACGACGGCGAGTTCTACGAGGTGCACGCCGACTACGCGCAGAACATCCTGTGCGGGCTGGCGCACCTGGGCGGGTACTCGGTGGGCATCGTGGCCAACCAGCCGGCGGTGCTGGCCGGCGTGCTCGACATCGACGCCTCGGTGAAGGCGGCGCGCTTCATTCGCTTCTGCGACTCCTTCAACATCCCCATCGTGACGCTGGAGGACGTGCCCGGCTTTCTCCCCGGCGTGTCCCAGGAGCATGGCGGCATCATCAAGCACGGCGCCAAGCTGCTGTTCGCCTACTGCGAGGCCACCGTGCCCAAGCTCACGGTGATCACGCGCAAGGCCTACGGTGGCGCCTACGACGTGATGAGCTCCAAACACATCCGCGGCGACTACAACGTGGCGTGGCCCTCGGCGGAGATCGCGGTGATGGGACCCAAGGGGGCGGTGGAGATCCTCTTTCGCAAGGACATCGCGGAGAGCGCCGATCCCGCGGCCGCGACCGACGCCAAGATCGAGGAGTACCGGGCGAAGTTCGCGCATCCGTACGTGGCCGCCGGGCGTGGATACCTGGACGACATCATCGACCCGCGGGACACGCGCCCGCGCCTCATCGAGGCGCTGAGCACCATGCAGGGCAAGCGCGATCGCAACCCGCCCAAGAAGCACGGCAACATCCCGCTGTGACGGCCATGACCACTCCGTGTCTCGCCGCCGGCGTCTGGCCGGCGGCCCCTCGCTGATGTTCGACAAGCTCTTGGTCGCCAACCGCGGCGAGATCGCGCTGCGCGTGGTGCGCGCGTGCCGCGAGCTGGGCGTGCGGTCCGTGGCCGTCTACAGCGACGCCGACGCCGCGGCGCCGCACGTGCGCGAGGCGGACGAGGCGGTGCACATCGGCCCCGCGCCCTCCAGCGAGAGCTACCTGCAGGGTGCCCGCATCGTGGAGGCCGCCCTGGCCGTGGGCGCGCAGGCCGTGCACCCGGGCTACGGCTTTCTGGCCGAGCGCGAGTGGTTCGCGCGCGCGGTGGCCGACGCGGGGCTGGTGTGGGTAGGACCGCCGGCCAGCGCCATCGCCGCCATGGGCAGCAAGACGGCCGCGCGGCAGCTCGCCGTCCGCGCCGGCGTGCCGGTGGTGCCGGGCACGCAGGAGGCGCTCGTCGACGCCGCCGAGGGCGAGCGGATTGCCGAGCAGTACGGCTATCCGGTGCTGCTCAAGGCGGCCGCGGGCGGGGGCGGGAAGGGGATGCGTGTCGTGCGCACACCGGCCGAGCTCTCGGGCGCGCTCGATGCGGCGCGCCGTGAGGCGAAGGCCGCGTTCGGCGACGACGCGGTGTACGTGGAGAAGTACATCGAGGGCCCGCGGCACGTGGAGATCCAGGTGCTGGCGGACGCGCACGGCACCGTGCTGCACCTGGGCGAGCGCGAGTGCTCGGTGCAGCGGCGCCACCAGAAGATGATCGAGGAGGCGCCCAGCGTGGCGGTGGACGCCGAGCTGCGGCGGCGCATGGGCGAGACGGCGGTGGCCGCGGCCCGCGCGGCGGGTTACGTGAACGCCGGCACCTGCGAGTTCCTGCTCGACCGCGACGGCTGCTTCTACTTCCTGGAGATGAACACGCGCATCCAGGTGGAGCACCCCGTCACCGAGCTGGTGACGGGGATCGACCTGGTGCAGTGGCAGATCCGCATCGCCGCCGGCGAGCGGCTGCCCTTCGTCCAGGATGAGCTGGCGCCGCGAGGGTGGGCCATCGAGTGCCGCATCACGAGCGAGGATCCGGCCAACGGCTTCCTGCCGTCCACCGGCGCCATCACGTACCTGCACGCGCCCAGCGGGCCGGGCGTGCGGTGGGATGCGGGCGTGGAGACCGGCAGCGAGGTGGGGCTGTTCTACGATCCCATGCTGGCCAAGCTCATCGTCCACGCACGCACGCGCGAGCAGGCCATCGCGCGCATGCACCGCGCGCTGCTCGAGCTCACCATCGAGGGCGTGGAGACGTCGCGGGACTTCCACCTGCGCGTGATGGAGCGCGAGGACTTTCGCCGGGGCGACATCTCCATCCAGTGGCTGGAGCAGCACCTGGCGGAGATCACCCAGGCGCCCGCGCCCGCCGAGGGCGCGCGCGTGGCGGCCATCGCCGCCGCCCTCATGGCCGATGCGGACCGCGGCCGGCTGGCCGTGACGCCGACGGCCGGCGGGCCGGCGGGCGGGCAGGCCGGCAGTGCCGCTCCGGCCCCGTCGGCGTGGAGGCAGGCGGCGCGGCTGGGCGCCCTGCGGCAGGGATGACGCCGCCGCAGCGCCTGGAGATCACCGCCATCGCGGCGGGCGGCGATGGCGTGGCGCGCCAGGAAAATCTGGTGGTGTTCGTGCCGCGCACGGCGCCAGGCGACGTGGTGGACGCGCGCGTCTCCGTGCATGGGCGCTGGGCGCGCGGCCGGGTGGAGCGGCTGGAGCGCGGGGGGCCGGATCGCGTGGAACCGCCCTGCCCGCACTATACCGTGGACCGGTGTGGGGGGTGCCAGCTCCAGCACCTGGCCTACCCCGCGCAGCTGGAGGCCAAGCGCACCATCGTGGGCGATGCGCTGCAGCGCATCGGCGGGCGTCCCGTGCCCGTGCCGCCGGTGCGGGCCAGCGAGCGGCCCTGGCGCTACCGGCGCAAGCTCACGCTGGCCATGCGGTGGGACGGCGACGGCTGGATCATGGGACTGCACCCGTTCGACGCGCCGGGGCGCATCTTCGACCTGGACGATTGTCCCATCACGGACGAGCGCGTGGTGGCGGTGTGGGCGGACATCCGGCGGGCGGCGGCGCTGCTGCCGCGCTCGCGGGTGCTGCGCGGCGCGGTGCGGCTGCTGGGCGAGGAGGACGGTGCGGTGTTCGTGCTGGAAGGCGGCCGCCGCTGGCCCACGTCGGGACGCTTCTTCGAACGCCTGCCGCAGCTCGCCGCGGTGTGGTGGGTGCCGGACGGCGGCGAGCGCCAGTTGCTGCACGATCGCCGCACGTCGCCCCAGCCCGGTGCCTCGTTCGCGCAGGTGAACCCCGAGGTGGCCGCCGAGCTCCGGGCGCACGTGGCCGCCCGCATCCTGGCCCACTCTCCGGCCACGGTCGTGGACGCCTACGCCGGCGCGGGCGACCTGGCCTCCGCGCTCGCCGCGCTCGGCGTGCGGGTGACGGCCATCGAGCTGGACGCCGAGGCGGCCGCGTACTGCGCCGGCCGGCTGCCGGCGGAGTCGCGGACGCTCGTGGGGCGCGTGGAGGACCTGCTGCCAGAGGCGCTGCCGGCCGACGTGGTGCTGCTCAACCCGCCGCGCGCCGGCGTGGATGCGCGCGTCACCGAGGCGCTGCTCGCCGGGCCCCGACCGCGGGCCATCATCTACGTGAGCTGCAACCCGGCCACGCTCGCGCGCGACCTGGCGCGGCTGCCGGGCTACGCGGTGGCGTCGCTGGCCCCATTCGACATGTTCCCCCAGACCGCGCACGTGGAGACGGTGTGCGAGCTCATCGCGGAGGCGGAGTGAAGTACATCGTGGAGGTGGGAGGGGGCGGCGACCGGGTGGAGGTGGAGCTGGACGGTGCCGAGGCGACGGTGGACGGCGCTTCGGTGCCCGCGCGGCTCTCCGACGTGCCGGGCACCCCGGTGCGCCTCGTGCAGCTCGGCGCCACCGTGCACCGGGTGGTGGCGCGACGGCAGCCGGGGCGGGGGCGCTACACGCTCTGGGTGGACGGCTATCGATACGAGGTGGAGGCGCTGGACGAGCGCACGCGCGCCATCCAGGACATGGTGGGCGCGGCGGCCGCGGCCACGGGGCCCGCGCCGCTCACCGCTCCCATGCCCGGCCTCGTGGTGCGCGTCCAGGTGGCGGAGGGCGATCTGGTACAGCCCGGACAGGCGATGGTGGTGATGGAAGCCATGAAGATGGAGAACGAGCTCCGCGCCACCGCGGGCGGCGTGGTGACGCGCGTGCTCGTGGCGCCCGGTACGGCGGTGGAGAAGGGCGCGCTGCTGGTGGAGCTGGCCGACCCGTCGACGGGCCCCGGCGCGGACGCAGTCGGCTCCGTTGACAAGCCCTAACTGCTTACCTAGCTTGTCTGTCTGCCTCAAAACACCCTTCGGGGGGCCGAGACCCGGGTTGCACGACGCACCGGTGAGGCGCACGACTCATCGTTCTGGAAGATCGTCATGAGAACTTACACCGCGACGCCCAAGGACATCGAGCATCGATGGTACGTCGTCGATGCCGAAGGCCAGGTGCTCGGGCGCCTCGCCGCGCAGATCGCTCGCGTCCTGCGGGGCAAGCACAAGCCCATGTTCACGCCGCACATGGACACGGGGGACAACGTCATCGTGATCAACGCCGCCAAGGTGCGGGTCACGGGGCGCAAGGCGGAGCAGAAGCAGTACTTCCGCCACACCGGCTACATGGGTCACGAGCGTTACACGCCGTTCGCCGAGATGATCAAGAAGCATCCCGAGCGGGTGATCGAGAAGGCGGTCTACGGCATGCTGCCCAAGAACGCCCTCGGCCGCCAGAAGCTCCGGCTCAAGCTCCGCGTGTTCGCGGGCGCCGAGCATACGCACACGGCGCAGCAGCCCACGGCGCTGACCTTCGAGAAGAGCGAGGCGAAGTAACCCATGGCGGACAGCACCACCCACACCATCGGCCGCCGCAAGGAAGCGGTGTGCCGCGTGTACGTGAAGCCGGGCTCCGGCAAGTGGGACGTCAACGGGCGCACGCTCGGCGACTACTTCCCGCGGCCCACGCTGGTCTCGGCCATCCAACAGCCGTTCTCGGCGACGGACACGCTGGGCAGCTTCGACGTCAAGGCGAGCCTCGCTGGCGGCGGCATGAGCGGCCAGGCCGGCGCGCTGCGCCTGGCGGTGGCCCGCGCCCTCGTCAAGATCGACGAGACCCATCGGCGCAAGCTGCGCGAGCTCGGGCTGCTCACGCGTGACGCCCGTGCCGTGGAGCGCAAGAAGCCGGGCCGGCCCAAGGCTCGCAAGCGGTTCCAGTTCTCCAAGCGCTAGTGCAGGAACGGGGCATGGGACGCCACCCGGCGGCCCCATGCCCCGCGCAGTTCATCTCACACGCGTCCCGAGCCCATGCGCTGGTGCCGACTCCGGTCGGTGGCGCTGGGTAGTGACGGACGCGGCGGACCAAACCTCACGGAGTACGTACAGATGGCTCTCCCGGATCTCGACGATCTGTTGAAGGCGGGTGTCCACTTCGGACATCAGACCCGCCGCTGGAATCCCAAGATGCGCCGCTTCATCTTCGCGGAGCGCAATGGGATCCACATCATCGACCTGCAGAAAACGCTGCGCCAGCTGGAGCTCGCGCAGAAGCTCGTGCGCGAGGTGGTGCTGCGCGGCGAGGCGGTGCTCTTCGTGTGCACCAAGCGCCAGCTCGCCGGCATCGTGCGCGAGGAAGCCGATCGCGCAGGCGCGATGTACGTGACCGAGCGCTGGCTCGGCGGCCTGCTCACCAACTTCCAGACGGTCAAGAAGCAGACGCGCCGCCTGAAGGACCTGGAGGCGGGCACCGAGGAAGGCGGCGAGTTCGCGAACTACACGAAGAAGGAACAGCTCCTGATGGCCCGTCAGCGCGACAAGCTCTCGCGCAACCTCTCGGGCATCAAGAACATGACGCGCCTGCCGGGCCTCATGTTCGTGGTGGATTCCAAGAAGGAGCGCATCGCGGTGGCCGAGGCCAACAAGCTCGGCATCCCGATCGTCGCCATCGTGGACACCAACGCCGATCCCGACCTCATCTCGGTGCCGATCGCCGGTAACGACGACGCCATCCGCTCGGTGGAGCTCATCACGCACGCGATCGCCGAGACCATCCTCGAGGCGCGGCGCGAGGCGCCGGTGCGCGAGGAGGCCGAGGAGGCCGAGACGACGACCTACAGCTCCGAGCGTGGCAGCGAGCCGGCTGGCGAGGACGATCGGCGCAAGCGCCGCCGCCCGCGCCGCCGCCGGGCCAAGCCCGAGGCGATCGCCGCCCGGCTCAAGGGCGGTGAGGGGAGCGAGGGTGCCGAGGGTGCCGAGGGCAGCGAGGGTGCCGAGGGCGGTGACGCTGGCGAGGGTGCCGACGACGGCGCCGATGGAGCCGACGCCGCCGAGTGACGGTGCCCGAGGCCGGGCCCATGCGGCCCGGCCGGTAGTTTCCACACCCGAATCTTGGTAAACTCCAACGCCGCCGGTGGCCACGCCGGCGGCGTTCTCACGAACGCGAAGGACGGGATGCAATGACGACGACATTCACCGCGAAGGACGTGCAGACGCTCCGCCAGCGCACCGGCGCCGGCATGATGGAGTGCAAGAAGGCCCTCGACGAGACCAAGGGCAACATCGAGCAGGCCGTCGAGTACCTGCGCAAGAAGGGCATCGCCAGCGCCGAGAAGCGTGCGGGCAAGCAGACGAGCGAGGGCGTGATCGGCAGCTACGTGCACCACAACGGCAAGATCGCCGTGCTGGTGGAAGTGGGCTGCGAGACCGACTTCGTGGCACGCACGGACGACTTCAAGGAGCTCGCCCGGGCCATTGCCGAGCACGTCGCGGCCGCCGCGCCGCTGGGGCTCGACAAGGACACCGTGCCGAACGACGTGGTGGAGCGCGAGCGCCGCATCTTCGAGGATCAGGTGCGCGCCAGCGGGAAGCCGGAGAACCTCATCGCCAAGATCGTGGACGGCAAGGTGGAGTCCTACTACAAGGACGTCGCCCTGCTGCACCAGGCGTGGGTGCGTGAGCCCAAGAAGACGATCGGGGACCTGGTGAAGGAGACGTCGGCTCGACTGGGCGAGAACGTCGTGGTCCGCCGCTTCGTGCGCTACCAGTTGGGCGAGGCGTAACCGCGCGGTGCCTCCACTCCTCTACCCGCGCGTTCTGCTCAAGCTCTCCGGCGAGGCCCTCGCCGGCGACAAGGGCCTCGGCTTCGACTTCGACACCATCGACCGGCTGGCGGGCGAGGTGAAGGACGTGGTGGACATGGGTGCCGCCGTCGGTCTGGTGATCGGCGGCGGCAACATCGTCCGTGGCTCGCAGATCTCCCGCCTCGGCATGGACCGCGTGTCGGCCGACTACATGGGGATGCTCGGCACGGTGATCAACGCGCTCGCGCTGCAGGACGTGCTGGAGCGCAAGGGCATCGATACGCGCGTGATGACGGCCATCCGCATGGAGGAGATCGCCGAGCCGTTCATCCGGCGGCGGGCGCTGCGCCACTTCGAGAAGGGGCGCACCGTCATCTTTGCCGCGGGCACCGGCAACCCGTACTTTTCCACGGACACCGCCGCCGTGCTGCGGGCCATCCAGATCAAGGCCGACGTCATCATCAAGGCCACGAGCGTGGATGGCGTGTACTCGGCGGACCCGAAGAAGGACCCGCAGGCCACGCTGTACGAGAACATCAGCTATCGCGACGTGATGCTGGAGGAGCTCGGCGTGATGGACCAGACGGCCATCGCGCTGTGCAACGAGAACAAGATCCCCATCATCGTGCTCAACATCCACAGCCACGGCGCCGTTGCCCGCGCAATTCGCGGTGAGCGCGTCGGAACCCTGGTCCAATGAACTCTATCGCCGACATCACGAAGGCCGCCAAGGCCGGCATGGAGAAGGCCCTGGACAGCTCGCGGCGGGAGTTCGCGAGCGTCCGCGCTGGCAAGGCGTCGCCCACCATGCTCGACGCCGTGCGCGTGGACATGTACGGCCAGTCCATGCAGCTGAACCAGGTGGCCAGCGTCTCCGCGCCGGAGCCGCGCCTCATGCTCGTCACGCCGTACGACAAGGGGCAGGCGAAGGCGATCGAGAAGGCCATCCGCGACGCCGATCTGGGGCTCGAGCCGTCCAACATGGGCGGCGTGATCCGCGTGCCCATCCCGGCCATGAACGAGCAGCGCCGCAAGGACCTCGTCAAGATGGTCCACAAGCTGGCCGAGGAGGGGCGCATCGGCGTGCGGCACGCGCGCACCGAGGCCCGTGACCGGCTCAAGAAGCTGGACAAGGTGTCCGAGGACGACGTCAAGCAGGCCGAGAAGGATCTGCAGAAGCAGCATGACGACGCGATGTCCAAGCTCGAGGAGCTGGTGAAGGCGAAGGAAGCCGACATCATGGAAGTGTGACGGACGTCGTGGCAGCGCCCGGCTCCGCCGACGAGCTCCTGGCGCGTATCAGGATGCACGGAGCGGTGCCGCGGCACGTGGCGATCATCATGGACGGCAACGGGCGCTGGGCGCGCGAGCGGCGCATGCCGCGCCCGTTCGGCCATCGGTCCGGGATGAAGGCCGTGCGCGAGGTGGTGGAGGGGGCCGTGGAGGCGGGGCTCGAGGTGCTCTCACTCTTCGCCTTCTCCCAGGAGAACTGGCAGCGCCCCGCCCCCGAGGTCTCGTCGCTCATGAGCCTCCTGGAGGAATACATCGCCCGGGAGGCGCGCGAGCTGCTCGAGCGCGGGGTGCAGGTGCGCGTGCTCGGGGACCTGGCTCGCCTCACGCCGGCCGCCGCCGACGCCGTCACGCGCATCACCGCCACCACGGCCGGCAATGCGCGGCTCGTGCTCAACCTGTTCATCTCGTACGGGGGCCGCGCCGAGCTCGCGCGGGCCGCGCGACTGCTCGCCGAGGACGTGGCCGCCGGCCGCCTCGCGGCGAGTGCCATCGACGAGGAGGCGATCGCCGGCCGCCTGTTCACCGCCGGTTGCCCCGATCCTGACCTCCTCATCCGGACTTCCGGGGAGCACCGCATCTCCAACTTCCTGCTCTGGCAGCTCGCCTACGCGGAGCTCCACATGTCGCCCGTGCTCTGGCCCGACTTCGGCCGCCGGCATCTCTACGGCGCCATTCTCGACTACCAGGGCCGCGACCGCCGCTTCGGCCGCGTCACCGCCTGATCGCCATGTCCGAGCTCACGCGACGGATCCTCTTTGCCGTCGTCGCCGCACCGCTGGTCCTGCTCGCGGTCTATCTTGGCGACGCGGCGCTCGCCGCCCTGCTGGGCGTCGCCTCCGCGGTGGCCGCCTGGGAGCTGTATCGCATGGCCGCCGAGGGCGGCGTGCGCCCGCTCGGCGCCATCGGCATCGCCTACGCGGCGCTGCTGCCGCTGCTCGTGCACGCGCACTTCCTGCGCGTCTTCACGCTGCCGCTGGCCGCGGCCGCCACGGCCACGCTCGTGGTGATGGCTGCCGCCATCTGGGCGCGCGGCGTGGACGGACGTCCGCTCGCCGCGGTGTCCATCACGCTGTTCGGCGTGTTCTACACGGGCGGGATGCTGAGCTTCGCCTACGGGCTGCGCTACCACCCGTACGCCGTGGGTCACGCCGCCGGCGCCGCGCTGCTGGGACTGCCGGTGCTGTGCACCTGGGCGTCGGACATCGGCGCGTACGCCGTGGGGCGGCTGGCGGGACGGCACAAGCTCATCCCCGCCGTGAGCCCGGGCAAGACGGTGGAGGGCGCGCTGGGCGGCCTGGCGGGTACCGTGCTGGTGGCCTGGATCTACGTGCGCTACGTGCTCGCGCCGGCCGGCCAGCTCGCGCTCACGCCGCAGGGCATCGTGCTCTTCGGCATCGTGCTGAGCGTGGCGGCGCAGGTGGGCGACCTGGCCGAATCGCTCTTCAAGCGCGAGGCGGGGGTGAAGGACAGCTCGCGGCTGCTCCCCGGCCACGGTGGCGTGCTGGATCGGCTGGACAGCCTGTTCGTCGCACTGCCGGTGGCCTACCTTCTGCTGGACCACCTGCTGATCCCCGCCATCCGATGACGCGACGCCGAGTGGCCATCCTGGGCTCCACGGGGTCCATCGGCACCACGGCGCTGCGCGTGCTCGCCCGCCAGCAGGAGCGCTTCGCCGTCACCGCGCTCACCGCGGGGAGCAACGCGGCGCTGCTCGCCGAACAGGCCGACCAGTTCCGACCCAGCTTCGTGGGCCTGGTGGGGAACAGCCGCCCGGCCGATCGCGAGTGGTCCGGCGGGCCGGAGTGCCTGGTGCAGGCGGCGACGCGCGACGACGTGGACATCGTGCTCAACGCCGTGGTGGGCGCGGCCGGGCTGGACGCCACGCTGGCCGCGCTCGAGCGCGGCAAGCGCGTGGCCCTGGCCAACAAGGAGACGCTCGTGGTGGCCGGCGAGCTGGTGGCGGAGACGGCGCGCCGCGGCGGCGGCGAGATCGTGCCCGTGGACAGCGAGCACTCGGCCATCCTCCAGTGCATCGCCGGCCGCCCCAGCCACGAAGTGCGACGGCTGGTGCTCACCGCGTCTGGCGGGCCGTTCCGGCAGTGGACGCGCGAGCGGCTGGAGCGCGCCACCGTCGCCGACGCACTGCAGCATCCCACCTGGAGCATGGGGCGCAAGATCACCGTGGACAGCGCCACGCTCGCGAACAAGGCGCTCGAGGTGATCGAGGCGCACTTCCTGTTCGGGCTGCCGTACGATCGCATCGAGGTGGTGGTGCACCCGCAGAGCATCGTGCATTCATTCGTGGAGTTCGTGGACGGCAGCGTGCTCGCGCAGATGGGAGTGCCCAGCATGGAGCTGCCGGTGCTCTACGCGCTCACGCACCCCGAGCGCGTGCCCGACTCCGGCGTGCCGCCGTTCGATCCCGTGGAGCTCTCGCCGCTCACCTTCGAGCGCGTGCGCGTGGACGACTTTCCGGCGCTCCGCCTGGGGGTGGAGGCCGGCCGGCAGGGCGGGGCCGCGCCCGCCGTCTTCAACGCCGCCAACGAGGCGGCCGTGGCGCTCTTTCTCGACGGGCGGATTGGCTTCGGGGAGATCGGCCGCTGCATCGCGGCCGCGCTCGAGGCGCTGGCCGACCGTCCCGGCGGCTCCCGTGAGCTGCTCCTCGATGCCGACCGGGCCGCGCGGCGGCTCGTCCAGGAGACCGTTCGATGCTAGCCTGGCTCGCCCCCATCATCGTCTTCGGCCTGGTGGTGTTCGTCCACGAGCTGGGGCACTTTCTCGCCGCCAAGTCGATGGGCGTGTACTGCCCGCGCTTCTCCATCGGCTTCGGCCCAGCGCTGTGGAAGCGGCGGCACGGCGAGACGCAGTACATGATCAGCCTGTTGCCCCTGGGGGGCTACGTGCGCATGGCCTCGCGCGACGACGAGGCGATGGCCTTCCTGGAGGGCGGCGCGCCCGAGCGGTCCGACGACGAGCCGTCCACCGTGGGCGCCAGCGGCGCTCCGCCGCTGGCCGAGCCGCACCTCAAGGATGGCGTGACCCCCGAGGACTGGGATCCCGAGGCGCTCGTGCCGTTCGGGCCCAGGCCCGTGCCCAAGCACCGTTTCTTCGAGTCCAAGCGCCTGCCCGCGCGGCTGTTCATCCTGCTCGCCGGCGTGACGATGAACGTGCTGCTCGCCCTGGTGGTCAACGTGGGCGTCTACGCCGGGTATGGCAGGCCGTACCTGGCGCCGGTGGTGGACTCCGTGCTTCCCGGGCAGCCCGCGCAGCTTGCCGGGATGCTGAGCGGTGACAGTATCGCCGCCGTGGCGGGGCAGCCGGTGCGCACGTGGGAGGAGGTGGTGAGCCGGGTGAGCGCCTCGGCGGGCACGCCGCTCGCGCTGGACGTGGTGCGGCGCGACGGTACGCGCGCGCAGCTGCGCGTGGTGCCCGAAGCCACCAAGCTGTCCGACGAGATCACCGGCGAGGAGCGCACGCTGGGCCGCATCGGCGCCGCAGCGCGCACCGACGTGGTGGGACGCGAGCAGGTGGGGCTGGGCGAGTCGGTGGGCGAGGGCTGGACGGCCACGTGGCGCGGCGCGGGCCTGGTTGTCGACGTGGTGCAGGCGCTGTTCGCGGGGCGGGTTGGCGTCGAGAACCTGGGCGGGCCCATCGCCATCGCGCGCAGCTCGGTGCAGGCGGCGCGCGGCGGGCTGGAGAACCTGCTCGCGCTCATCGCGTTCCTCAGCATCAACGTCGCCGTGCTCAACTTGCTCCCCATTCCCATCCTCGACGGTGGGCAGGTGCTCATGAACGTCGCCGAAGCCGTGAAGGGCAGTCCGTTCGGGCCGCGCACGCGCGACGTGATCCTGCGCGTGGGGCTGATGGCCATCGCCCTGCTGTTCGTGGTGGTGATGTTCAACGATCTCAAGTCGCTGGTGCAGGGATGGCTCCAGTGACGGCCGGGCGCGTGCGGCGCGCGCGCTGGGCCTCCGTCGCGCTGGCCTCGGTGCTCGCCGTCGCGGTGTCCGCGGCGCCGGTGGGTGCGCAGTCGCGCAGCGTGCGCTTCGAGGTGGACAGTGCCGCGGACAGCACCTTCATCTTCCCACTGGGTCGCGCGAGCTGGGTGAAGCCGCGGGCTACCGGCATCGTGGTGGATCCGCGCCAGCGCGACGTGCTGGTGGCGCGGTTCCAGGTGCTCGCCGTGCGCGACGGGCGCGCCGTGGGGCTCGTGACCGGCCAGACCACCGACGTGGCACGCGGGCACGTGGCGCTGCTCGAGGAGCCGCGCGATCCGTGGTACAAGCGCGCCGACGTGTGGACGGCGCTGTTCGTGGGAATCGCGACCGGCATTGGCGCGGGCGCGGCGATCTACTGATCTACCGCGCACCACCGGACCGCGACGCACCGGACACCCACGCCCGACTTCGCGTCAGCGCCTCAGCCCGTGGGGCAGATCTGCCGTACCTGGTGCGTTCGCACGCTGTCCGCCACCACGTGCACGCGCTCCGAGCTGTAGTCGGAGCACTCCGGGGCCGACACCCGCAGCCGGTAGTCGCCGGCGGGCACCACGAGGGGCTCCTGCAGCGGCAGGGAGCCTTCCTGCACGCGCCCGCCATTGGCCGGCGTGAGCGCGTAGCGGGCGCCGTAGCGCTGCTCGTTGAGGGCGAGCGCGAGATGGCCGCACGCGCGGGGCGTGAGCTCCATCCGCCTGGTGTCGCCGGGACGCACGGACACCTGCTGTTCCACGCGCGCGCTGCTGCACGGGCCGAAGCGCGACGCCACGGTGGCCACCACCCGGTGTTCGCCGGGCGAGACCACGAGGCGGTCGATCTCCGAGTGCGGCACTGGCTTGCCGTCCACGCTCAGGCTCGTGCCGGCCGGCACGCTGATGCGCAGCGTGGGTCTGGGGAGTGGGGGCGCGGGAGGCACGACGGAGTCGCGGCTGGCCGGCGCGACCAGCGAGTCGGTGGCGGCCGCGCCCAGCTGGGGCAGGAGCGCGGAGTCGGCCGCGATGACGGGCAGCGAGTCCGCGGCCACGGCGGTTCTCCCGCCCCCGGTGCCCGAACGCCAGAGCAGGCCGGCCATCAGGGCCCCACCGGCCACGGCGGTGACCGCCGTCGCCAGCCGCCGTGCGCGTCGACGCTGGCGCCGGCTCCCGGTGCTCCGGAGCAGTCGGTGGATCGCGGGCACCGCGAGCGTGCGCGCCGAGCTGTCGGGCCCCAGCTCCGGCGCCTCGCGCGTCAGCGCCTCGCACAGCTCCTCGGCCGTCTGGAAGCGGTCGTCGGCGTCCTTCTCGAGACAGCGGAGCACGATCTGCTCCAGCCCGCGCGGCAGCGACGGCGCGAGCGATCGCGGGCTGGGCGGCGCCTCCTCCACGTGCTGGCGGGCGATCTCGTACCAGTCGGTGCCGGTGAACGGCAGCCGGCCGGTGGCCGCCTGGAAGAGGGTCACGCCGAGCGCGTACAGGTCGGTGCGGCCGTCCACGGGCCGCCCGCGCGCCTGCTCGGGGGCGAAGTACTGCGGCGTGCCGACCACCAGGTTGGTGCCGGTCTGCTCGGCGTGCTGCGCGGCGGCCCGGGCGATGCCGAAATCGGCCACGACGGCGTTGCCGTGGTCGTCGAAGAGGATGTTGTCGGTCTTGATGTCGCGGTGGATCACCCCTTCTCGGTGGGCGTAGCCGAGCGCGCGGGCGACGTCCAGCCCCAGGCGCACGAGCAGGGCGGGGGAGAGCGTGCCCATTACCTGGAGCCGGGTGGCCAGGTTCAGGGGGAGGTAGTCCATGGCGAAGTAGACCGCGTCGCCGTCGCGGCCCACCGCATAGACGGTGATGATGTTGGGGTGGCGCAGGCGGGCCGCGGTGGACGCCTCGGCGCGGAAGCGCACCTCGAAGTCGGGATCGCCGGCGAACTGGGGCTTGAGGACCTTGAGGGCGACGGGGACGCCGAGATCGGGGTCGAATCCGCGGTAGACCCACGCGAAGCCGCCCGATCCGAGGAGATCGTCCACCCTGTATTTGCCCAGGGTGCGTCCGAGGTAGCGCTCAGGCAATAGGGGAGAGCCTTTACAGGGTGGAGGCCATCCAGTAAGTTACGCAGCTTGAAGCGATTGAGCGCGTCCAGCGCAGCGCGTGGAAGAGAATATACACCATGGCTTTCGAAAAATCAGCGACCATCGAGAAGTATCAGGTGCACGAAAAGGACACCGGCTCGAGTCGGGTGCAGGTGGCCGTGCTCACTGATCGCATCAACTACCTGACGGGGCACTTCCGGACGCACCGGAAGGACCATCACGGCCGACGTGGGCTGCTCAAGATGGTCGGCCAGCGCCGCCGCCTCCTTGACTACCTGAAGCGCACGGACGTAGACGGGTATCGGCAGCTCATTCAGGAGCTTGGACTCCGTTACTAAGCACGTCTCTCGTGCGCTCGCGCGGGCGCTTCGCGGCGACCCGCGCGTTTTGTGTTCCACCGAGGCCCACAAGCAATGATGCAACGCGTTGAACGTACCTTCGCCGGCCGCAAGCTGGTGATCGAGACCGGGCGGATGGCGAAGCAGGCCGCCGGGTCCGCGCTCGTCACATTTGGCGAGACGATGGTGTTGGCGGCGGTGACCGTGAGCGACACGATCAGCTCGCTCCCCTTCTTCCCGCTGACGGTCGAGTACAAGGAGAAGACGTACGCCGCGGGCAAGATCCCCGGCGGCTTCATCAAGCGTGAGGGTCGGCCGCACGACGCGGAGATCCTCTCGGCGCGCATCATCGACCGCTCGATCCGCCCGCTCTTCCCCGAGGGGTTCAAGAACGAGGTGCAGGTCTTCATCTACGTCATCTCCGCCGACCAGGAGAATGACGCCGATGTGCTCGCCCTCATCGCCGCCTCGGCCGCGCTGAACGTCTCCAAGGTGCCGTTCGCCGGCCCGATTGGCGGCGTGCGCGTGGGCCGGATCCAGGACAAGTGGGTGCTCAACCCCACGTTCCAGCAGATCGAGTACAGCGACATGGAGCTCGTCGTCACGGGCTCCGACGAGTCGATCGTGATGGTGGAGGGTGGCGCGCTCGAGGTCTCGGAAGAAGACGTGGTGGAGGCCATCCAGGTGGCACACCGCGGCATCAAGGAGCTGGTGAGCCTGCAGCAGGAGCTGTTCGGCGCGCTCCCGCCGGTGCAGAAGATGGCGTGGACCAAGGCCGAGCCGCCGGCGGGCATGATCGCCCGCGTGCGCGATCTGGCCGAGGGCCGCGTGGCCGAGGCGATCAACCGCAAGGACAAGCACACGCGCATCGAGGCCGTGGCCCAGGTGAAGCGGGAAGTGACCGAGCTGCTGCTCGGCGAGTTCCCGGACAACGCCAAGGACATCGCCAACCTCGTGGGCGACGTGGAGTACGACAGCCTGCGCTCGCAGGTGCTCGACACCGGCCACCGCGTGGACGGCCGCACCGCCGAGGAAGTGCGTTCGATCACGATCGACACGAGCCTGCTGCCGCGTGCCCACGGCTCGGCGCTGTTCACGCGTGGCCAGACGCAGGCGCTCGTGGTCACCACGCTCGGCACCGAGAAGGACGTGCAGCGGCTGGACTCGATCGACGTGGCCGGTGAGAGCACGAAGACGTTCATGCTGCACTACAACTTCCCGCCGTTCTCCACCGGCGAGGTGCGCCCGCTGCGCGGCACCAGCCGTCGCGAGATCGGGCACGGCAACCTCGCCGAGCGCGCGCTCCAGGCCGTGCTGCCGCCGTTCGAGGAGTTCCCGTACACCATCCGCATCGTGTCCGACGTGCTCGAGTCCAACGGGTCGTCGTCCATGGCGTCGGTGTGCGGCGGCTCGCTCGCGCTGTACGACGCGGCGGTGCCCATCCGGGCCGCGGTGGCGGGCATCGCCATGGGGCTCATCAAGGAGGGCGACAAGTACGCCATCCTCACCGACATCCTGGGCACCGAAGACCATCTGGGCGACATGGATTTCAAGGTCGCCGGCACGGAGGATGGCATCACCTCCATCCAGATGGACATCAAGATCCAGGGGCTGGACGTGCAGATCATGAAGGAGGCGCTGGCCCAGGCCAAGCGCGCCCGCCTGCACATCCTGGGTGAGATGGCCAAGGCGCTGCCGGCGCCGCGCGAGGAGCTCTCGGCCTACGCGCCGCGCATCGTGACGCTGACCATCAGCCCCGAGAAGATCGGCGACCTGATCGGCCCCAAGGGCAAGACCATCCGCGGCATTCAGGACGAGACCGGCGCCGAGATCTCGGTGGACGATACCGGCCTGGTGACGATCGCGGCGGTGGGTGGCGAGGCCATGGAGCGCGCGCGCCAGATGGTGAAGGCCATCACGGTGGAGCCGGTGGTGGGCGACATCTACGAGGGCACGGTGAAGAGCACCACGGCGTTCGGTGCCTTCGTCGAGATCCTGCCCGGCACCGAGGCGTTGCTGCACATCTCCGAGCTGCGTCACGGCCGCACCGAGCGTACCGAGGACGTGGTGAAGAAGGGCGACCGCGTGCGGGTGAAGCTCGTGGATCGCGACGAGCGTGGGCGGCTGCGCCTCTCCATGAAGGCGCTGGAGGAGAAGCCCGCCGGCATCGAGGGCGAGGCCGAGGAGCCGGCGACGCGTGAAGCCGGTGACGGCGAGCGCGAGGTGCCGGAAGGCGCCGGCAGTGGTGCCGGTCGCGATCGTCGCCCGCCCCGTGGGGGCAGCCGCAGCCGGGGCCGATAGCCGGAGTGACCGCCATCCTGCAGGATCCGCACGCGGCCCTGCGCCGCACGGTTCTGCCCAATGGTCTGACCGTACTCTCGGAGCATATGCCGGGGGTACGGTCGGTCGCATTGGGGGCCTTCGTCCGCGCGGCCAGTCTTCACGAGCCGCGCGACCGCATGGGCGTGTCGCACATGCTGGAGCACATGGTGTTCAAGGGCACCGCGCGGCGCAGCGCGCGCGAGCTGGCGCTCGCGCTCGAGGTGCTGGGCGGGTCGCTGGACGCCTATACCACGCGCGAGTACACCACCTACCAGGCGCGCGTGCTGGACGAGCACCTGCCGCAGGCCGCGGACGTGCTGGCCGATCTGATCTTCTGCCCCACGCTCCGGCGCGAGGACCTGCTGCTCGAGCGGAAGGTGATCCTCGAGGAGATCAGCATGGTGGACGACACGCCCGACGATCTCGTCTTCGAGCTGCACGGCGAGGCGATGTGGGGCGAGCATCCCTACGGCTATCCCATCCTCGGCACGCGCGAGACCGTGAAGGCGCTCGGCGTGCGGGAGCTGCGGGAGCTGCACGCCCGCGCCTACCATCCCGGGCAGATCATCGTGGCCGCCAGTGGCAACGTGGAGCACGAGCGGCTGCTCGAGGTGCTCGCGGACGCCGGGTGGGCGTCGGTGGCCGCCGGTGACGGCACGCCACTGCCCACCGTGGCACCGGTGGTGGTGTCGCCCACCACCCGTCACGTGGATCGCCCCGGCGCCCAGACGCACGTCGTGTTCGGGGCGCCCACGGTGGACTACCGCGACCCGCGGCGCTACGCGGTGACGCTGGTGAGCGCGATGCTGGGCGGCGGCATGAGCTCGCGCCTGTTCCAGCGGGTTCGCGAGGAGCTGGCGCTCGCGTACTCCGTGCACACGTACTCCAACTTCCACGCCGACGTGGGCATGCACGGCGTGTACGTGGGCACCGGCCCCGAGACCGCGGCGCAGGCCACCGCGGCCATCATGGAGGAGCTGGCCCGACTGGCGTCCGACGGCATGCCCGACGAGGAGATCGCCGCCGGCAAGAGCCTGCTCAAGGGGCAGATCACGCTGTCGCTGGACAGCGTGGGCTCGCGCATGTACCGCGCGGCTTACGTGGAGCTCTACGACCTGCCATACCACACCCTGGACGAGATGCTCGCCCTGGTGGACGGCATCGACGCGCCGACCGTACGCGAGGTATGCCGGGAGTACTTCGCGCCGGAGCGGCACACGGTGCTCAGCCTGGGGCCCGCCGGGGCGGACTGACGGGTCCCGGCGGCCCGGCTGCATCCGAGTGCCGGGGCTGCTAGCTTTGAGACATCGCAGCGGGCGAAGCCGCCCGTCCGTTGACCATCGACTTCCAGACACTCCGTGCTGCCATGAAAATCGGCGTTCCGAGAGAGATCAAGACCAACGAGAACCGCGTCGCCCTCGTCCCGGCTGGTGCCGAGGCGCTGGTCACGGCTGGCCACAGCGTGACGATCGAGAAGGGGGCGGGGGAGGGCAGCGGGTTCGCCGACGAGGATTTCACCGCGGTCGGCGCGACCATCGCCCCCGATGCGGCCACCGTCTGGCGGGATGCCGACATGATCCTGAAGGTGAAGGAGCCCATCGCGTCCGAGTGGCCGCACATGCGCCGCGGGCAGACGATCTTCACGTACTTCCACTTCGCCGCCGACGAGCCGCTCACGCGCGCCTGCCTGGAGAGCGGCGCGACGTGCCTGGCCTACGAGACGGTGGAGCTGCCGTCGCGCGAGCTCCCGCTGCTCACGCCGATGTCCGAGGTGGCCGGCCGCATGGCCGTGCAGCAGGGGGCCAAGTACCTCGAGAAGCTGTACGGCGGGCGCGGCGTGCTGCTGGGCGGCGTGCCGGGCGTGGCGCCGGGCCGGGTGGTGATCCTGGGCGGCGGCATCGTGGGTGTCAACGCCGCCAAGATGGCCGCGGGGCTCGGCGCCTCCGTGACCGTGGTGGACATCTCGCTGGAGCGGCTGCGCTACCTGTCGGACGTGATGCCGGCCAACGTCACGCTGATCCACTCCAATCGCCACAACATCCTGGAGCTGATCCGGACGGCGGACCTGGTCGTGGGCGCGGTGCTCATCCCGGGCGCCAAGGCGCCGCGGCTGGTGCGCGCCGAGGACCTCAAGGCCATGCAGCCCGGCGCGGTGATCGTGGACGTGGCCGTGGACCAGGGCGGCTGCGTGGAGAGCATCCATCCCACGACGCACGAGAATCCCACCTACGTGGTGGACGGCGTGATTCACTACGGGGTGGCCAACATGCCCGGTGGCGTGCCGCGCACCTCCACGCTGGCGCTCACCAACGCCACGCTGCCGTACACCCTGCAGCTGGCCAACAAGGGCTGGAAGCAGGCCCTCCGCGACAGCCCCGCGCTGCTCAAGGGGTTGAACGTGGTGGACGGCAAGGTGACCTACCGCGCCGTGGCGGAGGCGTTCGGCCTGCCGTATCACGAGCCGGCGCAGTTCGTGGCCTGAGCGCGCGGCGGCCGTTCGCGGCCCAGTCGTTCGCGCATCGCGCGCGCGGTGCGCATCCTGCGTGCATCGCGCGCGCCGTCACGGCGTCCGTCCGACCTGCGGATGGGCGCCGTGGCCGTCACATTCGGGGCGCGCGCGGCTAGGTTGTGTTACCTCAATGCCTTGCTCGTCGTAATTGCAAGGGATAGCTTACGCCCCGATCGTCCGCTCTGCCCACCCGGCGTCCCACCTGCTGGACGCGCGACCCGGTAACACATGCGTTGGCCTTTTTTCAGATCGGGGTCCCTCTTCCCCGCGAACGCGATCGCGGTGGATCTCGGTACCGCGAACACGCTCATCTACGTCAAGGGCGAAGGGATCGTTCTCAACGAGCCTTCCGTAGTCGCCATCGATCGCGAGAGCAAGAAGATCAAGGGCGTGGGCCTGGAGGCGAAGCGCATGATCGGGCGTACGCCTGAGGGCGTGCTCGCCGTGCGGCCGATGAAGGACGGCGTGATCGCCGACTTCGACGTGACCGAGAAGATGCTGCGCTACTTCCTCACGCTCATCATCGAGAACCACGTCTTCAAGGTGAAGCCGCGGGTGATCGTGTGCGTGCCGAGCGGCATCACCGAGGTGGAGCGCCGCGCCGTGCGCGACTCCGCGCTCGGCGCCGGCGCCAAGGAGGTGTTCATGGTCGCCGAGCCGATGGCCGCGGCGATCGGGGTCGGGCTCCCCGTGGAGACGCCGACCGGCAACATGGTGATCGACATCGGCGGTGGCACCACCGAGATCGCGGTCATCGCCCTCTCCGGCCTCGTGAGCGACACCTCCATCCGGACGGGCGGCGACGAGCTGGACACCGGCATCGTGCAGTTCATGCGGAAGAACTACAACCTGCTCATCGGCGAGCCCACGGCCGAGCAGATCAAGATCCAGATCGGCAGCGCCTACCCGGTGGGTGAGGAGCGCGAGATGGACGTGAAGGGCCGCGACCTGGTCTCTGGCATCCCGAAGACGGTGAGCGTGCACTCCGCCGAGATTCGCGAGGCCATCCAGGAGCCGATCCAGCAGATCGTGGACGCCGTGCGCCGCGCGCTCGAGATCACACCGCCGGAGCTGGCCAGCGACATCGTGGACCGCGGCATCGTCATGACCGGGGGCGGGGCACTCATCCGCGGCCTGGACGTGCTCCTGAGCCAGGAGACGGGGCTGCCGATCCACGTGGACGAGGATCCGCTCACCTGCGTGGTGCGCGGCACCGGCCGCATCCTGGACGACGAAGAGAAGTACTGGTCCGTTCTGAGCACCTGAGCCACTGAGGTCTGCCGTGCGCCGGTCCGTCGCCCAGGGGAGCCGCGTGGATACCGTGGTCGCCGGGGTGTGCGTGCTGCTCGCACTCCTGGCCCTCGTGGTCCCCGATGATGTGCAGCAGCCCATCGCCTCCGCCATGCGGCAGACGGCCGGCGTGCCCCTCGTGCGCCTGCAGGAGCGGGCCGAACGCAGTCGCAACGCCTTCCTCTCGCATGACTCGGTCACCCGCGTGCTGGACAGCCTCGCGCTGCGCTCCATGAGCATGCAGCCGCTGGAGACCGAGAACGCGCGCCTGCGCGCGCTCCTCGGGCTCGGGCGCCGGCTGGAGTGGGGCTTCATCCCCGCCGAGGCGCTCACCGACCGCGGCCCCGGCGACGAGTTCAAGCTGTCCGTGGGGAGCGACGCGGGCGTGCAGCCGTTCACCCCGGTGGTCGCGCCCGAGGGGCTGGTCGGCATGGTGCGCACGGTGGACCCGACCATGAGCCTGGCCGTGCTCTGGACGCATCCCGACTTCCGCGCCAGCGCGATGTCCGAGGACGGGACGACCGTGGGCATCGTGCAGGCGCATCTGAGCACCGGGCCGGAGCGCTACCTGCTGGAGATGCGCGGCGTGCCGTTCCGCAGCGCGCTCAAGGCGGGCACGCTCGTCGTGACGTCGGGGCTGGGCGGCACCTACCCGCAGGGGCTGCAGATTGGCCGCGTGGTAGGCGAGCTCAAGACCGCCGAGGGCTGGGCGCGCACCTATCTGCTGCGGCCCACGGTCCAGCCCACCGACGTGCGCTCGGTGATGGTGCTGCTGCCGCCGCGCGCCAGCGCCGGCATCGAGTCCGTGTGGGCCACGGCGCGCGGGGCCGATTCGGCCGCGCGCGCCGTGTATGCGTGGGGCGACTCCATCTACCGCGATTCCGCGGCGGCCGACTCGGCGCGTCGCGCCGCCATCGCGGACTCGGTGCGCGCCGACTCGCTGCGCCGCTTCCCGCCGACCACCGCACCGTCCGCCACGCCGTCCGTCACGCCGTCCGCCCGGTCGGCCGGCTCACCGGTCGCCTCGCCGGCGCCCACTCCCGTCCGTCCCCCCGCCGTCCCCCCGCCCACTCCATGAACCTGGGCCGCGTCCTCCGGGCGACGGTGCTCTTCGTCCTGCTCCTCGCGCTACATTTCAGCGTCCGGCCGCTCTTTCCGGCGCGGTTCGCCGTGAACTTCCTGGTGATCGCGCTGCTGCTGGCCGCGGTGCGGCTGCGGCCGGCGGGCGGGGCGGTGGTGGGCTTCGGCCTGGGACTCCTGGTGGACTCCCTGGCCCCCGGCACTTTCGGCGCGGGCATGCTCGTGATGACCCTGCTCGGCTTCTCGGCGTCGTGGCTCAAGGCCGTGTTCTTCGCGGACAACATCGCGCTGAACGGGTTCTTCATCTTCGCCGGAACCTGGCTCTACGACCTGCTGTACACGGTGATCGGGGGGCGCGCCGCCGGCGGCGAGTTCCTGATGCAGGCACTGGTCTGGGCGCCCCTGTCGGCAGCGGCCACCGCCATCACCGGGGTGCTGCTGCTCTTCCTGTTGCGGCCATTGCTGGAGGCGCGCACCACGTGAGCTTTCATCCGCACGACGTCGCCCGCCGCGCTCGCACCGCGCGGATCGTGCTCGCCGGGGCCATCGTGGTCCTGGCGAGCGCGTTCTTCCGGACGCAGGTCACCCGCCACGAGCAGTACGCGCTGCGGTCGCAGGAGAACCGCCTGCGCGAGGTGCCGCTGCCGGCGCCGCGGGGCATCATCTACGACCGCAACGGCAAGATCATCGCGGAGAACGTGCCGGGCTACTCGGTGTCGCTGCTCGCGCCCAGCCGCGACTCCCTGCGCGCCACGCTCGTGCGGCTGGGCCAGTCCATCGACATCAGCGAGGACCGCATCGCGGCCACGGTACGCCGCTACCAGCGGGCACCGAGCCGGCCGGTGGTGGTGCTCGCCGACGCCTCGTTCGACGAGGTGTCGGTGCTCGAGGAGCATCGCACCGAGTTCCCCGGCCTCATCATCCAGTCCGCGCCCAAGCGCTTCTACCCCGACGGCGAGGCGGTCTCGGCGTTCGTGGGATACACGGGCGAAATCTCGGAGGGCGAGCTCAACGCGCCGCAGTTCGAGGGGTACAAGGCGGGTCAGCAGGTGGGCAAGGGAGGCCTCGAGCGGCAGTACGAGGACCGGCTGCACGGCCGCGAGGGCATTCGCTTCGTGGAGGTGGACGCGCGCGGCCGCGTGGTACGCGAGGAGGGCGCCCGCACCACGCTGCCCGCCGAGGCGCCGCCGCCACTCTACACCAACATCGACATCGACCTGCAGCGGCTCGTCGTGTCGATCTGGGGCGACACGTTGCAGGGCGGCATCGTGGCCATGGAGCCGCACACCGGTGAGGTGCTGGCCATCCACAGCGCGCCGGGCTACGACCCCAATCGCTTCGTGGGCGGTGTGTCCAGCGAGTACTACGGCCAGCTTCGCGACGACCCGCGGCGGCCGCTCTTCAACAAGGCCATCCAGGGCCGCTATCCGCCCGCCTCCACCTTCAAGCTCGCCACCTCGGCGATCGCCATGGAGGAGGGGATCGCCTCGCTGGACACCCACATGCAGCTGCCGTGCACCGGCGGCATGTGGTACGGCAGCCGGTACTTCAAGTGCTGGGACAAGCGCGGCCACGGCAACGTGACCTTGCAGCAGGCGATCGCCAAGTCGTGCGACGTCTACTTCTACCAGCTCGGGCTGCGCATCGGCCTGAGCAAGCTGCTCGCCGGGGGCATCTCACTTGGCATGGACCAGAAGAGCGGCATCGACCTGCCCAACGAGAGCTCGGCGCGTTTCCCGGCGAATCCTGCCTACTACGATCGGCTGTACGGGCCGCGCGGCTGGACCAATGCCGTCACGCTGAATCTCTCCATCGGGCAGGGCGAGAACGACCAGACCGTGGTGAACATGGCACGCTTCTACACGGCGCTGGCCACCGACGGCTATGCCGCCAAGCCCGAGATCGTGCGCCGCAACCCGGAGCGCCAGCAGCTGCTGCGGCTGGACGCGAAGCAGATGGCGGCGCTGCGCACGGCGATGCTCGACGTGGTGTCGGCGCGCGGCACGGCGGGGGCGTCGGCCATCGAGGGCATCCCGATCGCCGGCAAGACCGGCACCGCCCAGAACTCCACGGACAAGGGTGACCACGCCTGGTTCGTGGGCTTCGCCCCGGCCAACGATCCCAAGATCGTGGTCGCCATCATGGTGGAGTTCGGCGAGCACGGCTCCTCGGCCGCCCGCCTGGCCTCCCGGGTGATCGGCGCGTACCTGAAGTCGCCGACGGCGCCGATTCCGTCCACCGACGCCTCCGACTGAGCCGGGAGCAGGCTGCCGATGCTACGCCGCACCGTGGAAGACACCCCGCTCGTCATCGTCGCGCTCCTGCTGTCGTGCTTCGGGGTGGCGATGGTCTACTCCGCCGGGCAGACGGACGTGCCGAGCATCGTCGCGCGCCTGTACCGCTCGCAGCTCATGTGGCTGGGGCTCGCCATCGTGGTCGCCTGGGTGGTGAGCCGCGCCTCGGTTCGCATGATCGAATGGGCAGCCTGGCCGGCGTACCTGCTCACGGTCGCGCTACTGCTGCTCACCCTGGTCATCGGCTCGGGCGCCGGCACCGCGGCCAGCAGCAAGAGCTGGCTCACCATCGGCGGCATGCGCATCGGCCAACCGTCGGAGCTGGCCAAGATCACGGTGGTGCTGATGCTCGCGCGCGTGCTCGCCGCACGCCGCGAGGCGCCCAAGTCGCTGCTCGAGCTGTGGAAGCCGGCGCTCATCGTGGCGGTGCCCTGGCTGCTCATCATGGCGCAGCCGGATCTGGGCACGGGCATCGTGTTCATCGGCATCTTCTTCGCCATGCTGTTCTGGGCCGGAGTGCCGTGGCCGCTACTGCTGCTCGTCGCCAGCCCTGCGGTGAGCCTCGTGCTGTCCTTCAGCACCGGGCTCTGGGGCGCGTGGTTCATCATCCTGCTGCTCCTCGTCTTCCACTACCGGCCCTATCTGGTGGAGGGCGTGGTGCTGGTGCTGGCCAACGTGGCCATGGGCGTGGTGGCGCCGCTGCTCTGGGAGCGCCTCGCGCCCTACCAGCAGCGGCGCCTGCTCGTCTTCCTGGACCCGCAGATGGATCCGCGCGCCTCGGGCTATCACGTGATCCAGTCGCAGGTGGCCATCGGCTCGGGCGGCTGGTTCGGCAACGGGTTCACCGAGGGCACGCAGAAGCGGCTCGCGTTCCTGCCGGAGCAGCACACGGATTTCATCTGGGCCGTGGTGGGTGAGGAGCTGGGCTTCATCGGGGTGACCGTGGCCCTCACGCTGTTCCTCGCGCTCTTCCTGCGCGCCGTGCGCGTGGCGCAGCGCGCCAACGAGCCGTTCAGCAGCCTGGTGGCGTTCGGGCTGCTCGCCAGCTGGTTCGTGCACGTGGTGCAGAACGTGGGCATGACGCTGAACCTCATGCCCATCACGGGCATTCCGCTGCCGTTCTTCAGCTACGGCGGCTCGTTCCTGCTGGCCTGCTGGATCGGCGTCGGGCTCCTCGTGCGCATCTCGAGCGAGGGTCGCGGCCAGCCCGGCGCGCTCGCCATCTAGCGCACGAAGCGACACAGGGTCCTTGCCGCTCCAGCGGGGCCCCGCCACATTTCGTGGCATGGCATGGTTCCGTAAAGAGAAGAAGCCGCGCTTGCCGCGGCGCGAACGACTCGAGATCCCGCCCGACGCATGGGAGAAGTGCGAGGCGTGTGGGCACGTGGATATCCGTGAGAAGTTCGCGCGGAATCTGAACGTCTGCCCGGAGTGCGACTATCATCGTCGCATCCGCGCCATCGAGTACGTCCACCTGCTGCTGGACGAGGGCACGGCGGAGGAGCACGACTCCGACCTGCGCTCCACGGACGCCCTGGGCTTTCCCGAGTACCCGCAGCGCCTCAAGCGCGCCACCGTGAACGCCGGCGACGCCGACGCCATGGTGGCCGCCTCGGGCACCCTGGGCGGCATGCCCATCGCGCTCGGCGTGATGGACTTCGCCTTCATGGGTGGCTCCATGGGATCGGTGGTGGGCGAGAAGATCGCGCGCCTCGGGCAGCGCTCGCTGGAGCGCAAGCACCCGCTCATCCTCGTCTCGGCGTCCGGTGGCGCGCGCATGCAGGAGGGCGTGCTCTCGCTCATGCAGATGGCCAAGGCGTCCCTCGTGCTCCAGCAGCTCGCCGAGCGCCACATCCCGTACGTCTCCATCCTCACCAACCCCACCACGGGTGGCGTGAGCGCGAGCTTCGCGATGCTCGGCGACGCCATCATCGCCGAGCCGGGCGCCGTGATCGGCTTCGCGGGGCCGCGCGTCATCAAGCAGACCATCGGCCAGGACCTGCCCGAGGGATTCCAGACGGCGGAGTTCCTGCTGGAGCACGGCATGCTGGACGACGTGGTGCACCGTAAGGTGCTCAAGGAGACCGTGGGCCGCCTGCTGCGGCACATGACCGGGAAGCCCGCGGCGAGCGGGTGGGCCGCCTCCTGACCGACTACCAGCACGCGCTCGACTTCCTCTTCCGTCGCACCACGGGCGCCATCCGCCCGCGGCTGGATCGCACGCGCGCGCTGCTGCACGCGCTCGGCGATCCACACCAGCGCTTCGCCAGCGTGCACGTGGCCGGCACCAATGGCAAGGGCAGCACGGTGGCCACCCTGGACGTGCTACTGCGCGCCCAGGGGCGGCGGGTGGGGCGCTACACGTCGCCGCACCTCGTGGACTTCCGCGAGCGGATCGTGGTGAACGGCGAGGTGGTGGACGCCGCCTTCGTGGTCCACTGGATCGAGACGTGGACGCCGACCATCGAGCGCATCGACGCCACGTTCTTCGAGGCCACGACGGCGCTGGCGTTCGACTGGTTCGCCCATCAGCAGGTGGACGTGGCGGTGGTGGAGACGGGGCTCGGCGGCCGGCTGGACTCTACCAACGTGCTCGCGCCGCTCGCCGCCGGGGTCACCAACGTCTCGGTGGACCATGTGGAGTACCTGGGCGGCACGATCGAGCTGATCGCGGCCGAGAAGGCGGGGATC
>DATANT010000323.1:0-2141 GCA_036266115.1 Gemmatimonadaceae bacterium | reverse complement strand
CGCGCCACGGGGCTCAGCCAGAGCGCGGACGCGCTGAACACGCTGGAGCGGGTGGAGGACTGGGTGCTGCGCCTGCCCGACGACGCGGCGCGCCGCGATCTGCACGCCGACGTGCTGCTGCGCGAGGAGCGGCTGTGCGAGGCGCTGGGGCTGCGCGATCGACAGCTCGCCCTCGTGGAGACGCTGATCGCGCTGCTCGCGCCGCACGGCCCCTCGGAGCGACTCGCGCAGGCCTACCTGCGCCAGGGAGATGCCTTCACGCTGCGGCGCCGCTTCGAGGCCGCCGAGCGGGCGCTGGGAACCGCGCTGCAGATCGCCGGGGAGCGCGGCGACGCGCCCGGCGAGCGCAACGCCCTGCGCAGCATCGCCCTGCTGCGCAGTCACGAGGGACGGCACGAGGAGGCGCTGGCGAACATCGAGCGGGTGCTCGCGCTCGGCCGCGCGGCCGGGGATACGCGGGCGGAGGCGGGCGACCTCGCCACGCTGGCCAACATCCTGCGCGCCATGGGTGAGCCCGAGCGCGCGCTCTCGGTGTTGCAGACGGCGCTCGAGCGCACCACGGCCGCCAGCAACCCGGTGCGCTTCGGCGCGCTGCTCAACGTCATCGGCACCGTGTACCGCGACCTTGGCGACCACGACACCGCGCTCGCGTACTTCCGCCGGGTGGCGTCGGAGGGCCTCGAGCAGCGCCACCCGGTGAACGCCTCGTTCACGCTTCCCGCCATCGCGCACATCCAGCTCCAGCAGGGACACGTGGAACAGGCGCTCGCCACGTACCGGCAGGCGGTGGAGCTGAACCGCAAGGCGCGCTATGCCGACGGCTCGGCGCACGCCTGCCGGTCGCTGGGCGAGGTGCTGGTGGGGCTCGAGCGGCACGAGGAGGCGCTGCCCCATCTGCGCGATGCGGCCGCGCTGTTCGCCCAGCTCGAGGATCGCGGGAACGAGGCGCTGATGTGGCGGCGCATCGCGGTGGTGCACGAGCGGCTGGACCGGCCCGAGGAGGCTCGCGCGGCGTGGGCGCGCGTGCGCGAGCTGCATCGCGCCACGCAGGACCTCGCCGGCGAGGCCGAGGCCGTGGAGGGCATGGCGCGCGCCGAGCGGCAGCTGCCCGGGGCGGCGGAGAACGTCGTCGCGCGGTACGAGGAGGCGCTGGCCCTGGCGGTGCGGCTCGGCGACCGGCAGCGGGAGCTCGCCGTGCGCAACGCGCTCGGCATCGTGCACTGGCAGCGCGGCGCGTACACTGGCGCGGTGCACCACTACGAGGCCGCGCTCCGCCTCTGCCGCGAGCGGGGCGACCGGGTGCACGAGGGGCTGATCCTCAACAGCCTCGGGGTCACGCTCCACCGCCTGCGCCGCTGGGACGAGGCGCGCACCGCGCTGGCCGACGCTGCGCGCGTGACGCAGGAGACCGGTGAGCGACTGCTGCACGCGCACGCGCTGGCCACCCTGGGCGAGGTGTGCCTCGCCAGCGCTCGGCTCGACGAGGCGCGGGCGAGCGTGGAGGCCTCCCTGGCGCTCCGGCGCGCGCTGGACGATCGCCGGGGCGAGGGCTGGATGCTGGAGCGCCTGGGCCGCGTGCGCGCGGCGCAGGGCGCGCACGACGCGGCACGCGACGCCGCCAGTGCCGCCTCGGCCATCGCCCGGGAGATCGGCGACGAGCTACTCGCGGCGGCGGCCGCGCGCCTCTGCGTCACCCTCGCCCCCACCAACTCCTCTCACCCGTGACGGGCCATGCCACGCTACATCATCGAGCGCACCGTCGGCGCCCTCACTCCCGAGCAGCTGAACGCGGCCGGCCGCGCCTCCAACGCGGTGCTCGCCGAGATGCCCGAGGTGGTGTGGGTGAAGAGCTACGTGTCCGACGCCGAAGGCAAGATCTACTGCGAGTACATCGCGCCCAACCCCGAGGCCGTGCTCGAGCACGCGCGGCGCAGCGGGATGCCGGCCGACCGCGTCTCCGAGGTGTCGCTCGAGATCAGCCCCGAGATGTTCGTCTAGGGTGCGTCGCGGGTGGTGCGCGGAGCCTTCTCTGTCATCTCGCGGGAGCGCGGCCCGGAGCGGGATCAGTCTTCCCTCGTCATCCCGCAGGAGTGCAGCCGGTCCGTGTCATCCCGCGGGAGTGAGCCCCCAATTGTCATCCC
>DATANT010000322.1:0-11921 GCA_036266115.1 Gemmatimonadaceae bacterium | reverse complement strand
GGCACCCTGCTGGCCTTCGTGATCGTCTGCGGCGGCGTGTGGTACCTGCGCGTGAAGGAGCCCGACCGCCCGCGCCCGTTCCGCACGCCGCTGGTCCCGCTCGTGCCCATCCTGGGCATCCTCATCTGCTTCGCGATGATGGCCGGGCTGCCGGGTGACACCTGGCTCCGGCTCGTCGTGTGGCTCGCCATCGGGCTCGCGATCTACTTCTTCTACGGCCGTCACCACAGCGTGGCGGCTCGCAAAGCGGCGGCGGCGGCCTCCCGCGCTGCATGATGCAAGGGAGCGCGTCCGGGTTGATCCCGGACGCGCTCCGCTCCCGCCTCGCCCTCCCTGCTGCCACCGTCAACTGCGTCTGCAACGGGGAGCCGTCCGACGACTCGGCGGGGCCGTTGGCATCCTACCCTTACCAGTTCCCGGCGAACGTCCAGCCTAGAACAGGATGCCGAACGTGATGGGCACGAGCTGCGCCGAGTTGTCGCCGGGAAGGGCGTTGAACACGTTGTGGAAGCGCGCTTCCACGTACGTATCCATGCCGGTGAGCGGGAACCGGATCCCCACGCCGCCGTTGAGGCCGAAGTTCGTGCGGCTGTCCACGCCAGCGACGTCGAGCTTGGTGTTGTAGACGCCGGCCCCGCCGATCAGGTACGGCCGCACCACGACGAACGGGAGCTCGTAGAGGAGATTGGCCGTGCCGCCGATGACGCGGAAGTCGGCGAGGTCGCCGACCAGGGAATCGTCGCCGCCAAGCTCGTTCCACATCCCCTCGGCGCGAACGCCGAACGGCAGGAGCGGTGGACGGAACTGCAGCGCCAGATTGACGTTGTAGCCGGTGTTCTGCGTGTCTCCCACGTCGCCGGCGGGCATCGTGGCGCCGCCACTGATGCCGAGCTGGGGGCGCTGCGCGTCGGCGGTGGTGGCGGCGATGGCGAGCGTGAGCAGCGCAGCGGCCAGTCTCAGACTGTGTTTCAACATGATCACGTCCTGTTCGACTCCGAACGGCTGAATGACTGCGGGCGGTCCGGCCAGAGCGCCGGTCGCCGCACCCGGTGCATCACGGGTGCAGGATCCGCCCTGGCGAACGCCGTGCCACGTATGCCGCGCACGGTGAGCCTGGTCACCGTGCGCGGTGAGGCCGCGCCCTGAACGCCAGACGGCCCGCTCTCCATGTGGAGAGCGGGCCGTCATTCGCTGCCCGAATGCGCAGGGCTTAGAAGAGGATGCCGAACGAGATCGGGATGATGCGCGCGCTCCCGTCGCCTTCACCGAAGATGTTGTGCATGCGCGCCTCGGCGTACGTCTCGATGGCGCCGAGCGAGAACTTGAGGCCCACGCCGCCGTTGATGCCGAAGTCGGTGGACCCCTCGTCCGCCCCCTTCAACTTGGAGTTGTACATGCCGACGCCGCCGATGAGGTACGGCTTGACGGCGATGCCGGGGAACTGGTACACCACGTTGGCGGTGCCGCCGAGCACGCGGAGGTCGGGAATGGCGAACGACTCGCCTCCGAAATCGATCTCCTCGCCCGAGAGCTGGTTCAGCAGCCCCTCGACGCGAATGCCGAGCGGGAAGACGGGCGGCTTGAACTCGACGCCGAGGTTGACGTTGTATCCGGTCTTGGTGCCGTCCGCCAGGTCGCCGTTGGGCACGGAGACGCCGCCGCTGATGCCGATCTTCGGGCGCTGCGCCTCGGCGCTGGACGTGGCGACGGTGAGCGCGAGCGCGGCGAGCGCAAGCGACATCGTGTGCATCGACAGGAAACGCTTCATGTTGGTCTCGTCCTGGGTGGCCACAGTGGGGGATTCGAGCGGCCATCCGATGGCCGCTGCCTCGTGACTGCAAGCTAGAGACTTCGCAGTCGCGCAGAAGGTCACGGCCGATGGGTTCCACGAGGGATGGTCGGCGGCGCGGTGGGGCGCGCCGCGGCCGGGTGCCCGAACGACGAACGGGGCGCCTCTCCATGGAGAGGCGCCCCGTTTCCGTCAGACGAAGGAGGATCAGCCAGCGCGGCTGACGTTCTCCGCGGCCGGGCCCTTCTGGCCTTCCACGATGTCGAACTCCACCGCGTCACCCTCGGCCAGCGTCTTGAAGCCGTTGCCCTGGATGGCGCTGTAGTGGACGAAGCAGTCCTTGGAGCCGTTGTCCGGCGTGATGAAACCGAACCCCTTCGCGTCGTTGAACCACTTCACTTTGCCAGTCGCACGCATTCCTACTGCTCCTGAAAGAATTTTCCTTGTCGAGGGAGCGGAACACGCCGACCCTGACAGTCATCGCGGGACCCTGGATCCCCCGCGCTGGACCTGCGCTGCAATGGGCCGCAGAGCGCGCTCAATATAGTGGTGCTCGGTGATGGTTGACAATCACCAGTTCCGGGGGGATGGCGGGCAGCCGCCGGCCGGAGCGGGGGCGGCGACGGGAGGCCGTAACCCGTGACGGGGAGTAGATTTCCGTCTCGTGCACCGGATAGCTTGCCGACGCTCGATCCGCGCGCGCCGGCTGGTGAACGCCCCGCGCGGTGCCCGACCGTGGCGCCCGCGCGGCAGGTGTAGGGCAGGTGAAGCATCCACGAGGACTCTGACCGTGTCATTCGGCATCCGCAGGCAGACCGTGACCACGCTGGTGGGCGACGTTGCAGTGGGCTCGTCGCACCCGGTGGTGGTGCAGTCCATGACCAACACCGACACCGCCGACGCGGCCGCCACGGCCGCGCAGGTAGCGGCGCTGGCCAGCGCCGGATCGCAGCTGGTACGCGTGACGGTGAACAACGACGAGGCCGCGGCCGCCCTGCCGGAGATCGTGCAGCGGCTGGACGACCTGGGCGTGCGCGTGCCCATCGTGGGCGACTTCCACTACAACGGGCACCTGCTGCTCACGCGGCACCCGGCGTGCGCCCGGGCACTCGCCAAGTACCGCATCAACCCCGGCAACGTGGGGAGCAAGCGGCGCGACGAGAACTTCCGCGCCATCGTGGACGTGGCGGTGGCCAACGGCAAGCCGGTGCGCATCGGCGTGAACTGGGGGTCGCTGGATCAGGACCTGCTCACCCAGATGATGGACGCGAACGCGGCGGCCGAGCGTCCGCGCGAGGCGCGCGACGTCTACATCGAGGCGATGCTGGAGAGCGCCCTGCGCTCGGCCGCGCTGGCCGAGGAGGCGGGGCAGCCGCACGAGGGCATCATCATCTCGGCCAAGGTGTCGCAGGTGCAGGACCTGGTGGACGTCTACCAGCGCCTCGCCGGCCGGTGCGACTATCCGCTGCACCTGGGGCTCACCGAGGCGGGGCTGGGCATGAAGGGGATCGTCGCGAGCACGGCGGGGCTCTCCATCCTGCTGGCGCAGGGCATCGGCGACACCATCCGCGTGTCGCTCACGCCGCGGCCGGGCGGGGACCGCACCGAGGAGGTGCAGGTGGCGCAGCAGATCCTGCAGTCGCTCGGGCTGCGGAGCTTCGCGCCGCAGGTGACGGCGTGCCCCGGCTGCGGACGCACGACGTCCACCTTCTTCCAGCACATGGCCGAGGACATCCAGACCTACCTGCGCGAGCAGATGCCGGTGTGGCGCGAGCGGCACCCGGGCGTGGAGACGATGTCCGTGGCGGTGATGGGGTGCGTGGTGAACGGGCCGGGCGAGAGCAAGCACGCCAACATCGGCATCTCGCTGCCCGGCACGGCCGAGGAGCCGCGCGCGCCGGTGTACGTGGACGGCGCGCTGTACACCACGCTGCGCGGCGAGGGCATCGTGCCGGAGTTCCTGGAGATCCTCGAGCGCTACGTGCAGCGCAGCTATCCGGCGGCCGACGCGCAGCTGGCAACGGTGGAATGACCGATCCCACTCCCACGACCGGAGCGCGGCCGATGTCCCAGGGCGCATGGAAGGGCAACAGGGCGACCTGGGACCAGTTCGGCGCGAGCGAGCCATACTGGGGCGTCCTGAGCCACGCCGAGTACACCATGGCGCGGCTCGACGCGCCGGCCCGCGACGCGTTCTTCCGGTCCGGTGAGCGGGACATCGCCGACGTGCTGGCGCTCCTGCGGCAGCACGTGCAGCCGGACCTCGCGCCGCGCCGCGCGCTGGACTACGGCTGTGGCGTGGGCCGGCTCACCATCCCGCTCGCGCGCGCGTGCGCCGCGGTGGTGGGCGTGGACGTGTCGGCGGCCATGCTGCAGGAGGCGCGGCGCAACTGCGAGACGTTCGCGGTGACGAACGCGGACTTCGTCCTGGCCGGGACGGACGGGCGGGCGCTGGCCGGCGTCGAGGGACGGTTCGACTTCATCAACTCGCACCTCGTCTTCCAGCACATCCCGCCCGCCCTCGGCGAATCCATCGCGGCCGAGCTGCTCGGCCGGCTGGAGCCGGGCGGCGTGGGCGCGCTGCACTTCACCTACCAGTGGCGCGCGCCCGCCGCGCGGCAGGCGCTGCACCGGCTGCGGCGCTCGGTGCCGCTCGCCAACGCCGTGGGCAACCTGCTCCAGCGCCGGCCGCTCCGCAGCCCGGCAATGCCCATGTACGCGTACGATCTGGGGCGGATCTTCGCGCTGCTGCAGGCGCATGGCTGCGAGCGGACGCACGTGCGCCTCATGGACCATGCCGGTCACCTGGGCGCGCAGATCCTCTTTCAGCTTCCGCCCTCGCGCTGAGGGCGCGGGGAGCTACCGGGCGCCGCCTCGCGTCGCCGGCTCCCGCCACTGCTCCAGCTCCTCCACCAGCAGCAGCAGCTCGTCCATGATGGGCGCCGTGAAGCCAAGCGCCCGAAGGCGGTCGTGGACGCGGCGGTACCAGAGGATGGTGCCTTCGCGGCCGGCGGCGAACCGGTTCCAGACCACTTCCGGGAAGTCGGTGCGCCGCAGATCGGCCAGCAGGCCGCCGGCTTCGTGCAGGGTGGCGGCCGCGGCCAGCCAGCGGCCGGCATCCCTGGCGGCGCCCAGGCGCTCCAGGTAGTCGTCGCGGCGGTCGTCGGTGGAGAGCTCCACCCCGTCGTCGTCCAGGCGGCGCTCGCTCACGCCCTGCAGGGTGGTCACCACCGAGGCCCCGAACTTCTCCTCCACGCGCTCCAGCACGTCGGCCCCGGCGTGCTGGGTGCGCCCGGCGTCCTCCACCACGTCATGCAGGATGCCGGCGATCACGGTCTCGTCGTCCCGCCCGTAGCGGGTGAGGATGAGCGCGACGTTGGCCGGACGCGTGAGGTACGGCAGACGCGTACCCTTGCGCACCTGCTGGTCGTGGTACTTGGCCGCGAAGGCCAGCGCGTGGTTGATGTGGTCGGAGTAGCCGTGGGTCATGATCACGCGGGTGCGGGCGGGGAGTCCTCAAACTTAGCGGAGGGGACAGGGGGCGGGTATCGGGGCGGGGCTGGAGCCGCCTCGCTTCCGCGTCGTATGCACCCACGTCCCGACCCACGTCCCGACCGACACCCCGCGGATCCGGATCGCCCACAGGCCCCACGCCGCGCGTGGGAGTGGCGGCGTGGCGGTCCACGTGGCAGTCGGCCCGGGGCTCAGCGCGCGAAGCGCGCCACCAGACGCTCCAACCCCGCGGCGTCCTGGTCGTCGAACGCGGCCGCGCGGTCCGAGTCCACGTCCAGCACGGCGATCAAGCGCCGGCCCGGGCCGAACACCGGCACCACGATCTCGGAGCGGGCACGCGCGTCGCAGGTGATGTGGCCGGCGAAGGCCTGCACGTCGGGCACCACCACCGTGCGCTGCTCGGCGGCGGCGGTGCCGCACACGCCGCTGCCGAACGCGATCTCCAGGCACCCCAGCGTGCCCTGGTACGCGCCCACCCGCAGCAGGCGCCCCGGCTCCACGACGCGGTAGAAGCCCGTCCACAGATGGCCGAAGCCGTGGTGCACCAGCGCGCTCACGGTCGCCATCTCGGTCACCTCGTCGTGGATGCCGTGGAGCACCGCGTCCAGCTGGGTGGCGAGCGTGGCGTACGCCTCGGGCTTGGGCAGGTGGCGGAGGTCGAGCGTCTCTTCGGCCATGGATGGCGGGATGTGGGTGCGGAGGGTGCGAGCGACGAGCTAGCGCACGAGGCGGGCGAGGTGGCTGGCCAGCAGGAGGTGGAGCACGAGCAGGGCGAGCCCCTGCACGGCCACGGCCACGCCGGCGCCCACGAGCTCCTGCCGGCGCGCGAGCAGCCAGCCGGTGAGCGCCAGGGTGATGCCGATGCCCACGTACCCCACGTCGAGGCCCATGGTGAGCCAGAGCAGGCGATCCAGCTCCACGTAGCCGGCCAGGTCGCGCAGAGCGAGGCTGCGCCTGGCTCGCCAGGCCGCCGTGACCTCTACCAGCCCCCACGCCACCTGCTGCAAGGCGAAGTGGCGGAGCAGGGGAGACGAGGCGCGGCGGATGGCGAGCAGCGCGAGCACGAGGCCGCCGAGCACGACGCTCGCGCCGCCCCAGGCGAGAAGGCGCAGCAGATGGTCGCGCTCGAGCGCGAGGAGGGAATCGGCCCACATGGTGGTGGGATGGTAGCGGGTCGAGCGGGGTGGCAGGAGGGGGGAGGCATGCGCGATGCGGCCGCTCCCCTGGCAGACAGGCCATGCTGGCCCGGAAAATGTGGCGTGTGGCCGGGCCATGGCCGCCTCCAAACCCACGTTCGACCCCGCCTCGCTCGTCACGCTCGCCGCCCACGGGCTGCACGTGCCCGATGCGAACCTGTACCTGGACGCGCGCTGCGCGCCCGGGCTCACCTTCGTGTCGCACGCGCACGGCGACCACTGCTCGGACTCCGAGCGCATCCTCTGCACGCCCGAGACGGCCGTGCTGCACGGGCACCGGCGCGGGCCGCGCGAGGTGCTGCGCGTGGGGTACGGCGAGTGGGTGCGCGTGCACGACGCGGAGGCGATGCTCCTGCCGGCCGGGCACGTGCTGGGGTCGGCGATGATCGTGGTGCGGTCGGCGCGCGGCACGATGGCCTACACGGGCGACTACAAGCTGAAGCCCAACCCCTTCTCGCCGCCGGTCGTGATTCCGCGCTGCGACACGCTCGTGATGGAATGCACCTTCGGCGAGCCGCGGTACGTCTTTCCGCCGGAGCACGAGCTGCGGGACGAGCTGCTCGCATTCGTGGAGCGCGCGCTTGCCGAGGGCGCGGTGCCGGTGGTGCTGGCGTACGCGCTGGGCAAGGCGCAGGAGGCGCTCTGGCATCTCGCCGGCGCCGGGTACGAGGTGGTGTGCCACGGCTCCATCGCGAATCTCAACCGCCTGCACGAGGAGCTGGGTCACCCGTTCCCGGGGCCGGGCGGGTGGGTACGCTACCGGCGCGGCGAGATCGGGCGGCGCGTGCTGCTCACCACGCCCGGCTCACGTCGGACGCCCATGGTGCAGGGGCTGACCCCGCGGCGCGTGGCGTATCTCACGGGGTGGGCGTACCACCCCGGAGCGCGCAACATCTATCGCGACTGCGACCTGGTGCTGCCGTGGTCGGACCACGCGGATTTCGAGGAGCTGGTGCGCACGGCCACGGAGAGCGGCGCCCGGCACATCCATACCGTGCACGGGCCGGCGCACTTCGCCGCTCACCTGCGCACGCTCGGCCTGCACGCGGAGCACCTGGCCGATCATCCGCAGATGGAGAAGGAGAGCGACGAGGTGGTGGCGCCGGCGAGGGATCAGTTCGACCTGGGGCTGGGGTGATGCCGAGTAGGGGGAGGGACGTCACGAGACAGGAGGGCAGAAGGCGCCCCGCGCCGCCGCTGATGCGGCCGGCAAATCCACCGCCCGCTGGCGGCGGCGTGGGCGAGAAGGCTATCCTCCCCGATTGCGCGGCCGCCCGCCGGCGCGCGTTCCGCTCGCTCCCACCGCCGCTCCGACCGACCCCATGAGTGCCCAGCGTCCCATGTCCCCGCGCCCGTTCGAGATCCGGAAGTCCAGCATCGCCGGCAAGGGCGCCTTCGCCACGCGTCGCATTCCCAAGGGCGCGCGCATCGTGGAGTACACCGGCGAGAAGATCAGCGCCGACGAGGCGGACCGCCGGTATCCGCTGGACGAGAACGCGTCGCACCACACGTTCCTGTTCACGCTGGACGAGGACACGGTGATCGATGCCGGCGTGAAGGGGAACGCCGCGCGCTTCATCAATCACTCGTGCGAGCCGAACTGCGAGGCGGTGATCGAGGACGGGCACATCTGGATCGAGGCGCTCAAGCCCATCGCGCCGGGCACGGAGCTGGTGTACGACTACCAGTTCGTGCTGGACGAGCCGCACACGGCGAAGGCGAAGAAGCTGTATCCGTGCGCCTGCGGCGCGAAGACGTGCCGCGGGACGATCCTCGCCAAGAAGACGCGCCGGAAGTAGGCGAAGCCGCAGGCGAGGAATACGGCGAAGCGGAATACGGCGAGGATGTAGGCGCGGCCGCCGCGCGCGCTCACGCCGCCTGGCGACGCGACGCGAGCGCACCGGGCACGGCCGGCTCCAGGTGCGGGCCGTCGTGGTCCCAGAGTACGAGGCCGTGCACGCGCAGCCCGGCGCCGCGCAGCGAGCTGGCCGCGGCGGCCAGGTCCCGTACCCGCGTGACGCCCACGCGCGCGCACAGGATCACGTCGGCCGCGGGCGCGATGGTGCCGCCGGCGCGCGCGAGGTCGGTGATGGGCGCGGCAAGCACGGTGAGATCGTAGCGCGCCGCCACGCGGGCGAGCTCCTGGCGCATCTCGTCGGCCGTGTGCGGCGGGGACGCCGACGCGGGCGCTGACCCAGCGGGTGCCACCGGCTCGCCGGCGGGGATCACGTCCAGGGTGAGATCGCGGCCGACGATGGCGCTCACGGTGGCCTCCGGCCAGCTCGCCTGGCCGCGGCCGATCTCCGCCACGCCCGGCGCGCCGCGCACGCGCAGGACGCTGGCCACCAGCCCATGCTGGCGGTCGAGGTCCACGAGCGCGGTGCTGCGCGCCTCCATGGCGGCGCGCGCCGCGAGGTTGGCGGCCACGGTGGCCACCACCGCCGGCTCCTCGCCGGTGATGGTCACCACGGGGAGTGTGGCGCCGGTGGTGGCCACGCTCAGGTGCAGCACGCGGTACGCGTCGGCGCGCGGGTCCAGCAGGCGGGGCGCCACGAGATCGACCTGGCGCCGGCTGCCCTCGGGGTACGGCGGATGCGGCCGCACGGCGGTCAGCACCCGGGTGCGCGCCACCCGTTCGGCTTCGGCCACGCCGGCCACGCGCGGCGACGCGAGCTCGGTGAGCAGCACCGCCGCGTACCCCACCGCGACGCCGAGCACGAGCGCGGCGAGCAGGATGGCGAGCGGCGGCGCGGCCAGGTTGGCGCGCCGCCTGGCGTTCACGGCGCGGATGGCCATCCGCGCGTTGTTCGCGCGGGCGTCCGCGAGCAGCTGGGCGGCCTGGCGCTCCGCCACCTGCGCATCGGCCACGCGCTGGCGCGGGCCCAGGGTATCCACCGTGGGGCGCGGCGCGGCCGGCGCGACCACCGTGGCGGTGGGCTCGAGCGCGGCGATGCCTTCCGTGGCGCTGGCCACCGTGCCCTGCGCGATCTGCACGATGGCGCGGCCGAGCGCGTTGGCCTGCGTGGTGAGCGAGACGTAGATCGGGTCCACGCCGCCCAGCGCGCCGAACGCCTCGCGCTCGCGCTCCACGGCGGCGAGCGAGTCCACCAGGCCCTGCACGCGCGGGTTGCCCACGAGCGAGGACGCCTCGGCCACGGCGCGGTACGACGCCGGCAGCGGCGCACGCTCGGCACGCGCGAGCAGTGGGCGGAGCTCGTCCACGAGCAGGGTGAGCGAGTCGCGGCGCGCGAGCTCCTCCGGGGTGAGCGTGCGCACGACCATCGTGGGCTCCGGTGGCGGCGCGGTGGCGCGCGCGCGTGCGTCGTCGAACGCGGCTCGCGCCTGGAGCAGCGCCCGGTGCTCGCGGTCCAGCGCCGCGAGCGCGCTCACCGTGTCGCGCCAGTCGCTGGCGCGCGGCATGAGCGCGGCGCCGGCGCGCTGCGACTGGCGCGGCACGAGCACGAGCGTGATGAGCGCCGCCACGAACACCATGCCGCCCACCGCGGCCATGCGCGCAGGGTGGCGCAGGGTGTTGCGGGCGCGGTCGCGCGCCCAGAGCACGCGCAGCTGTCCGCGCCCCCGGCGGTCGAACACGTGCGCGGGCGGCTCGACGTCCGGTGCCGTGGACGGGACGCCAGGTGGGCCGGGCGGAGTGGCGGAGAGCGACGACTCGAACATCGTAGGACGAAGGTTCAGCCGGCGGCGCCGCGCCCGCAAGCGGCGGCCGCCGCCCGGCGCTCCCGCACCGCCTGGCCAGTGGCGAGCACGGCGCGCTCCTTCGCCTTCGCCTCCACGTCCACCGTCATGCGCCGGTCCAGCCACGCGTCCGGAACGTCGGCCGGGTCGATGTAGTCGGCGTGCGGGCGTGGGTTGGCGCTGCCCCAGCCATCGCGGGGCGAGGACAGATGCGCCCACGGCTCGCGGTCGCCCCAGGTGGCGGCGGCCAGCGCGGTCGCGTGGGCCACGGAGAGGCCGTCCGGATGGCAGCGGTGATGGTGCGCGTCGTACACCAGCGGCACGCGCAGGCGCTCACAGAGTGGTAGCAGGTCGCTCACGGAGAACAGACGGTCGTCGTTCTCCAGCGCCACGAGCGCTCGCGCGCCGCGGCCCAGCCTGTCCAGTCCGTGCTCCAGCCGCTCCAGTGCGGCGGGCACGCCGCCGGCCGCGCTACCGGCGTGGACGGTGAGCGCCTGCGCGCCCACCAGCTCGGCGATCTCCGCCATGGCGTCGAGCTCGCGCACCGCCGCCGTCACCACCGGCTCGCGCTCCGAGTTGAGCACCACGAACTGATCGGGATGAAAGCTGAGGCGAACGTCGCGCGCGGCGGCCACGCGTCCCGCGGCCTGGAACGATGCGATGATGACGTGGCCGCCGGGCAGCTCCGCCAGGCGATAGCCGCTGACCGGATGCGTGGCCAGCGGCAGCAGCTGGCTGGGGATCCGGAAGGCGCCGATGCCGAGCGCGCTGCATACCTCCACCGCATGCGCCAGCGCGATGGCGTTGGCGCGCGCGATGGAGGCCAGGTACGCGTGTCCCTGTTCCGGCGCGAGCGACGCCACGTGGCGGTGCGTGGCCTGGCGGAACCGCACCGGCGCGTCGATGAACTGGCAGCACAGCCCCAGCCGGATGCCACCGTGCGGACGTTCGTCCGTCATGCGTGATGGTCGCGACGGGTGGCGACGGATGCCGCTGATGCGAAACGGCGGGAGCGCATGGTGCGCCCCCGCCGTTCGAGTGCTGCGGCCGCGCGGGCGCCCGTGGGCGCACGCGAAGGCATGACTACTGGACGGTGATCGTGCCCTTCATGTTCATCGCGAGGTGCGGCGTGCAATGGTACGGGTACGTGCCCGGAGCCACGCCGGCGAACGAGATGACGATCTCCTCGTTCGGGTTCATCACCATCTGCGACGACAGGTCGCCCATCTTGTTCGGGATGTTCGCGTTCAGCTGGGCCTTGCCGGCCTCGGGGATGGTCGGCTCGAACGCCACGTTGTGCGGAGCGCCGGAGACCATGACGAACCGGATGCCGTCGCCCTGCTTGACGGTGAGGTCGGCGGGCTCGTAGCGATAGCCCTTCTCGTCGCCGAGCATCTTCACCTCGTGCATCGTACCCGTCACCGGAGCGGCGGCCAGCGCCTCACCGGCGGCCGGAGCGCCAGCCGCCGGAGCAGCCGCGGACGCGCCGGTATCGGCCGTGTTCGCCTTGTCGCCACCGCCGCACGCCATCAGCGCAACCGCGCTCACTGCAACTGCCAGAGCAGAAAACCGCATCTTGAAATGGCCTCCAGAGCCGTACGGGTCGTTACGCGTGGATCGGTTCCACGAAGTGTCCGTGGACTGAGTTCCACGGGTACTCCCATGGAACGCCATCAATCTATCCGGCCTCCACGGGGGTGCCAATGGCAGCGGCATGAGCCGTGCCG
>DATANT010000321.1:0-2375 GCA_036266115.1 Gemmatimonadaceae bacterium | reverse complement strand
CCACCATGCGCCAGTCCCTCCGTCCCTTCGCCATCCTGCTCCTCGCCACCGCCTGCGGCGGTGGAGGTGGCGATCCCGCCGGACCGGACCCTGACCCCGGCCCAGCCGCCGGCGAATCGACCTTCTCCGCCACCTTCACCGGCTACACCGCGCGCAGCATCACGGGCACGGCGAAGTTCAGTGTGGAGACGTCAGCGACCGCCATGCCAGGCTTCAATCTCATGCTCGGCGTCACCGATCGGGGCACCCGCAGCCCCACGCGCATCCTCTTCCGCCGCGCACAGGCCGTTCGCCCGGTCGTCGGCGCCTATCCGATCGCGGATCCCATGCGGTTCGTGCCCGAGACGGAGATCATCGCGATCATCCTGATCGACGGCGATCGCGTGGGGACATGCCAGGTCCAGGCACAGTCCGGAACCCTGACCATCACGGAGTCGTCCTCCACGCGGCTCAAGGGCACGTACAGCGCGTCGGGAGTGTGCTCCGGCGACCGGACGGTGAGGGTGAGCGGTAGCTTCGACGCCGGATCGATCCCCACCATCCCGATCACCGACTGATCGCCGCGGCTGGCGAGCGCCTGGCCGGCCTCACGCACGCAGGGCCGGGAATCCCGATCGGGATTCCCGGCCCTGCGTGCGTTCCGGCCGTTCGCGGCACAGGGGTCAAACTTCCCATGCGCCGGCTCGACCGCGACGGCATCGTTCGCTCCACGTGATGCGCGGCAGTTTCCAGCCATCGCGCCAACCACACCTTTCCAGACTGGAGCCTTCGTCATGCGCCACTCCCTGCTGCTCGTGCCCGCCCTGCTCCTCGCCGCCGCCTGCGGCGGCAGCGACAAGTCCACGGGCCCCCTCAACGTCAACGACTCGTCGTTCACGGCCAACCTCACCGGCGCCTTCACCCGCACGGTCACCGGCAAGGCCGGTTTCGGCGTGCAGACCGCGGGCGAGGACGCGGGCTTCGGTCTCGTGCTCGGCATCACCGCACAGGGCACCGGCCAGCCGACGAACATCTTCTTCTTCCGCGACCAGGGCGTGCGCCCCGCCAACGGCACCCACACGCTGGGTAATGTCAGCGACGGCACCGACGTTCCCGCCGAGCAGATCGCGGCCTCGATCCTGATCGACGCCAACGGCGGCGCGAGCGGCACCGTGTGCATGTCCACCGGCGGCACGCTGACCATCACGGAGAGCTCCGCCAACCGGCTCAAGGGCACGTACACGGTGCAGGCGGAGTGCCTCACGATCGGCGAGGAGGAGCCCGCGGTGCTCACCGTCACCGGCTCGTTCAACGCCGCGGGCGTCACGGTCTCCCGCTGAGCGACTGATCGGGACGCCCACCGCCGCGGCCGCATCGCGTTCGGCGGGCGGGCGCACGCGAAGGGCCGGGATCCACGCTGGATCCCGGCCCTTCGTTCATCCCGGCCGTCGGAGCACCGCGCGGCGGCGGGCCGGTCACCCGGCCGGCCGTATCCTGCCTACCACCACGGTCACGTTGTCGCTGCCGCCGCGCTCCAGCGCCAGCCGACTGAGTGCGCGGCACGTCGTCTCGGCGTCGGCACCGGCACGGAGCTGCTCGGCGATCTCGGCGTCGCTCACGTGGCGCGTGAGGCCGTCGGTGCAGAGCAGCAGCACGTCGGCGCGCTCGCACCCCACCGCCTGCACCTCCGGCGTCATCTCGGCGCCGCCGATCACGCTCCACAGCACGTCCTTGAAGCGCGAGACGGCGGCCGCGTCGGCGCTCAGCGCCCCGGCGCTGCGCAGCGCCTCGGCCATCGTCTGGTCGGTGGTGAGGCGCTCCAGCTGGCCGTCGCGCAGGCGGTAGCAGCGGCTGTCGCCCACGTGCACCAGATAGGCGCGCGGCCACACCACCGTCACCATGGTGAGCGTGGTGGCCATGCCCGACTCCGCGCCCTCGGTACCATGCGCCAGCACGCGCTCGTGGCCGCGCGCCACCGATTCGCGCAGCTGATCGAGTATGGCGGGATCCCGTCCGACGTCCGGCAATCCGCACAGCTCCACCACGTCGGTGAGGTACCGCATCACCGCGCGCACGGCCAGCGCGCTGGCCTGGGCGCCGTTCGGGGCGCCGCCCACGCCGTCCGCGATCAGGAACACGTAGCCTCGGGACTCGCTGGCCGGCCCGGGCAGCGTGTGCCAGGGCAGCGACGTCCCGTGCACCTTGGAGGTGCGGTGCAGACTCGCGATCAGGAAGTGGTCCTGATTGTCGCGCCGGGCGAGCCCGGGATGCGTGAGGCCGAAGACGTCGATGTCCTCGGCGGCGGGACGTTGCGTCGACGCGGCTCCGCCAGCACCCTCGTGCGCGGCAGCCGGCGCCGCGTCGTCCGTGCGCGGCACCGGTTGCGAGCTGGCCGG
>DATANT010000320.1:0-9933 GCA_036266115.1 Gemmatimonadaceae bacterium | reverse complement strand
GATAGCATGGGATGACTCCTGTAAGAGGTTGTCGGCGGGATGGGCAGCGTCGCTCAGGAGGCCCTTGATTTCCGGCGAGGGCGCGCTGATGGCGCCGACCCTCCGGCACCATCGGCCTTCACCAGGTCCGCCCCCTTCTCGCCGATCATGAGCACGGCCGCATTGATGTTGCCCGAGGCGATCGTCGGCATCACCGACGCGTCGATGACGCGCAGCCGGTTCACGCCGTGCACGCGCAGCTCCGGGTCGACCACGGCCATGTCGTCGGTGCCCATGCGCGCGGTACCGGAGAAGTGAAAGCCCGTGTCGCCGGTCGAGCGAATGTAGTCCAGCAGCTCCTCGTCGGTCTCCCCCACCGCCTCCGGCTCGATCTCCCGGACGACGTACCGCTTCAGCGGCTCCGCCTCGGCGATCCGCTTCGCCAGCCTCATCCCGGCGATGGCCGTGCGCACGTCCTCCGGCTCGGCCAGGTGGTTGAAGAGGATCGACGGGCTCACCTTGGGATTGGGCGAGGTGATGCGAATGCGTCCGCGACTCAGGGGGCGGTTCTGGTACATGCCCAGCCGGAAGCCCGAGAACGTCGCCAGGTCCCATCCCTTCTCGCCCGGCATGAAGGGGAGGAAGTGCAGCTGCAGGTCGGGCGCCTCGAGCCCCGGCCGCGTGAAGAGGTAGGCACCGGCCAGCGACGCCCCGATCGTGAGCGGACCGTTGCGCGGGCCGAGGTAGTAGTTCATCCCCGCGAGCATCTGCGAGAAGGCGTTCCCGACCTGCCTGTTGAGCGTGTACGGGCTCGACGTCTCGTACTTGCGCCCGTACTGGAAGTGGTCCATCAGGTTCTCGCCGACGCCCCTGAGGTCGTGCACGACCGGGATGCCGAACCGTTGCAGTAGCCCCGCCGGGCCGACGCCCGAGAGCTGGAGGAGTTGCGGGGTCTGGATGGCGCCCGCGCTCAGAATGATCTCGCGGTTCGCGTGGGCACGCTGGAGCTGGCCGCCGCGCTCGTAGACGACCGTGGTCGCGTCCCGCCCCTCGAACTCGATCTTCGTGACGTAGGCTTCCGTGACGACGTGCAGGTTCCGCCGATCGCGCGCGGGATGGACATAGGCGAGCGACGTGGACGAGCGACGTCCCTCCCAGGCGGCGAGGTCCCAGTAGCCGGTGCCTTCCTGCGTCGCGCCGTTGAAGTCGGTGTTGCGGGGGATGCCGAGGCCCTCGGCGGCCGCGATGAAGGCGTCGGCGAGCGGATTCTGCCAGCGCGCGAGCTCGATCCCGAGCGGGCCGTCGCCGCCATGATATGGGCCGGCGCCGCGAGAGTCGCGCTCGTACTTCTTGAAGTAGGGGAGCACGTCGTCGTAGCCCCATCCCTCGGCACCCATGTCGCGCCAGGTGTCGTAGTCGAATGGCGCGCCGCGCACGTGGACGAGTCCATTGATGGCGCTCGAGCCGCCCACAAGCTTGCCGTGCGGCAGCGGGAAGCTCCGCTTCTTGATGTGGGGCTCCGGGTCGGTGACGTGGTTCAACCACATGTAGCGCGGGTTGAAGAGGATTTTCGCGAACCCCAGCGGAATCCTCGACCAGTAGCTCCGATCCTCGGGCCCCGCCTCGAGCAGCAGGACCTGCGTGCTCGGGTCCTCCGACAGCCGGGCGGCGACGATCGCGCCGGCCGACCCGGAACCCACGACGATGTAGTCGTAGCGGTTGGTATCGTTTGGCATGGCCGGCTCCTGGAAGAGAGTGTTCGGAGGCCGAGTGCCCCCTTTACAAGTAAGGTATTGGGCGGGTATGGCTTATCTATGTCTGATACGCGGAATAACGTGTCTGATCGTCCAGCTCGGATGGACGACGTCGACGTCGTGTCCGAGGTCCTGCGAGCCGTCCACCTGACGGCCGAGGTCTTCGGCCGGTTCGAGCTGAGTGCCCCGTGGGCGATGCGAATACCGGACGGGGATCACCTCGCCTTCTACGTGATGGCGCGGGGCAGTGCCTGGCTGGAGCTGGAGACCGCCGACGGCGAGCCGACGCGGCGGCTCACGCTCTCGGTGGGCGACGCGGTGCTGCTGCCGCATGGCGGATCGCACGTACTTCGCGACCACGACCACGGGGCCGCCGTGCCGCGCACCCTCGGGACGCGCGAGTGCCCGCGCCCGACGGCGAGCGAGGTGGTGGGCTTCGGCGGCGGTGGCGCCGTGACCGCGTTCGTCGCAGGCGCGTTCCGGTTCGACGCCGAAGCGCGCAACGTGCTGCTCGAGACGCTGCCACCGGTGCTGCATCGGCCGGCGGAGGAAGCGAGCGCGCATCCGCACCTCTCGGCCATCGTGCAGCTCATCCTCGCGGAGTGCATGGCGCCGGGACCGGGGAGCGCCATCCTCACGGCCCGCGTGGCCGAGATCCTCCTCGTGCAGGCGCTCCGGACTCAGATCGCGGCGCGCGACGAGCACGAGCGCGGGTTCCGCGCACTCGCCGACCCGGTGATCGGTACCGCGCTCCGTGTCATGCACGCGGGACCGGGCGAGCCGTGGACCGTCGAGCGCCTGGCGCGGGAGGTGGGCCTCTCACGCTCCGCGTTCGCCGCGCGCTTCACGCAGCTGGTGGGTGAGGCACCGCTGCAGTACCTCACGCGCTGGCGCATGATACTGGCCGCCGAGCGCCTGCGCGACTCCGAGGACAGCGTACGCGCGATCGCCGCGCAGGTCGGCTACCGGAACCCGACCGCCTTCAGGAAGGCGTTCGCCCGCACGCGCGGCACCGGGCCCGGGGCGTACCGGCGCGCACACCGCCGACGCGCGACGGCGATGGCGGTCGAACGCTGAAGCTCAGACGCCGCGGTTGGTCCGCTCCGGTGGCTCGAGCGGTGCGATCGCCCGTGTGGGTGCGCACGCGCACGAGCGGTTCGAGGTCGTCGAGCGCGCGTCGGCAGATCCACGTCCTCCGCCGCGCCGACGATTCCGCATGCCACAGTGGCGTTGCGCTTCATGACGTGCAGCCTGGCGCGTTGGACCGCACACTTCCGCAAGGCCGCGTTGAACTCATCCTGCGACATCGCGACGGCATCGGGTGCTTCTCGGGCTCTGAACCGCACATGGGGGCAGCGCAGCTCCAGCACGCGTGACGAGCGCCGTCAGGTGCAATGCTCCGTCAGGCTGCGCGGCACCCACGCCGCAGCGAGCGCACCCGGGCGCGGTGGCCACTCGGCGGTCCAGGTCACGGCGACGGCGTCCGCACCGGCACCGTGGCGGTAGGAGACGCGCACCCGCGAGCCCCGGGGCGGCCGCGCCCCATGCGCCCCGTCGCCGAACCGCACGCCCCCCGACTCGGGGTCCAGGATGAAGACCCGTGCGTCCGGCGTGGCAGCCGCGAGCGCCGCCGCGGACCCGAGCCGTCGCCACCGGCGGCCATCAACGGACACGGTCGCGCGGAGCCGCGCAGCTGTCGGTGTCGCACCCGCCGTCTGCCTGGTCATCATGACCTCTCCCCGTTTCGAGAACGCTCACCCGCTACGTGATTGGACGCGAGCAGCCTGACGCCCCAGTCCAGCGGCGGCACGATTCGTCAGCCAGCGGCTTCGTGATGCGTGCTCGCATCGCCGTCCGGGTAGAGGTCGGAGTACCGCGGATCGGCATGCTCCCACTGGGCTCCGCGCTCCGTGAGGTACTTCGCGACCGCCATGAGCGCGACGCCGGGCGGAATGTCGACGGCGAGGTACGTGGGGTTCATACCCTCGTAACTCGCCCCCAGCGCGCGAACACCATCCATGACGGCTTGCGCCTCCGGCGACGCATCCACCCCCGGCTTCAGAATCACCCGGACCGTACGGTGCCCGGACTTCGCTACCACCCGCGTCATCCGCAGCATCCCGTCGGGATCCGGGTGTGCCTCGACGATGTCGCGCCACGACACGCCGTACGCCCAGAACGGCGAGTTGTCGAGACGATACAGGTCCGGGCCGACCGGGTCGGCCCAGAGCGTCTCGACGTATTCGTCCTCTTGGAGCAGGACCTTCACGGCGGAGGCGTCCATGGAGGGATGCGTGTTGCGGACGAACGCTCAAGCGCAGCTGCGAGCGGATCAAATAGAACGCGGCGGCGCAGCCGCCGCCATCCTGCTCGCGCGTGAAGGTCTCACCGAGACGAAGCCTACCGCCGGGCGAGAGAGGGTGTGGGGTCGGACGACGCCTTGCGTACCGGGTAGCGCAGGTGTGTGACGCCGACGCCCGGGATCACCGTCGGGTTGCCAAGAACGACTGGCGTGCCGGCGAGGTGGTCGAAGAGTCGAACTCCGGAGCCAAGAAGAACCGCCGCGATGTCGACGTGGATCTCGTCGAGGAGGCCAGCATTCAGGCACTGCTGGATGGTGTCAGCGCCGTGGACCCCAACGGACTTCCCGGCGGCGGCGGCTCTGGCTTGCGTCACAGCGCTTTCGATGCCGTCGGTCACGAAATGGACAGTCGAGTCGGGTCGCGGCCATCCGGCGGGGACGTGGTGGGTAAGGACGAATGCTGGACCCCAAGCGTGATTTCCGCCCCAGCCGTGGGCGACCTCGAAAGTGCGTCGACCGGTGAGCACGGCACCAAGTTCGGACCAGAGACCGCGAAGGTGCCCGGCGCTCGACTCGGACACCTTGAACGTCATGGGGTCCGACCCTCCGGCGTGGAATTCGACGTCTCCAGAAGTGAAGTACCAGTCGAACACTTCGGCCACGCCATCGTTGAGGTCGGCGACGTAGCCGTCGAGCGACATGGACATGATTGCGACAACCTTCGACATGGCGATATTCCTCTTGGGGGTGTGGCCGAGTGCGACGCGACGGCCAGCGCCGAGGCGGGCACGTGGCGTCGCGTCACCCCCGGGTGGCGGCCCCGCGGATGCCCGGCGCCGCTCCGGTGGAGGTGTAATCCGTTTAGACGGCGCGCGGCGGAAAACTCATCGGTCGGCGGCGGGCGGGCTGACCGGCTCGCCCGCTGCTCGGTGTCGCCGTCGCAGCGGAGAGGCCGAACGGCCGTGGGCCAGAGCGGGGAACGGTCGGGTCCCGCGGCGGGATCCGACGGATGGAGCCGCCCAACGAACGCCCTGGGCGCAAGCTGCGGGCGCCGCAGGCGACCGTCAGCTTCACGCCCTCGTCAGGCGCCCCTCACGCGGATGCCCAGTCTGCCGCACGCACGAGCGGGGGCATACCACGCCTGTCGCCTGTCACGCACAGTTACTCGACGCGCATTGCCGTGGTCGGATCCACCGCCGCCGCCCGCCGCGCCGGGAGCCAGCTCGCGAGCAATGCGACCAGCGCGAGCAATCCGACCGTCGCAACGAGCGTCGTGGGATCGCCCGGCGCAACACCGAAGAGCTGCGCGCGGATCTGGCCGCCGAGCAGCAGCGCGCCGGCCACGCCGAGCACGAGGCCGATGCCTGCCTGCGCCATGGCCTGCGTGATGACCAGCCGCTGGACGCGACCCGGGGGCGCCCCGAGCGCGATGCGCACGCCGATCTCGCGCGTGCGCTGGGCCACCGCGTACGCCATGACGCCGTAGATGCCGATCGCGGCGAGCGCGCATGCGGCGCCGCCGAAGATCGACAGCAGCACCATCAGGAAGCGGCGCGGCGCGACCGTCTCGCCGAAGGCCTGCTCGAGGGTGCGCACCCCGGTGATCGGCTGCGCCGCATCGATCGCGCGCACCGCGGCGCGCACCTGCGGCAGCAGCGCGAGCGGCTCGCCTGTCGCGCGGATGAGGATATCGAGTTGGCGCGTGGTGTACTGCGCGTGCGGCAGCAGCACATACGGCCGTACCGGCTCCACGGGACCCGAGCGACGCGCGTCGGCCACGACGCCGACGATCGTGATCCAGCCCTCCGCACTATCCGGCATGCCGAAGGCGAAGCGCGCGCCGACGGGATCCGCGCCCCGGAGGAAGGTGCGCACCATCGTCTCGCTGACCAGCGCGACCCGCGGCGCACCCTGCCGGTCGGTCGGCAGCAGCCCGCGCCCGCTCAACAGGCGCATGCGCGACGTCCGCACGAAGCCAGGCGTCACCCCGTCGAATGCGACGGGCAGTCTCTCGAGCGCCGGCGGCAGCTCGACGCCTTCGATGACGATCGAGGCGCTGTTGGGGAGCCGGCCCAGCACGAAATTGGAGATGGCGTCGGCGGATTCCACTCCGGGCGTCGCACGCAGCGAGGACAGCAGCTCCTCGTAGAACGCACTGATCTGCTCCGGCGTCTCGTACCTGCGCGCGGGAACGGCGAGCTCGACCAGGGCGACGTGTGTTGCGTCGAAGCCGGGATCGACGTCCTGCATCTTCGCGAAGCTGCGCAGCATCAGTCCCGCGCCGGCCAGCAGCATCACCGCGAGCGCGAACTGCGACACGACCAGCACGGGCCGCAGCCGCTCGGCCGCGGAGCCGCCGACCGTGCCGCGGCCGCCCTGCTTGATCGCCTCCGCCGGCCCGCGGCCGCCCGCGTCCAGCGCGGGTACGAGACCGAACAGCATACCGCACAGCACGGTCACGGCGGCGGTGACGCCCAGCACCGAACCGTCGAGTCGGATGGCGTCCAGCCGCGGCAGGGAGGGCGGCGCCAGGCCCACGAGCCCTTTCAGGCCGACGTACGCCGCGAGCACGCCCAGCGTGCCGCCCGCCAGTGCGAGCAGCAGGCTCTCGGCTCCCACCTGCATGGCGAGCTGGCGGCGGCTGGCGCCCAGCGCTGCACGCACCGCCATCTCGGCGCGGCGCGCCGTGCCGCGGACGAGCAGCACGTTCGCGATGTTCGCGCACGCGATCAGGAGCACGAGCGCGACGGCGCCCAGCAGCACGAGCAGCGGCTGGCGAACGTCGCCGACGATGCTCGCGCGCAACGGCTCGAGCAGCACGCCCATGCCGTCGTTGGCCTCGGGGTACGACTGCTCCAGCCGCCGCGCGATCGCGCTCAACTCGGCTTGCGCCTGGTCGAATGTGACGCCCGGCGCCAGCCTGCCGATCACCGGCAGCCACAGCGCGCCGCGGCTCTCGCGCAGATCTGCCGACGGGCGCAGCGGAATCCAGAAGTCCTGCACGCCCAGGCCGGGCGGCATCACACCCACGACGAGGTACGGCGCCCCGTTCAGGCTCAGCGCTCGACCCACGACCGCGGGATCCGAACCGAACTGCGTGGCCCACAGTTCGTGGCTGAGAATCACGACGTTCGGTCCGCCGAGGCTCTCCTCCTCGGGCGTGAACACGCGTCCCAGGACGGGAGCGACCCGCAGGATGCCGAAGTAGCGCTCGCTCACCGCCTCCCCGGACAGCTCACGCGGTTCGCCCGCCCCGGTCAGGTTCCTCGCGGCGGGGGATACGGCGGCCATCCCCTGGATGCCGCGGCTCTGGGCGCGCCAGTCCGCGAAGTTCGGGTAGGACGTGATGTCCTTGTCGATGCCTTGCCGCGGATTGTTGAGCCAGACGCGCACCAGCCGATCAGACTCCGGGTAGGGCAGCGGCCGCAGCAGGACGCCGTACACGATGCTGAAGACGGCGGTGGTGACGCCGATGCCTAGCGCCAGCGTCAACATCACCGCCACGCTGGTGGATCTGCTCCCGCGCACGGAGCGGTACGCGTATTTCAGGATCCTGCCGAAGCCGAGCATGGATGCCCTTCAGCGAAGCGGACGAGGGAGCGCTACCGAGTGAGGGTCCGGAAGAAACGAAGTGTCACCAGCAGCTGACATCGCCGTCCAAGCTTCTTCTCCGCTGGCGTTCCGAACGCCCAGTGCGTCACCGACGTTTAGACAGCCCTTGGCCAGAAAGGGTTGGATCCGGGGCTGGTTTCTGCGGAGTGAAGCAGCGTGCGGCGACGAGGCGCCGGTGACCATCGGGTGCGTCTAACGCTCAAGCTCAGCTGCGGGCCCATCAGAGCGCACCTACCGAACGACCTCTCCGCGATGCCTGCGGGCGGCACGTTCTCGATGCTCGCTCGCCAGCTGCAACGTGATGTGAGACGCCAGGGGTGCGGCTGCCGCCGTGCGCGCCGCCGTGCTCACCTGACGCCGCGGACCGCATAGTACACGGCCACCACGCTGGCGACGGCGGTCGCCGCGGCCAGCGCTCCCAGCGGCTGTGCGCGGCGCCACGCGCGCCAGATGAGTGCGACGCCGAGGAGCCCGAGGCCCGTGCTCAGGGCGAGCACCGGCAGCAGCACGGGCGCGGCGGCGGCCCAGGCGCCCCACCCCTCGAGGCGCGCGAGATAGAGCAGCCCCACGCCCCAGAGGAGCAGGGGAAGCCCGGCGAGAGAGAGAAAGATCCGGCGCACGACCTGCGACGTAAGTGGTTGGCGTCTAGCGCTCAAGCTCAGCCGCGAGCGCACCTGATAGACGCGCCGGCGCAGCCGGCGCAATCCGCACCGCGCTCGTCAGGTGCAGCGCTTCGTTAGACCGCGGCTCCGAGATACTTCTGCCACATTGCCTCCGCGCGCGCGACGCCCGCCTCGGAGAGCACGACGGACTTCGCCCGACTCCGCGGATCGGAGATTAGGCCCTTCTCGTGCAGGTGGTTCAGCACGTCCCAGTCCAGGCCTTTCCACGCCCGCGCGCCGTCGTGAAGCGTGAGGTACATCAGCGCGAGCGCGAGCTCGTCCGCGAGATCCGGATCGTATTGCATCGGGGGCCTCCGCAGGGCGACTCCATAGGTACAGCGAGAGCCCGTCAGGTACAGCGAGAGCCCGTCGCTGTCTAACGCCAGAGTTCAGCTGCGGACGCTCCATAGAATGCGAGCGCAGCGAGCAATCAATAACGCGTTGGTCCGCTGCAACGTACGTTAGCCCGCAAGCGGGCCGGGATCGACATCCAGCACAAGCAATTGGCCGTCCGGTGAAAACGTCAGCTCCAACCACGATTCCGCAAAGCGAAATCCGATCGCACGCTGGTCCGCGCGAGCGGTGCGAGCTTCGGGCCGACCGAGGGCAGATTCCACGTCACGCTGTGTGGTCGTACTTGTCATCTCGAGTGCTCCGCCCCGCGGCACTAGCAACTGGAGGGTGCACGGCCGGAAGGACTCATCCGGGGCATCGAAATAGAATTTGAACCACGCCACGCGTCCGCCCTCCGCTCCGACTGTCATTCCCAAGGCGCCGTAGTTGTAGAGGCCGTAGCGGCGCGCAGCCTTGGGCTCGTCCGGCCGCCCGAACTGCGCAATCCTCTCGAGCGGAGCGCCGAGCGGCAGGCCGTTCAGGGCGCGTGCGGCGGCGTCAAACCGCAGGGGCACTGGCTCAACCGCCGGCCACGTGGCCGACGGGTTACGCCGAAACAACTTGAAGAACATGTCTCTCCTGTGTCGGGCTAACGCTCAAGCTCAGCTGCGAGGGCAGGCAATAAGATGCGGCCGCAGGCCGTCTTCCGCAGCGCCCTTGTCAGCTGCAACGCCACATCAGGCAGCGCCCGCCATGCTACTCGGCGACCGGGGCCCCGCGCCAGGCACGGAGCCGAGCGCGCGCGCGAGCGCTGGCGCGTAACCCAGCCCAGACGCAGGCGCCGCCGAGCACCGTGGCGAGCACGGTATCGAGCCACTCGCCGGCGAACGCCGATCGGAGGGCGCCGGCCAGGACGAACAGACCGATGGCGAGGGCAAGGCCGGTACGCGTCAGTAACCCCAACATGTGCTCTCCTGTGCACGGGTGTTCGTTCTGCGCTGCCTAACGCCCAAGCTCAGCTGCGGGCTCCTACGGGCGCCCAATCGAACGACTTGATCGCGATCTCCACGGGCGCCGCGATCTCTGAGCTACTCGCCCGTCTGCTGCAACGCCACGTTAGCGGCGCGACGTTCACTGGCAGTGCGCCAGCGCTGCATCCGACACCCGCACCGCCACGACCGTATCACGGGCGGCGGTGATCTCTGCCACACCCACACCACCGGAGTTGCCCCACCCAGCCAGGCCGCCGGTCGTCGGCGACAGCTGTACGCCGTACGATGCGTCGGGCGAG
>DATANT010000319.1:0-7413 GCA_036266115.1 Gemmatimonadaceae bacterium | reverse complement strand
CGGCACGCGCCCGCCGGCCCACACGCTCAGCGCGTGCCGGCCATCAGGCGCGAGCGGAGCATGGTCAGGCGACGCCGCACCGAGCCGTCCATCACCGTGTCGCCCATGCGCACCACCACGCCGCCCAGGATCGCCGGGTTCACCACCATGTGCGGCACCACGGTCTTGCCCACCACGCGCGAGAGCTCGCGGGCGATGTGCTGCGTCGTGGCATCATCCGGCGTGCGGGCGACGGTCACCTGCGCGTGCACGCGCCCCTGCACCTCGTCCAGCAGGTTCCGATACTCGAACGCGATCTCGGGGATGAGCTGCTGCCGGCGGTTCTTCACGAGCGCCTGCAGGAAGCGCACGAAGAGCCGCGGCATCCGGTCCTGGAACGCCCGCGCGAGCACCTCGTTCTTCTGCTCCGCGCCGATCTGCGGCGTCTCCAGGAACACCTTCAGCCGGCGGTCCTTGCCAACGGCGGCGGCCACCTCGCTGATCATCGAGCCCCATCCGTCGAGATCGTCCGCCTTGCGGGCGAGCTCGAGCAGCGCCTCCGCGTAGTTGCGGGCGATCGTGCTGTCACGCATCAGCGGCCGGCCGGCGTGAGGGAGGCCAGGTAGCCATCGATGATGCGGCGATTCTCGGCGTCGTCCAGGTTGCGCGCGATCACCTTGCCGGCGCCGGCGATGGCCAGATCCACGGCCTCGCGGCGCAGCGTCGCCACCGCGCGCTCCGTCTCCACGGCAATCTCGCCGCGGGCGCGCTCCAGGATCGCCTGCTGCTCCTGGCGCGTCTGCTCCAGCAGGTCGTGCCGGATCTTCTCGGCGGCCGCGCGGCTGTCGGCGATGAACTTCTGCGCATCGCCGCGGGCCGCGGTCAGCGCCGCCTGCTGCTCCGCCAGCAGCGCGGCGGCCTGCTCACGGTCGCGGGTGGCTTCGTCCAGCATGGACTGCAGATGGTGCTCACGCGCCTCCACCGCCGCGAGAATCGGCTTGAAGGCGAACTTGGAGAGCACGACGAGCAGGACGAGGAAGATGGCCAGCGTCCAGAACATCAGCCCGCCGTGCGGCGAGAGCAGGTTCACCGGCTCGGTCGCCTGGGCGGCCTCGGCAGCGAGGGCCGGGGTGGCGGTGGCGGCGAGCAGCAGGGCGTTGAGCAGCAGGGTGCGCATGGGTGGGTCCGCGAAGGGAAGAGATGCCGGCGAGACCCCGGGGCCTCGCCGGCCATCCGACTCTAGAACTTGCCGACGATCTGGAACGCGATCACGGCGCCGAACAGCGCGACGCCTTCGATGAGCGCGGCGAGAATGAGCGCGGCGGTCTGGATGCGGGCAGCCGCCTCGGGCTGGCGCGCCATGCCTTCCACCGCCTGGCCACCGATGCGGCCGATGCCGATGCCCGCGCCGATGACGGCGAGGCCGGCGCCGAGACCGCCGCCGATGAGGGCGAGGCCCTGGTTGTTGCTGGTGGCGGTGTCGGCCGCGACCTGCAGCAGGGGCTGGATTTCAGCGATCATGAGTATGGTCGTGTTGAGAGTAGGGCGTGCATTCGGCTCCGCACCGGCCGTCCCGCGCCAGCGCCGCTCGTCCTCGAGGCCCGGGCCTCAACGAGCTTCCCCGGCCATCCGGCCGGGTACGGCGGCGGTGGATGGAGCGACGCCCCACCGCCGTGCAGCAGTCGTACCTCTGTCGGGCTGCGCGCACTCAGTGCGCGGACTCCCGGATCTGCCCGATGAACACGCTCGAGAGCAGCGTGAAGATGAAGGCCTGCAGCAGCGCCACGAACAGCTCGAGCATCATGATCGCGACCGCCATCAGGAACGGCACGCCCGACGCGAGGTTGGCGAAGGTGAAGATCAGGCCGATGAGGGCGAGCACCACGATGTGGCCGGCCGTCATGTTCGCGAACAGTCGGATCGCGAGGGCGAACGGCTTGGTGAACTTCCCGACGATCTCGATCGGCGTCATGATGAGCGTCATCGGCAGCTTGACGGCCAGCGGCATGTCGTGCGGCCAGTAGACGATGGTGCCCAGATACGCCGGACCGAGCGCGCGCATGCCCGCCACCTCCACCACGATGAACGTGATGATGGCGAGCGTCGCGGTGACCGAGATGCTGCCCGTGGCCGTGGCCCCGTACGGGATGAGCCCCAGCAGGTTGGCGAACACGATGAAGAAGAACAGCGTGAGCAGGAAGGGCGCGTAGCGCTCGCCGCCGTGTCCGCCCACGTTGGGCATGATCACTTCGTTGCGGATGTAGAGCACCACCCCTTCCAGCCCCGCCGCGAAGCCCGTGGGCACGCCGCCCTCGCGCTGGCGCCGGCGATGCGTCTGCCCCGCGCCCACGAGCAGCACGATGCACAGCGTGGCCGCGATGAGCAGCATCACCACGTACTTGGTGGGCGACAGGTCGATGGCGACCGGACCGATCTGCACCGGCTCCCACTCCGGAAGGTGCACCTCCTTATAGAAGGGCGGCTTCCAGTACGGGATCTCCATGTGGTGCGAGTCGGTGATGTGCGGCGTGATGATGTCCACGTTCTCGGTCTGCCGCGCGGCCAGGGCGCCGGCGTTCTGCAGCGCCTCCTGCACGGTAGGCGTCGCGCCCTCGCCGGGCGCCTGCGCGCGGACGGGCGAGGCGAGCAGCAGGGAGAGCAGAAGTGCGCCGACGAATCTCATGGCTTCAAGAAAGGTGGTTCGACCAGCGTGGACACGAAGAGAAAGGTGACGAGGCTGAGCAGCGCCGCCGACTGCGGCAGCGCCAGCGCCCCGACGACCACGAAGGCGTACACGGCGAGCACGACGAAACGGAGTCCCACGCCCAGCCCCCACCCCGCGATGACGTTGTCGCCCACGGCGTGCCGCGCGATCACGAAGGCGGCCAGCTGCGCGGCCAGCGCCACCAGGCCGCTCACCACGATGGCGCGACGCTCGTCGGGGCCGCGGAACACCAGCGCGAGCACGACGCCGCTGGCCGCCATGGCCACGAGCGCGACCGCGGTGTAGAGCCCCAGCCTGCTCGCCGTGGATCGATACGCCATGGTGCTCACCGCCTGTCCTGCTCGTCGCGCCGCAGATCGCGCATCAACGTCCGGTAGAGACTGTAGAAGCCGCCCGCCGCCCCCACGAACACGCAGAGGAGCAGGAGCCAGGGGTCGGTGCCGAACCGTCGGTCCAGCCACTGCCCGAGGTACAGGAAGATGAGGATGACGGCAACGAACTGGAGCCCGGAGCCGACGTGGCGCCCGGCTCCTCCCTTGCTCCCGCCCGGCCGATCCGGCCCGCCAGGCGTCGTCGGCTGCCCCGAAAGTCCCCCCATCGAGGCAGAATTTAGGCGCTTGTGAAATTTTTCGCAAGCAAACGCCGGGCTCGTCCCCGAACAGACGGCGAAGCCGTCTGAACCGAACAAGTGCAGTCTTGATACGCACTTAGATGTTGCGCACGGGTTGACGCGTCGTCTCCATGTAGATAACTTCGCGCGCGTCTGGTTCGTGAGCCCGCACGAGCCCGACCTTCAAGCCCGCCGCTCCGCCCGCCCCCATGTTCAGTCGGTTCCTGGTCCCGCTCGTCGTGGCCGTCGCGCTCGCCTTCGCGTACGGCCCGCAGTCGCATTCGTCCGCCCTGCCCGCCGCCGGGGTTCCCGCGTCGCCCACGAGCCAGGTCCCGGACACGGTCGCGGCCGCGCTCGACGTACGCGTGGGCCACAAGGTCGAGGTCGCCCTCCGGGTCACCAACCACACCGACCACCGGGTAGAGCTCCAGTTCCCGAACGGGCAGACCCACGAGGTGCTCGTGCTCGACTCGGCCGGCCGCCCGGTGTGGCGGTGGAGCCAGGGTCGGCTGTTCACCCAGGCCGTGCAGAACCGGATGCTGGACGCCGGCGAGACGGTGAGCTACGTGGAGCGCTGGGAGGGCCCGCCCGCGAAGGGTGGCTCCTACACGGCCATCGCACGGCTCAACAGCACGAACCACCCCCTGGAGCAGCGGGCGGCGTTCGCGCTCAAGTGACGGGCCGCTGACGCTCGGGTCCGCGGTCCACTCGGACCCGAGCGTCGGTGACGTACCACGAGGGACCGGAGCAACGCTCCGGTCCCTCGTTCCGTTCCGTAGATGAGGCGCTCGGCCGAGGCTGTCGGAATCCGTGCCGCCACCGGACCGTTCCCGGACGACATCGCCATCCCCCTCGATTATCTTCCTCCGACCTCAACCCAGGACGGCCGGTGGCGACGCAGACGTCTCCCCTCTCACGCGACGATAGCGGCGATCTCGAGCTCCTCGACAAGCTCGCCGTCGCGCGTGCGGCGCTCATCGAGCAGATCGGGCGGCGCGTGATTGGCCAGCACCAGATCGTGGACAACCTGGTGGGCGCGCTGCTGGCCGGCGGCCATGCGCTGCTCGTGGGCGTGCCGGGGCTGGCCAAGACGCTCCTCGTGCAGACCGTGGCGCAGGCGCTCGACCTCTCCTTCTCGCGCGTGCAGTTCACGCCCGACCTCATGCCGAGCGACATCACCGGCACGGAGCTGCTGGAGGAGGATCAGGCGACCGGACGGCGCCGCTTCACCTTCGTGCGCGGGCCGATCTTCGCGAACGTCGTGCTGGCCGACGAGATCAACCGCGCGCCGCCCAAGACGCAGGCCGCCCTGCTGCAGGCCATGCAGGAGCACGCCGTCACGACGGCCGGCCAGACCCACCAGCTGCCGGAGCCGTTCTTCGTGCTGGCCACGCAGAACCCGATCGAGCAGGAGGGCACCTACCAGCTGCCCGAGGCCCAGCTCGACCGCTTCATGTTCGAGCTCCGGGTGGGGTATCCGTCGCGCGAGGAGGAGGAGCGCATCGTGCTGGCCACCACGGGTGACGTGACGTCCACGGTGACGCCGGTGCTCACGGCGGCGGAGCTCTCGCAGTTGCAGCACCTGGTGCGCCGCCTGCCGGCGCCGCCCACGGTGGTGCGTTATGCCGTACAGCTGGCGCGCGCCACGCGGCCCACCGAGCCCGACGCGAGCGCCGAGGTGCGCCGCTTCGTGAGCTACGGCGCCGGCCCCCGCGCCTCGCAGTACCTGGTGCTGGGTGCCAAGGCCCGGGCGGCCATGGATGGCCGCTCCGTGCCGGACGTGGACGACGTGCGCAGCGTGGCGCACGCCGTGCTCCGCCATCGCGTGGTGCTCAACTTCCAGGGGGAGGCGGAAGGGGTGAGCGTGGAGCGCCTGCTCACGCTGGAGGAGCGGCGCGGCTGACCGGCCGCGGGTCGCGCGGCGAGGTCCAGGGGTCCGGACGTGGGGGTCGGTGCCGAGTGCGCCGGCCCCCTCGCGTATGGCGGAGTCCGCCAGCGCCACGTAGCTTCTCGCGCACGATACCACAAACCTCGCTGACGGTCTGCTGACTCATCCGTGTTGTCTTGTGGGTGGCGTGCGGCGGCGCACGTCCGCGGGACCTCCGTATGCTCCGGCTGGAGGGTCTGGTATGATCGTGCGGCTCCGCGCACTCGGCGAGTGCGCCATCGAGATCGGCGTCAGGCGGCTCGGGCCCGACGCCGAGCGTGCGTTCGCCGTCCTGCTCCTGCTCGTGCTGGCGGGTGGGCGTCCCCTCTCGCGCCGCTGGGTGCTCGACCTGCTCTGGCCCGGCGCTCCGGACGAGCTCCGCCGGCACAACCTGCGGCAGACCTTCTACAAGCTCCGTCAGTACGGTGTCACGCTCGACGGCGATCGCCAGAGCATCGTCCTCGCGGCCGACGGCGTGCTGAGCGACCTCGACGTGCTGCTCGGGGCGGCCGCGGAGAGCGACGAGACGCTGCTCGACGAGCAGGCGCCGTTCGGCGTCTTTCTGGCCGGCTACGTGCCGCAGTTCTCCCCGCCCTTCGCCGCCTGGCTGGACGAGCAGCGCGACCTGGCGCACGGACGGCTTCGCCGAGCGCTGCTCGCCGTCCTCCTGGACCGCCGGCGCCGCGGCGCGTGGCACGACGTGGAGCGCATGGCCCGCCGGGTGCTCGTGCTCGACCCCCTGAACGAGGAAGCCACCCTGGCGCTGGCCGAGGCCACCGCCCTGGCCGGCAGCAAGTCAGCGGCGATCGGGATCCTGGATACCTACGTGGCGGAGCTCGGCGTGGCCGGGGCCGACATCCGGCTGCCGGCCACCGTCCTCCGCCGCCGCATCGCCGAGCGGCTGCAGCTCCCGCCGTCGCTCGCCGCGGGCGAGGCGTGCTTCGTGGGCCGGCGCAACACCATGGCGCTGCTGCACCAGCAGTTGCAGAGCGCCAAGAGCGCCAGCGGGCGCGCCTGCCTGCTGTGGGGTGACACGGGGATGGGCAAGAGTCGCGCACTGAGCGAGTTCGGCAAGCTCGCGGTGCTCGAGGGCGCCCGGGTGGAGGTGGTGGGCTGTCACAGCCGCGACGAGCATCACCCGCTCTCGGTGTTCATGGATCTCGTGCCGCCGCTGCTCGCGCTGCCCGGCGCCATCGGCTGCTCGCCGGAGACGCTCGGCTACCTGCGGCGGCTCACGGAGCACGATCCCGCCGTGGACACGCCGAGCCCCGACACCGGTGAGGCGGAGCTGCTGTTCGCGCGGGTGCGGCAGGCACTGTTCGACCTCATCGACGCGGTGACGGGTGAGTGCTGCGTGGTGCTCGGCATCGAGGACGTGCACTGGCTGGACAACGTCTCGTGGCAGGTGCTGGAGGAGCTGATGGGCTGGTGCGCGAGCCGCCGGCTGCTGGTGGTGCTCACGGCGCGCGACCCGCGCGTGCTGGCGGGACCTCCGCGGCGGCGCACCGATGGCCTGTTGGTGCACCGGCTCCCCGCGCTGCACGACGCCGAGGCGCTCACGCTGCTGTCCGCGGTGCTGGGCGGCGACGTCTCGGCGATGTCCCGGGCCTTTCGCGACTGGTGCGTGCACCTGGCGGAGGGCAATCCCTTCTTCCTGCGGGCGCTCGCCGTGCACTGGCTGGAGACGGGCGAGATGCACGTACCCACGTCGCTCCGGGTGCTGGTGGACGAGCGGGTGGACCGCCTGGACGCGCACGCGCTGCGCGCGCTGCAGGCCTGCGCCGTGCTGGGCAAGAACTCCACGCTGGAGCGGCTTGCGGCGGTGCTGGAGCATCGCCGCTACGAGCTGCTGAAGAGCCTCTCCGCACTGGAGGAGCAGGGGCTGCTGGCGAGCGACGGGCCGCGCGTGCCGGCCAAGCACGAGCTGGTGGCGCACGCCGCGCTCTCGCGCCTGCCCGACGCCGCGCGGCACCTGCTGCACCGTCTGGCGGCGCAGACACTGGAGGACGAGATCAAGGGCGCACAGGCGGCGGCGCTGCTGTGGGATTGCGCGCGGCACTGGCAGGAGGCCGGCGAGGCCGGCCGGGCGCTGGATCTGGTGCGCTGGTGCGCGACGCGGCTGGTGGAGGTGGGGCTTCCCGGCGACGCCGCCGAGGCGCTGGAGCAGGGGCT